>NZ_CP039292.1:3000295-3300325 GCF_004798665.1 Actinomyces procaprae
AGGGCACGCGCACCGAGTTCGAGCCGTGCAGCCGGGCATGCGAGGACAGCAGGCCGAAGGCCAGCCAGCGCTTGAACACGCCCGGGTCGGGGGTGCCCTCGAAACCGCCGATGTCGTGGCTCCAATAGGCGAAGCCGGACGCGCACAGGGACAAGCCGCCGCGCAGCGTCTCCCCCATGGAGGCGTAGGTGGACTCGTTGTCGCCGCCCCAGTGCACGGGGAACTGCTGTCCACCCGCCGTGGCCGATCGGGCGAACAGGACCGCCTCCCCCTGGCCGCGCTGCTCGCGCAGCAGCTCGAAGACGGTGCGGTTGTAAAGGTGGGTGTAGTAGTTGTGCATCTTCTCCGCATCCGAGCCGTCGTGCCAGGCGATGCCGGTCACTGGGATCCGCTCCCCGAAGTCGGTCTTGAAGCAGTCCACGCCCATGTCCAGCAGCGCCTGGAGCTTCCCGCGGTACCAGGCGACGGCGTCGGGGTTGGTGAAGTCGACCAGGGCCATGCCCGCCTGCCACAGATCGGTCTGCCACACGTCGCCGGAGGTGGTGCGCACCAGGTAGCCGCGGGCGGCGCCCTCATCGAACAATGCCGAGCGCTGGGCGATATAGGGGTTGATCCACACGCATACGCGCAGGCCGCGGGCCTTGATGCGTTCCAGCATGCCGGCCGGGTCGGGGAAGGTGGCCGGGTCCCACACGAAGTCGCACCAGTGAAAGCCACGCATCCAGAAGGTGTCGAAGTGGAACACGCTCAACGGCAGACCGCGCTGCTCCATGCCGTCGATGAATGACATGACGGTCTGTTCGTCGTAGTCGGTGGTGAAGGAGGTGGTCAGCCACAGTCCGAAGGACCAGGTGGGCACCATCGGGGCGCGGCCGGTCAGCGCCGTGTAGCGCCGGAGCACCTCCTTCGGCGTGGGACCGTCAATCACGTAGTAGGTCAGCCGCTCGCCCTCCACGGAAAACTGCACGCGGGTGGTGACCTCGCTGCCGACCTCGAAGGACACCCCGCCGGCCTCGGCGACGAAGACGCCGTAACCGGCGCTGGTGAGGTAGAAGGGGATGTTCTTGTAGGCCTGCTCGGAGGCGGTGCCGCCGTCCTCGTTCCAGATGTCCACGCTCTGGCCGTTCTTGGTGAAGGCGCCGAAGCGCTCCCCCAGCCCGTAGACCCGCTCCCCCGGGCGCAGGGAGAGCTGTTCGCGCATGTAGGCGGTCCCGTCCGGCCCGACGACGTGGGCGACGGCGCGCGGCAGGCTCGCCGTGAGCGGGCGTCCGGCGGAGCTGAAGGCAGCCGTCCAGTCCTCCCCCTCCCGCAGGGTCACGGCCAGCGCGCCGGCCCGCAGGGTGACGCCGCCCGCCACCTGCTCGACCTCGCCCTGATAGTCCTCCGTAGCGGCTACCGCGAAATGCGGCCCGCGGTCGCGCACGCCGCGGTGGTTGACCAGCTCCACCTTGATGACGCCGTCGGCGACGGCGGTGAAGGTCGCCGACAGCAGCGCCACGTTCAAGGTGTCGCCACGGGTGGACACCGGGCGGACCGGGGCGTACGCGTGAACAGTGCTGCCGGTGTCGCCGCAGTGAGCGGAGCCGACGGACAGGTCGAGCAGGCCGCGGGCCTTTTCCACGGTGTAACCGGGACGGTCGAGCCAATAGCCGTTGGAGAACTTCATGGCGGGTTCCTTTACTTGACCGCGCCGGCGGTGACGCCGCGGGTCAGGGTGCGCTGGAAGAAGAGGAAGAACAGGAAGGTCGGAACAAGCGAGACGAGGGCGCCGGCGTTGAGTGTGGGCACATCGAGCATGCGGTCCCCCTGCAGGCTGGAAAGCGCAATCGGCACGGTCTGGTTGTCATTGCTGGTGAGCATCACCAGCGGAATGAAGAACTCATTCCACGTCCAGATGAAGAAGAAGATCGCGAGCACGCTCATGGTGGGGCGGACGATCGGGTAGACCACCCGCCACAGGATCTGCCAGCGGCCGGCGCCGTCGAGCTCGGCCGCCTCCAGCAGGGCGCGTGGGAAGGTGCCCAGCACGGAGGAGAGCAGGTAGGTGCCGAAGGCCGACTGGATGACGGTGAAGATGATGACGATCGACCACGGGTTGTCGGTGAGCCCGACCCGCTGCGCCATGGTGAACAGGGGGTAGATCAGCCCCTCCTGCGGCAGCATGTTGGCGATCATGAACACGGCCACGATCCAGGCGCGCCCCCGCACCCGGCCCACGCCGATGGCGTAGGCGTTCAGCAGGGACAGCAGCGTGCCGGCGACCGCCACCACCGCCGAGGTCCAGATGGAGTTCCACAGCTTGACGGGGAAGTTGACCCGCTGCCAGAAGTAGGCCAGGCCGTCGGTGTAGATCTGCTTGGGCAGGGACAGCGGGCTGCCGCCGGAGTAGTCGGCCGGAGATTTGAAGGCGTTGATGACCATCAGCAGGAACGGCGCCACCATGGCCAGCGCGAACAGGCCGACGACGGCGAGCACGATCCAGCGTCCGACACCCCGATGGAAGCGGTCCTTCCTGCGAGTGGCCGTGCCCGGTTTCGGCGCCGGGGCGCGTTTGGTTGCGCCCGCCGCACGAGTGGCCACAGATGCTGAGCTGAGGACGGTGTCGGACATGTCAGCGTCCCTCCTCCTCGCGCCGGGCGCTGCGGTTCTGGAAGACCTGGATGACGCCGGCGATGACGATAATGACGATTGTGAGCACGGTTGAGATGGCGGCGCCGTAGCCGACCTTCGACTTGTCGAAGAAGTTCAGGTAGGAGTAGTAGCTCGGCACCAGGGTGGAGCTCTCCGGACCGCCACGGGTGAGCACGTAAATGGGCGCGAACACCTTCAGCGCCGCGATGGTGCAGGTGAGCACGATCACGAAGGTCTCCGGCCGGATCTGCGGCACGGTGATGGCGCGGAAGCGCGCGAACCAGCCCGCGCCGTCGAGCTCGGCCGCCTCGTACAACTCCGGGTCCACCCGCTGCAGGGCGGACATGAAGATGACGGTCGGGTAGCCGATCTGGATCCAGATGAGCACGAACATGACCGAGCCCAACGCCGTCGAGGTGGAACCCAGCCAGTTGGGCGGGTCGGTGACACCCAGGCCGCGCAGAATCGTGTTGACCGCACCCGTCTGGGAGTTGAGGATCCAGTTCCACACGATGCCGGCCACGGAGATCGGCAGGATCTGCGGCAGGTAGTACATGGCGCGCAGCGTCGCGGCGGTACGAGAGCCGAAGTGCTTGCCGATGTAGTCGAACAGGACGGCAGCCAGCACCAGCCCGATGAGCGTCGGGATGATGACCATGGCCACGATCATCGACAACGAGTTGCGGAAGGACGCCCAGAACTTCGCGTCATCCAGCAGTTGGGCATAATTGTCCAGCCCGATGAACCGCATCGGCGACATGCCGCCCTTCCAGCTGTTGAGCGAGTACCAGACGTTCAGGGCGAGCGGCACCAGAATGATGATGGTGAAGCAGACCGCTCCCGGAATGAGGTAGGGCAGGTAGGCCAGACTCCGCGATCTGCGGCGCGAGGGCCGTTCGGTTCGGGCGTGCACGGTCAGCCCTCAATGCCCATATCGGCCTTGCCCTCGTCATATGCGGAGCGCAGGTCGGCAAGAGCCTCGTCGCCGGTCTTGGAACCGTTGATGAGGGACTGCATGGCGGAGACGATCTGGTCGTAGAAGCCCGCCACCGGCCAGTCCGGGTAGAAGGCCAGGCCGTCCTGCTCGTTGATCTGAGCGAAGTTCTCGGTCATGGTGCGGGTCTTGTCGTCCTCAATGGTGGAGGGATCGCCACTCACCGGCAGCCCGCCCTTCTCACCAAGGATCGCCTGGACCTCATCGGACAGGGTGATGTCGATGAAGTCGTAGGCGAGCTCCTTGTTCTTGGCGTTGGTCGGCACCACCCACAGGTTCCCGGAGGAGCCCGGGAACAGTTCCGTGCCCGGGAAGAGGAACTGGTCCCAGTTCTTGTCGGCCATGTCCCCGACGATCCGCCCGAACCACCAGGAGCCGGAGACGAACATGGGATAGCTGCCGTTGATGAAGGCGGTGCCGGCATCCTCGGCGGTCAGGCCGGCGGAGTCGGCGGCGACGTACCCCTTGTCGATCCACTCCACGAGCTTGTCGGTTCCGGCCTTGATCGGGTCGGCGCTCCAGTCGACGTCGTCCTCGAAGAGCTGGTAGGCGTTGACGAAGGAGCGGTCGGCGTGGGCCAGGACGAGCTGGTACCACAGCTGCCCCATGGGGTACTCCGAGCCGGCCTCGGCCAGCGGGATCTGCCCGGCGGCGACGAAGGCGTCGCACACGGCCTCGAACTCCTTCAGGGTGGTCGGCACGCTCAGCCCCTGGGCGTCGAACATGTCCTGGTTGTAGTAGACGAATACGTACTCGCCGTAGTTGGGGACCCCGTACCAGTCGCCGTCGCCCATGAGGCCGTCCTCGGTGTAGCGGGCGGTGGTCTGCAGCGAGGCGGCGAGCTTGGCATCCCAGCCGCGTTCGGTCGCCTGCTCGGTCAGCGGCTCGATGAGTCCCTGGGAGGCGAGCTGCCCGGAGGTGGAGTTGCCCTTGTTGTACTCCATGATGTCCGGGACGTCGTCTCCCGTCAGCACGATCTTGGCGTTCTTCTGCAGCTGCTCGAAGGTCTGGTCCTCGATCCTGACAGTGACTTCGGGATGCTGCTCCTTGAAGATCTCCACGGCGCGGGCCCAGGCCTGCCCCATGGCGGAGTCGTCCGATTCGTAGTCCCAGATGGTGAAGGTGTCCGATCCCCCTCCGGATGACCCGGAGGAGCCGCAGGCGGACAGTGCCGGGCCGAGTAGTCCCGTGGTGGCTGCGGCGGCCAGGAGGGCGTTGAAGTTCCTGCGCTTCATCATGATGTTTCCTCTTCGTTGAGTACGGTCACTCCACTGGGGAGTGGTGCTGGAGCCCGGCGCCGATTGACGTCGGGAGATTGTGGGTTTCAGCGGGCTGTATTCAGCTGCTGCTCTTTTCGCGCGGATGGTTGCCGTCCAGGTCGGCTCCCGGGGCGGGGCCGAGGCTCTCGCCCTCGACCACCGAGCAGGTCACCAGCTGGTGGCAGTCGGCCGGGTCGAGGCGCTCGTCGAGGATGGCCAGCAGGGCACGGGTGGCGAAGGCTCCCATGCGCTCGCCGGGCGCATGCGTCGTCGTCAGGACGGGGGTGGTCATGGCACCGAGCGTCGGAGAGGAGACCGCGCCGACCACGGAGATATCCCGGGGAACCCTTAGTCCTTGCGCCTGCAGTCCGGTGAGCAGGCCGAGGGCCGCCATGTCATTCATGACCACTATGCCGGTGGGTGGCGAATCCTGTTCCATCAGCGTGCGGGCCACGGCCTGGCCGGCCTGAGGACTGGCGTCGCAGGCCAAGGCGAATGGCGTCAGCGCGCGGTGACTGACCGCCCGCAGGTACCCCTGTCGACCCCTGATCGCGGGCCCGTAGCCCGCCTCCGTCTGGGAGGCGGGACGCCCGATGAAGGCTATACGGCGGTGGCCGAGCCGATACAGCTCGCCGACGGCGTCGTCGACGGTGCGCTCGAAGTCGATGTCGACGTAGGCCAGGCCGGTCGGGTCCGCGGTGCGCCCAACCATGACGAATGGCAGCCGGGCCCGCTTGAGCGCGGCAACTCGCGGATCGTCGACTCCCACCTCGACCAGCAGCACGCCGTCGGCCTTGCCCTGCCGCACCAGGGCCACGAGTTCCGCACCCGCCACGGCATCCTCCAGGGGCCAGACGGCGAGGTTGTAGCCGTTGCGGGAGGCCTCGTGCTGCGCACCGCGAACGATCTCAAAGACGGTCTCGCCCATGGCGGTGTCGAAGCTGGGGAAGGTCATGGCCAGGGTGTGGGAGCGGCGGCTGGCCAGCCCGCGCGCCATGGCATTGGGTTGGTAGTTGAGCTCCTCCATGGCGGCGCGAATGCGGCGGGCGGTCTCCGGGGCCACCGGGCGGGCGCCGGACAGGGTGTAGGAGACGGTCGAGACGGCGACATTGGCCCTTCGGGCCACGTCCTGCATGGTGGCCATGTACACCTCCCTGGTCTGCTCGACACCTCCGCGCTGCGGCGATGCCTTGGTCCTGTCCGGAAGACATCCGGGGCCGGCCCGGTGCTGCCCGACCTGGCCCGGCCTGCGCCCGCAAACCACTGCGAGCACCGGATCCTCACCGACATTCCGTTTTCGAAACGCTTCGTCGAAGCGCTTCGATAAGTGTGCGGCACGCCTGCCGCGGGGGTCAACGAGAGCGGCGAAAGATCGAAATTTCGACTCGCACCGATCCACCCGTGTCGACCCGAGTGACACCGTCATGCCCGGCCGTCCACCGCCGTCCACGGCCACTGAGCAGGAGCACGGCAGCCACTGGGTGGACCTGTCTTAGCATTGTGCTGTGGGCGAGGACAGCACCCGGGGCGACGTCGAACTGCTGCTGCGGGTGGCACGCATGTACTACGAGCAGCACCTCACCCAGGTGGAGATCGCCCGCGAGGTCGGCTACTCCCGCCCCTCCGTCTCCCGTCTGCTCGCACGCGCCCGGGACCAGGGAATCGTGCACATCACCATCTCCCACCCTCTGGAACACGTGCTGTCGGTCGAGAAACGGCTGCGGGAGGCGTTGCCGCTCAAGGCCGTACGGGTCGCCGAGGTCGACGGGACCGATGTCATCGGCGCCGTCGGGCAAGCCGCCGCGGAGCTGTTGATCAACTCGGTCTCGAACGGACAGGTCGTGGCCGTCGGCAATGGACGCTCCATCCAAGCCGCCGCCCAGCGGATTCCGCAGATCCCCCGGGTCGACTGCACGATCGTCCAACTACTCGGTTCGATTCCCGGCGGTCTGCCGTCCTGGGGGCGTGATGCTCCGACCATCTGCACCCGCATCGCGTCCCAGCTCGGGGCGAAGGTCGCCCGCATGCCGGTGCCGCTGATCGTGGACAACCCCTCGCTGCTGCGGCCGCTCATGCGCGAGGAGAAGGTGGCCACCACACTGGCGTTGGCCGCCCGGGCGGACGTGGCCCTCGTCGGTGTGGCCGGAGTGGGGGCGAAGGGCGCGGGCAACATCCTGGCGGAGTACCTGACCCCGGATGTGCGCGAGGCCATCCGTATCGGCGGAGCGGTCGGGCATATCCTCGATCACCACTACGATGCCGCCGGTCGCCCCGTGCCCACACCGCTGACCCCGCGCACCTTGGCGCTGCCGCTCGATGAGCTCAGGCGCATACCGCTGGTCATTGGGGCGGCCGGCGGCGAGGACAAGGTGGAGGCGATCGTCGGGGCAGTGCGCGGCGGTATCCTCAGCGCCCTGGCCACCGACTACCAGACCGCTCTGTCGATCCTCGACTTCCTCTGAGCCTTCCCCACGGATTCGGCTTGGGCAGTCTGCATGGGCGTACCGTGCCCGTTGCACACATGAACCGCTTTCCAGAACCCCGCGCTTCGCTACTTTTCGTTGAAATCACGGGAGTTTTCACATTCGTCCGCAAACGCGTTCCGAGGCTCCAGTGTGCAGCGAGGGGTCCGTTGCACACTGGAGCCTCGCAACCGGTTCGCGCTATAAGACGAAACCGCATGATTCCGCCGATTATCGCCACGGCATCCGACCCGATGTGTGCAACTCCCGGTTCCGCCCCGCCAACCGGCCACTGCCTGCGTTCGAGCCCAGCACGCGCCGCATTCGTGCGATGATGGCAGCGCCTCCACGGCGCAACCCCGGATCAACGCAGAAACCTCTGCCGGGGAGTGTGCACCGAGAGGAGGTGACCTCTGGGCATGTCGAAGAACCGGAAGCGCCGACGCCACAGGGCCAAGGCGCCCAAGGGGATGAAGAGCAAGCAAAAGGCCCAGATCCGGCGGACCGTCGTCGAAACTGTTCCGCCGATGATCTGGGCCCTTGCGGCTCTGCTCAGCGTCCTGCAAGGCCGCTGAGATCAACATCTCCGGATGTCTCCGGGGAGTCGGGCGGTTGCCGCCGCTCGGCTCCCTCCCACTATCTCATATCGTGAGTCAACGGCGCCAGTGGCTATCCCTCCGCGCAGGCGCATTAGTCCGCCTGCGCCGACTCCGGGGCAGCGGCGCGCTTGCGGTGGTAGAGCAGGTAGGCGCCCACGCGCGCACGCAAGCTCGGGCGCACCTCCTGCGGCCAGCGGCGGGCGATGTAGGAGACGGCGTCGTCCACCTCGAGCCGCTGCGTGGAGTTGCCGACCCGCACCCACAGCTCTGTACCACCATTGCCCTTGGGCCCCTTCAAATACACGGGGGTGGGCGAGGGCGGAACCGTCACCCGGCACACCTCGCCCGACCCGTCGGTGGCCGGGGCGAAGTCCAGACGCGGCAGTGCGGCGGCGTTCGTTCCCAGTCGCACTCGCCACAGGCTGCGCAGGAACAGTTCGAAGCGGTCGGCGTCGGGCTGACGCAGGGTCGCGTAGTCGGGATCGAGCCCGATCAGGCGCCCGTCGTCGTCGACGCCCAGCAGCAGCGTGCCGCCGCGGGAGTTGAGGAACGCGGCCACGGTCTTTGCGGCCACGGTCTCCATGGCGTCATCTCGCTTGCCGGTGTGCATGTTGACGCGGGCGGAGGACTTCAGTTCGAGCCGTTCCGATTCGCCCTGCCGGGCCACCGCGGCGATCGGCTCCAGCGGCGGCTCGTGCTGCAGCCGCGTAATCACCAGCGCGGTCACCCCCACCACCATCACCGCGACGATGACGGCGGAGGCAAGCATGCGCGGCGCCCACAGGTACTCCTCATTGAACAGCCAGGCGCCGCCGGCGAACCCGGCCCACAGGCCGATCAGGGCGGTGAGTGTAGCGGTGGAGGTCGAGATTCGGGCCCGACGCCGCACCAGGTGCGAGGCGACGCGCCCGGCCAGATAGGCGACCAACAGTGCCACCGGCTGAATGAGGACGGCGAACAGCAGCACCGGGCTGCGCGGGACCGCCGGCAGCGCGGTGACGGCAAGCGGCAAGGTGCCGATGAAGCCTGCGAGCATGGAGTGCATGGTGCCTCAGCGCATATGGCGGCCAGGGGACCGACATCCGCCCCGGCCGCACTCCGCTACGCGGCGCCCGCCCCGGCGCGTGGCGGGCTGCGCGTAGCGGCGACACCTATCCTGTCCCGGTGCCGCATTCAGCCGCGGTCCCGCAGATGCCGAGCCAGCAGCGTCAAGTCGGCGGGGCTCAGCCGGTCGGCGGCGTTGAGGTGGTGCCAGAACGGGTAGGGCAGGCCGGTGGCACTGACCCGCTCCAGTCGCTGAAGTTCCTCGGCGGTGAGCTTCAACTCTGCTGCGGCGAGGTTCTGCCGCAGCTGTTCCTCGTTGCGCGCCCCGACGATCAGCGAGGTGACCGCGGGCTGGGCAAGCGTGTATGCCAGCGCAACCGCACTCGGGAAGACCCCGTGCCCGTCGGCAATTGCCACGAGTTCATCCACAATATCGTAGAGGGTCTCGGCATCGTAGACCGGCGGCTCGTTCCAGCCCTCCACGTGGCGACTGCCTGCGGGCGCATCAACCCCGCGCCGATACTTGCCCGACAGCAGGCCGCCGGCCAGCGGGCTCCACACCAGGATGCCGATGCCCTGGTCCACCGCGGTGGGGATGATCTCGTGCTCGATGTCCCTGGTCTGAAGCGAGTAGTGCACCTGGTTGCTGACGAAGGGCGTCAGGCCGTTGCGGTCGGCGGTCCACAGGGACTTCATCAGGTGCCAGGCGGCGAAGTTGGAGCAGCCGATGTAGCGCACCTTGCCCGCGTGCACCAGGTCATCCAGGGCGGAGAGCGTCTCCTCCAGCGGCGTGATCCCGTCCCACTCGTGCACCTGGTAGAGGTCGATGTAGTCGGTGCCCAGGCGGCGCAGGCTGGCCTCCACACTGCGCACGATGTGGTGGCGGGACAGGCCGGCGTCGTTGGGTCCCTCCCCCATGGGCATACGCACCTTGGTGGCGATCAAGACGTCATCGCGGTCGGCTCCGAGCGCCTTGCCGAGGATCTCCTCGGATAATCCGGCCGAGTAGATATCCGCGGTGTCGATCAGGTTCACGCCCGCGTCGCGGGCGATATCGATCTCCCGGCGCGCCCCGTCCACATCAATGTGGCCCACGTTGCGGGCGAACCCGGTGCCACCGAACCCCATGGTGCCCAGCGTGATCGTGGAGACCCGCAGGCCGCTTCTTCCCAGCTGTCTGTATTCCATGCCCCTACGTTACGGCGGGATCCGCGGGGGTGGGAGGCCCTGCCAGTCCCCCGCGAATCCGCATCCTTCAGCCCGCCCAGGCCGCGGCGCCCTCGAAGATGAGGCGGCCGACGACGGAGCCGCCGTCAAGCACGCCGATGGACCGGGAGGCGGAGTAGGCGGCGCGCCCGTGGACGGCCTCCATCTTCCGCGTGGCCTCCGAGCCCTGCGCGGCCGCCTCGGCGGCGCGCGCCAGCAGCTCGCCCAGGGACGCCTGGCCGGCGGCGACGGCGCCGGCCCCCTCAGTCAGCGCCGCGGCCCCGGGCGCGAGCGCGTCCAGGATCGTCTTCTGCCCCGGCCTGGACTCGGCCTTGTCCATGATGGCGTCCACGCCCGCCTGCAGGGCCTGCGCGGCGGCGACCACGTCGGCCTCCGTCCTCCCGCGCAGGGTGCGGGCCATGCCCATCAGACCGAAGCTGAGGATGGTGCCCAGCGAGGACGGCGCGGCACCGTTGAGGGCCTCGGCTCCCCCGCGCAGCAGCTGTCCGAGGTCGGTCTGCTCCTGTCCGGCGAGGTAGGCGGCCAGGGCCCGGAAGCCGTCGTCCATGGAGATGCCCAGGTCGCCGTCGCCGTTGACCTGGTCGAGGGAGACCAGGTATTCCCGGTTGGCGGTCATCAAGGCGCTGATCTGTTCGGCGATCGCCGCCAGCGTTTCACGGTTCAGCACGGCGGCCTCACTTGTTCGCGTTGGTGTAGAAGGGGGTGGAGGCGGGGGCCCGCAGCAGCTCCTTGAGCTCGGCGTCGAGTTTGAAGACGCTCACGGACAGGCCGGACATCTCCATGGAGGTGGCGAACTCGCCCACGTGCGGCATGACTACCGCCACGCCGCGCTCGGCCAGCAGCGCATGCACGGAGCGGTAGACGATCAGCTGCTCCTCCAGCGGGGTGGCGCCCAGACCGTTGACCATTACCGAGACCTCATCCCCGGCGGCCAGCGGCAGATCGGCCGTGATGGTCTCCAGCACGAGGGCGGCGATCTCCGCCGCCGTCATCATGGGGCGCACCTCGATACCGGCCTCCCCGTGAATGCCCATGCCGACCTCGATCTGTCCCTCCGCAATGGTGAAGGTCGGCTCGCCGACCTTGGGGACGATGCACGGGGAGGTGGCCACACCCATGGTGCGGATATTGTCCAGGGCGCGGGCCGTGACGGCGGTGACCTCGTCGAGTGTCATCATCTGCGCGGCGGCCGCCCCGGCGATCTTGAAGGCGTAGACCAGTCCGGCCACGCCGCGGCGCTTGTCCGCCCGTTCCTTGGGGGAGCTGGCCACGTCGTCGCGGCCCAGCAGCTGCCGGGTCTCGATGTCGTCGAACTCGACGTCCTCGCAGGCCATGCGGAAGTTGAACACGTCGCCGTTGTAGTTGCCGTACAGGCACAGCACGCCGGCCCCGCGGTCGCAGGCACGGATCATGTCAGCCATCTTCTCGGCCGCCGGGGAGGCGAACACCTCGCCGACGGCGCAGCCGTCCAGCATGCCCTGGCCCACGTAGCCGAGGAACAGGGGCAGGTGCCCGCTGCCGCCGGCGGTGACCACGCCGACCTTGCCCGGCGCCGCGGGGTAGCGCGAGACGAGCACGCGCGGATCGCCGTCGAGCAGGCCCACGCGGTCGCCGTAGGCGGCCTCGATGCCCTCCATGGTGTCGCGCACGAAGGTGTCGGGGCGGTTGAGTATCTTCTTCATGTCTTCTCCCAGGATCCTGTCGGTGGTCAGCGCTGGTTGGCGAAGGTGATCTCGGCCGGGTAGGCCCACTTCTGCAGCTCCGCGGTGGCGAAGGACTCGGGCTCGACGCCGCCGCTGGCCGTGAGCGCGTGGTGGTAGAGCTCGGCCAGCTCCTCGATGTAGGCGGCCTTGAGGTAGGCCTCGTAGAGGTTGCGCGAATCGACGGCGACGGCGCCGTGCTTCTCCAGCAGCACGCAGTCGGCCTCGCGCACCGCCTGACGCACGGAGGCGGCCAGCTCGGGGGTGCCGGGACGGCCGTAGGGGGCCACCGGGATGCGCGCCCGGGTCAGCCCCAGGTTGGCGACCTCGTAGACGATCGCCGGGATCGGCTTGTTCAGCAGGGCGAAGGAGGTGGCGTAGGCGGAGTGCGTGTGCACGATTGCGAGCACCTCGGGACGCTCCTTGTAGATCTCCAGGTGCATGAGCACCTCGGACGTGGGCCGCAGGCCGGACTCGTTCTCGACGACGTGGGCGTCCAGATCCATGACGACGACGTCGCGCGGGGTCATCAGGTCGCGGTCCAGGCTGGTGGGTGAGGCGACCAGCAGGCCGCTTTCGGCGTCGCGGATGGAGAAGTTGCCGGACTTGTGCTTGCACAATCCGTCGTGCTGGGCCCGCTTGGCGATCTCGCACAGTTCTTTCTTCATGGCTTCTAACATCGTGATCTCGCTTTCTGGTGGATTCTCAGGTGATATGCGGACGGCGACGACGGCGGTCCCTGACGGTTGCGCCGTCGTCGCCGGGACCGTCAGGCGGTCACGGCCGCGCTCTGCTCCGCGGCGCGGGCCCGGTTGCGCTCGGCGATGAGGCTGCGCGAGTACAGGACGAAGCAGACCAGCCAGACCACGAAGATGAGCAGCGGGATGAAGTTCCCGTCCAGGAACTGCATGAGGTGGGACAGCGCGTAGGTGAAGATGGGCGCGTCGATGGAGGAGTTGGAGATCAGCTGCCCGGCGGACAGCTCCACGGCCCGGGTGGAGTTGGCCAGCTCGGTCATGAACGGCGCGAAGGCGGTGCCCACCCACAGGAACACGGGGGCGAAGATCGTGCACTGGATGAGCATCCGGATGATGTTGCCCTGGCTGGCGAAGTAGGCGCCCACCGCGATGCAGATGTTGACGATGCCCGCGAAGGGGAGGATGTCGTTGCCGGGCAGGAAGAAGGCGTAGGCCAGCGTGACCGGGATGGTCCAGATGACGGCGATCCAGATCTCGTTGGCGCCGCCGAGGAAGGGCCAGTCGAGCCCGACGAACAGCTGCCGGTCGCTGAAGCGCTTGCGCATGTATTCGGAGATGGCATTCGAGATGGGCTCCAGTGCCTGCATGAAGTACTTGGAGATGACCGGGAACAGCGTCAGCGCCGTCGCCGCCTGAATGCCCAGCGTCAGGATGCCGGCCACGTCGAAGCGGGCCAGGACGCCGAACAGCACCCCGAGGATGAAGCCCAGGACGTGGTTCTCGGCGAAGATGCCGAGCTTGTCGCGCAGGTCGGCGGCGTTGAAGGACCGGTTCAGGCCCGGGATCTTGCGCAGCAACCAGTCGATCGGATACATCGGCGCGGCCAGGAACACCATGCGGTGGGTGATGGTCACTCCGGGGATGCCGGTCATGGTCTCCACCCGGTGCTGATGGAAGTCCGCGGTCTTGAGCTCGAATACCACCTGGATCGCGGCGATGACGAAGGCCAGCCAGACCTGCCCGGTGATGTAGTAGACGGCGACGGCGGTGAAGATCTTGCCCCACACGTTCCACAGGTCCGCGTTGAAGGTCTCGGTCTGCTTGAGCAGGATCAGCACGATGTTGATGCCGATCACCAGCGGGAACATGAGGAAGGCGTAGGGCCAGGACCAGGAGATGGTGGACATGGTGGTCCACCCGCCGTCGGTGATGGGCAGGTCGACGCCGATGGTCTCGGACATGGCCTGGGCGGCCGGGGTGATGGCCTCGGTCATGTAGGTGATGAGCATGGTCATGCCGGAGAAGGCCACGCCCAGGGTGATGCCCGCGGAGATGGCGTCCTTGACCTTCATGCGGACGATCAGCCCGGCGATGATGATGATCAGGGGGACGAAGATGGCGGCCCCGAGGGAGAGCAGGAAGTTGACGGAGTTCTGCAGGACCTGCATGTCATGCCCTCCCGGAGGCCCCGGATGCCTTGATGGCCTCGATCAGCTTGGCCAGTTCCTGGTCCTGCCCCATGCCGGTCAGGAAGGCGATCCCGTTGATGACGGGGACGGAGCGGGGCTTGTTCTCCCGCACGATGGTGATGTAGGCGGCGGCGTCGGTCAGGTGGCGGTCGACGGACTTGAGGTCGACCGCCTGGACGTCGGCGTCCACGCGTGCCTCCTTCAGCAGACGGCTCACCTTGCTGGCCACGGTCTGGGAGGTGGCGACGCCGCTGCCGCAGGCGACGATTACCTTCGCGGTCATGATGGGTTTCTCCTTTGAATGTGTGGGATGGGTGGGATGGCGTGGGTCATGCGGCCGCGAGGCCTGACATGTCGGAAAGAACGCGGTAGTACTCATCCGGGGTCCGCGCCCCGCTCAGCTGCTCCATGAAGGCCGGGTCCTGGAAGGCCTGCAGCAGGATCTGCAATACCTCCACGTGGCGGTCCTCCTGCACGAAGCCGAGCACGAAGATGAAGCGCACCGGGTGGATCACGTCGTCGTTGCCCATCTCCCGCCAGTCGATCGGCTTGGCCAGGCGCACCGGCGCGATGAAGGGGGTGATGATGTGCTCGGTGTCCGAGTGCGGAATGGCGACGGCCTCCGGGGCGGTGGGAAGCGCGGTCGGGTACTTGCGCTCGCGCTCCGCCAGGGCGTCACGGAAGGACTCCCGGATGTATCCGCCTTGCCGGAGTTCGGCCGAGATCCGGCCGAAGAACTCCTCCTGATCGCGCACCTCCCAGTCGAGGCGGACCAGATCGCGTTTGAGCAGATCCAGTTGCATGCCAACTCCTTGAGTCTCGTCGTCGAGTACCAGGGTCCGGACGCGTCCCGGACACCCCGCAAGGTAGCGCCACAACCCGCAATGGAACACCCCTTAAGTAAACATATGTTCACCATCAGCCAGGGCGCCGTCGCCTAACACCCGACAATTCCGCCGTTTTTCTCCCGCTTATCCAGGATTCATCCATCGCGGACCGTTCCACGTTATGTACATTCGTTCACCATTCCCACGATCCTGGCGTCCGGACTCGCGAGGCCGACACTGACGGCCTGCCCGCACTTGACCGCCCGCTGCCGAGCATGCAGGAAGACCCCCGACGACGCCGGCTACCCCTCGAATACGCCGGCCCGGAAGGCGTGGTCGACGGCTTGCCCGCGTGCTCGACGCAGAACCCGCGCGCTCAACACCAGACCACGCCGCATCGACAGACTCGGCGGCCACGCCGACCGGCCCGGACGAACAGCGGCCGCGCATCATCTACCGCTGTTTGTCCAATCGCGATACATTTGCGCCTGATGCAGGCCCAACCACGAGCAGCACCCCGGGACACCTCCCCGCCGCTCATGGTTGACGCGCGGTCGCCCGATGCACGCACCTATGTGCACTCGGCCGTCTTGCCCACCCGCCCCGGCAGCGTGGATGATGCGTCCAGCACCTGCGGCGGGTACACCCACCGGCCGGGCGCACACTGACCGCAGCGCCTACCGCTACAGACAACCAACAAAGCAACCAACAAAGGAGTTAGCCCATGACCACCGAGCCCCTCGCGCTCGCCGACCTCGACCTCAAGGCCATCAGCGTCGCCAAGGCTCTCGCGGCCGACGCCGTGGAGGCGGCGGGCTCCGGTCACCCCGGTGCGGCGATCTCGCTGGCACCCGTGGCCCACCTGCTCTACCAGCACGAGCTGCGCCACGATCCGGCCGACCCGGGCTGGCTGGGCCGCGACCGCTTCGTCCTGTCCGCCGGCCACGCCTCCCTGCTGCAGTACTGCCAGCTGTTCCTGACCGGCTACGACATCCCGATCGAGGGCTTCACCCACTTCCGCTCGTCCTCCGGCCTGCCCGGCCACCCCGAATACGGCCACACCCCCGGCATCGAGACCACCACCGGCCCGCTCGGCGCCGGCTTCGCCAACGCCGTCGGCCTGGCCATGGCCGCCCGCCGCGAGCACGGCCTGTTCGAGCCCGACGCCGCCGACGGCGCCTCCCTGTTCGACCACTTCGTCTACACGGTCATGGGCGACGGCTGCATGCAGGAGGGCGTCGCCTCCGAGGCCGCCTCCCTGGCCGGCACCCTGCAGCTGGGCAACCTGATCGCCATCTACGACGACAACGACATCTCCATCGAGGGCGACACCGACATCTCCTTCACCGAAGACCCCTCCGCCCGTTTCGAGGCCTACGGCTGGCAGGTGCTCGACGTCGACTGGAAGGCCGGCGGCACCTACCGCGAGGACCTGCAGGCCCTGCACGAGGCGCTGGTGGCCGCCCGCGCCGAGACCAAGCGGCCCACCATGATCCGCCTGCGCACGATCATCGCCTGGCCCTCCCCCACCAAGCAGGGGTCGGAGGCCTCCCACGGCGCCAAGCTCGGCACCGATGAGGTCGTCGGCCTGAAGGAGGCACTCGGCCTGGACCCGCATGCCTCCTTCCAACTGCCCGACGACGTCGTGGCCTTCACCCGCGCTCACGCCGCCGGGCGCGCCGCGGCCGCCCGCGCCGACTGGGACGCCCACTTCGCCGCCTGGCAGCAGGCCTCCCCCGAGCAGGCCGCGCTGCTGGAGCGTCTACAGGCCGGACGCCTGGACGAGGGCCTGGACGCCGCGCTGCCGGTGTGGGAGGTCGGGGAGGCCCTGGCCACCCGCGCCGCCTCCGGCAAGACGCTGACGGCCCTGGCGCCGGTCGCCCCGGAGCTGTGGGGCGGGTCGGCCGACCTGGCCGGCTCGAACAACACCACCATGGCCGGTGAGCCCTCCTTCCTGCCCGCCGACCTGGCCCAGGCCGAGGGCGACGGCCCCTACGGGCGCACCCTGCACTTCGGCATCCGCGAGCACGCCATGGGCGGCATCCTCAACGGCATCGCGCTGGACCGCCTGACCCGCCCGTACGGGGGCACCTTCATGGTGTTCTCCGACTACATGCGACCGGCCGTGCGCCTGGCGGCGCTGATGGGCCTGGGGTCCATCTTCGTCTGGACGCACGACTCCATCGGTGTGGGCGAGGACGGCCCCACCCACCAGCCGATCGAGCACCTGGCCGCGCTGCGCGCCATCCCGGGGCTCGCCGTCGTCCGCCCCGCCGACGCCAACGAGACCGCCGCCGCCTGGGCGGAGATCCTGCGCCGCCCCGAGGGCCCCGCCGGCATCGTGCTGTCGCGGCAGGGTCTGACCGTGCATGCCGACGCCGCCACCGCCCGCGCCGGCGTCGGCCGTGGCGCCTACGTGCTGGCAGAGGCCACCGACGCCGCCGGCGCCGAGGTCGCCCCCGCGGCGATCCTGATCGCCACCGGCTCCGAGGTGGGCGTGGCCATGGACGCCCGCGAGGTGCTGCAGGCCGAGGGCACGCCCACCCGGGTGGTCTCCGCCCCCTGCCTGGAGTGGTTCGCCCAGCAGGACGACGCCTACCGCACCTCGGTGCTGCCCGAGGCGGGCGTGCGGGTGTCCATTGAGGCCGGCTCGGCCATGGGCTGGCGCGAGCTCGTCGGCGACGACGGCGTGATCGTCTCCCTGGACCACTTCGGCGCCTCCGCCCCCGGCACACAGCTGTTCGCGGAGTACGGCTTCACCGGCGAGGCGGTGGCGGCGCGGGTGCGCGACGCCTTGGCCAGCGCCTGACGGACCACGCACTCACTTCACTGAGGCGCGGGCGGACCACCTTTGTCGGCGGTTCGCCCGCGCCTGACGAACGTCCGCCATGGCGTGGGTGAGCCACCTGCCTCAGCCGGTGCGCTCGCCCACGCCCGTTCGGCATGTCTACCCACCCGGTCTCGACGCTCCCGCTCAAGACGCACCGGGCCGCATTCCACGACCCCCGGCGATATTCCACGACCTTGGTGTATGTTGCACGACCCCGGGGTGGTCGTGGAAAGCACACCAAGGTCGTGCAGTGCGGCCCAAGGTCGTGCAGTGCGGCCCAAGGTCGTGCAGTGCGGCCCAAGGTCGTGCAGTGCGGCCCCCGACCGCAGAACGCGCCGTGCACCGCCGGTGTGCCCGCACCTAGGCCTGGTTGTGTAAGTCGCTTGTGCCGGTGGGGCGGAGCTGGCGATGTGGGTGGTGGCCTGGTAGCGGATGGCGAGTTCGTCGCAGCTGGTGGCTACCGGGCTCCAGCTTGAGTGGGCTGTGTGTACCCGTCGAAGGGGCGAGTGGGTCTTTGCGCCGCCCCGACGGACCGCCCACGCCCCGATGGACCGCTCACGCCCCGGTTGGACCGCTGTAACCAGCGGCTACGGCGGTCCAACCGGGGAACAGGGGTCCAACGGGGGAACAGCGGTCCAACTGACAGGCTCAACAGCCACACACCGCCACCCAACCACTTGCACAACAGACCTAGTAGCAGGCGAGCGGCCCCGATGGGCCGTCGATCACTTGGATGGGAGTGCCGAAGACGGCGGTGAGCACGTCGTCACGCATGATCTCCGTCGGCGGGCCGAAGCGGAACACGCCGCCGTCCCTGAGCGCGCAGATGCGGTCGGCGTAGCGGGCCGCGAAGTTGATGTCGTGCAGCACGATCAGCACGGTGCGGCCGAACTCCTTGGCAGCGCGCCCGCCCACGCCTGACCGGAGCGCCTACCCGCCTGCACCTTCCTTGCGCGTTAGCCCCCCCGCATCCGCCGCCACCCCGACCTGCACACGTCGATTTACGACCTTGGGGTACAAATCACGACCTCCCCGGGGTCGTGGAATGTACCCCAAGGTCGTGGAATGTGCCGAGCGCTGCGGCCTGGTGGGCCCAGGGGCTCGGCGTGAGCACGTGCCGCACGCTCATTCGCGGCGCGCTTCTAGAGATTCGGCGTAGTTTCGCGAAAAACATATCATCCGATGAACAGTGCAGCCAGCTCCCATGTGCGGCGACCCCCGCGGCGCACATGGGAGTCGGCTAGCCTCCGCCGGCCTGAAACCAAGAACATTGAAATACCGGGAAAAAGTCGTAGGTCGGTTGGATCGGCGGGGTGGTTGAGCGTGCGCCGTGTCCGGGATGACTCACCCGACCGGACCCTAACCACCCCCGACTGGCACCAACACTCACCCATACACGCACACCCGAACCCACCACACCCCCAAACCAAAAGATCCCGTGATGTCGGACAACAGATAGAGAGGAGCCCCGGTCCTCCCATGCAGTCTCGCGTTTGCGCGACCGAGTGGAGGACCGGGGCTGATAGGTAGTCGCTCTAGCAGTGCGGCGACCGGGCGATGTCAGTCAGCAACGGTCTTGCGGCTGCGGTGCAGGAGCAGGCCCGACGCGAACAGGCCCGCCGCAAGCATGGTTACCGTGGTGCCCGCGAAGCCGGTCTTGGCCAGGCTCTTGGAGGAGTCGGCGGAGTTGGCGCCGGTGGTTGAGGCGACCTCCGCGCCGGGGTCCGCGGACCCGGCAGACGGCTGCGTGGCCGCGGAACCGGAGCCAGGCGAACCGTCGTTACCCGAGGTACCTGAGCCGTTTGCGGAGGGACCCGTGGAGGGCTGCCCGGCGGAGCCGCCACCGGCGTTGCTCGTGGGAGCGGTGGAGGGGTCGGTGCCGGGGTCCGAGGTGCCGCCGGTCGACGCATCCGTCGGCGCGGTGCTCGGCCCAGCCGACGGGTCATCGGACGGCGCCCCAGGACCGGTCGACGGCGCGCCAGACGGGTCATCGCCCGGCTCCGAAGTCGGCTCAGTGGACGGCTGCTCCGAGGGCTCAACACCGGGGTCACCGGTCGGGTCCGTGCTGGGCTCGGCGGATGGGTCGGTCGAAGGCTGGTCCGAGGGCTCTACGGAAGGATCACCCGACGGGTCATCGCCCGGCTCCGAGGTCGGCTCGGCGGACGGCTGCTCCGTAGGCTCAGCACTCGGCTCCGTCGTGGGACCCGCAGAAGGCTCTACGGACGGCTCAGCAGTGGGGTCGTCACTCGGCTCGGGATCAGGCGTGTAGTAACCGCCCACTGCGCTCCCGGAACCGGAAGGCACCTCGGCGGTCGCCTCATACACGACGCCGTTGACGGTAAGGCGACTAGTTTGGGATGCTCCACCCTTCGAATAGTAGCCAACAGAGCACCAGTCGCCAGGACTTTCCACAGCAAATATAAGGCTCCCACCGCGATCATTTTGATCATAGGTGGCATCGGGGTAGTACCCTTGATTGAACTCATCATCTGGCGACTCAAGGTCCCACGAGCCATCCCTAGAACAGCTTGGACCGATAAGATACTCGCAAAACAAACCGGTATCCTCGTCGCACAATCCTAAGATCTCATAAGAGCTAGACCCACTGATCAAAAACGACCAAAGACCAACGCGGTACTCCCCGTCTTGGACCTCAGGGTCGATCCGCCCAGATATCCCTGCGACGAGTTGCGGATCCGAACCTGATTCGTACTCAATCACGAATTCAGCGTCACCCACGTCTATCCTCGAGGTTCTTTTTACAGATCCCTCTTCACCATCCACGAATGGAGCATTAACGAACACCCTGAGCAGCCCATCACTGAGATAATCATATTCCTCAGCGTTCTCATTCAGCACGCACGACAACAAGACGTCGCGATAGAAACCCTCAGTGTTTCTTTCGCTACTCTCACAGTGCCCTACCACGACGCCATTTGCGTCCGTAAGATCGAAGTCATAAGACCACCCATATCCGAAGTCTCCTCGGACGGTCTCGCCCGCATGCCACGTCATGCCATCCGTAAGGCGAATCTGGAGCTGGTCGCCCGCACGGGGGCTGATAGCCTCCCAAGAAATCGTTAGCTCCAGATCCGAGAGCGAATCCGTTGTCGGAACCGCCGCCTTGACGTCGGTGACGGTGATGTTGTTGCGGCCGTTCTGACCTGCCACGGTGGGCGGGGCCGGGTTCTCGGTGGGGGTGCTGGCCTGGCCGGCCTTCGCTGCGGGCTGCGCCTGCGCGGCGGCCGTCTTATCACCGGCTTGTGCCGCCACGTCCACCGCGTCGGCCTCCTGCTCCGTTTCCGCCGCAGAGTCTTCCTCCGCAACGGCCTCGGCGCCAGCTACGTCATCCGGCTGCGTCTGAGCCGCATCGCCCTCGGGAGCCTCGGCAGTCTGGGCAGACGCATCGGACGCGTCGACGGCCACAGCCTCTGCCGGAGCCGGTTCGGCCGTATTCTCCGCCTCATTGGTCGCGCCCTCCGGGGCCAAGGCCGTGCCTTCAGCGCCCTCCGCGAGTGGAGCCTGAGCCTCGTCACTCGACGCGGCGGCCGCTACGGCAAGTTCCGCGGCCTCGGTAGTTCCGGCGTCGTCGCCGGGAGTCTCAGCAAGGGCCGGGACGGTCAGGCCGCCCAGACCCAAGAAGAGAGAGAGAGAGAGAGAGTAAGAGTGCTCTCCGTCTCTTGGGAACGGGGATCATCGGTTGTACCTTTCTGGGAGATGGCGCGGGAAACCCACTCAGACGCGAGCGCCCTCCCAACACCAATACGATGAAGGCTGAGAACAGCCCCACGAGCATCATCCCCGACCCCATGATTGGTGTCAACTAGTTAACGATTATCTGTAAGCGCCCTGTGCCGAACCCAACACTCCGCCCCAGCGCGCCTAGTAGCAGGCGAGCGGCCCCGATGGGCCGTCGATCACCTGGATGGGGGTGCCGAAGACGGCGGTGAGCACGTCGTCACGCATGATCTCCGCCGGCGGGCCGAAGCGGAACACGCCGCCGTCCCTGAGGGCGCAGATCCGATCGGCGTAGCGGGCCGCGAAGTTGATGTCGTGCAGGACAATCAGCACGGTGCGGCCGAACTCCTTGGCGGCGCGCTCCAGGTGGTTCATCATCTCCACGCTGTGGGCGATGTCGAGGTTGTTCAGGGGCTCGTCCAGCAGCACGTAGTCGGTCTCCTGGCACAGCACCATGGCCACGTAGGCGCGCTGCCGCTGTCCGCCGGAGAGCTCGTCCAGGTGGCGGCTCTCCAACTCGTCCAGGCCGAAGAAGTCGATGTAGCGGGAGATGATGCGCTCGTCGTCGACGGTGAGCCGCCCGCGGGAGTAGGGGAAGCGTCCGAAGCCGACCAGCTGGCGCACGGTCAGCCGGGTGATGAAGTGGTTCTCCTGCCGCAGGATGGACAGCACCCGGGCCAGGTCCGCCGACTTGGTGGAGGACACGTCCAGCCCGGCCACACGCACGGCACCCTCGTCGATCCCCAGCAGCCGCCCTACCATGGTCAACAGGGTGGACTTGCCGGCGCCGTTGGGGCCGATGAAGGCGGTGATGCCGCCGGCGGGCAGGTCCAGCGTCACCGGGCCGATTGACACCTCGCTGTTGTAGACCTTGCGCACTTCGTCCAGCTCGATCACAGGCGCCCCTTTCTGAGCACGACGGCGAGGAATACCGAGCCCCCCACCAGCTCGATGATGATGGAGACGACGCCCTGGGCGTAGAACACGTGCCGCATGATGAAGTATGCGCCGGTAAGCACGAGCAGTCCCAGGCTCGTGGCCATGGGGAACAGGTAGCGGTGGTCGTAGGTGCCCGACAGCTGGTAGGACAGCGTCGCCACTAGGAAGCCGAGGAAGGTCATGGGCCCCACCAGCGCCGTCGAGGTGGCCATGAGCACCGAGACCAGCACCAGCACGCCGATCGTAGCGCGGGTGTGGTTCAGCCCCAGGGTGGTGGCGGTATCCCGCCCCAGGGCGAGCACGTTGAGCCGACGCGAGTACGCCAGCAGGGCCGCGGCGCAGACCACCACCAGCGGGATGGCGATCGGGTAGTAGTCGGAGTCGGCGTTGGCGATGGAGCCGAACAGCCGGGCGGAGAGCAGGTCGAACTCGCTGGGCGTGAGCAGCCGCTGCATGAAGGTGGTCACGCTCCCCAGCCCCGAGCCGATGACAATGCCGATCAGCAGCATCGAGTACAGGTTCCGCGTGCCGCCGGTCAGCAGCCAGGAGTACAGCAGTAGGGACAGCCCCACCATGAGCGCCAGCCGCAGGGCGAACATGGGGGCGGTGCGGGTGGCGGTCAGGCCGGTGGCCCCGAAGAAGAAGATGGTGGCGGTCTGGATGGCCCGGTACAGGGATTCGAATCCCATGATCGACGGCGTGATGATGCGGTTTGAGGTGGCGGTCTGGAAGGCGACGGTGGCCAGGGCCTGGCACACGGCCACCACGATCATGGCCACGATGGCGTCCAGGCGCCGCTCGGCGATCAGCCAGAAACCCCGGGTCCCGGGTGGCATCGGGTTCTTCCAGACCAGCAGGCCGACGGCGAAGCACACGGCCAGGCCGGTGACCGCCAGGTAGGTCAGCCACCAGCGACGGCGGGCGGCGGGGGTGGCGAAGGCACCGGAGCGACGGGCGGCACCCGAGCGCCCCGCGGGGCCGGCCGGGGGGTGCGGGGAAAGGCCGGCCGTGGCTCCGGCTGCGGGCGGGGCTCCGGTGGCCTCGGGGGCCGTCGTCGTCGGGGCGCCCGGGACTGCATAGGCGTGAGAAGTCATGCTCATCCCCTCCTGGTCTGGCGGATGATCAGGGCGATGAATACGGCCGCCCCCACCAGGCCCAGCACCACGGCCACCGGGATCTCGAAGGGGGCGATGATGGTGCGGGCGAGCAGGTCGCAGGCGGTGACAAGGGCGATGCCCACCAGGCACACCCAGGGCAGGTTGGAGCGCAGGTCGTCCCCGCGACGCATGGACACCAGGTTCGGCACGATCAGCCCCAGGAAGGGCAGCGAACCGACCACCACGGTGACGGTGCCGGTGGCCACGGCCACCAGTCCGGTACCGATCAGGACGGTGCGCCGGTAGTCGACGCCGATGTTGGTGGCCACGTCCTCACCCAGGCCGACGGCGGTGAGGTGGTCGGCGTAGTAGAAGATGGCGGCCACCACCGCCACCACGATCCACAGCACCTCGTACTGGCCCCGGTACACCGAGGTGAAGCTGCCCTGGAACCACACCCCCAGGGACTGCAGCATGTCGGTCTGAAGCGCTACGAAGGTGGACACGGCGCTGACCACCGCCCCGAGCATCATGCCGATGATGGGCACCAGCAGGGAGGAGCGCAGGGAGACCCGGCGCAGCAGCAGGAAGAACACCATGGTGCCCAGGAAGGCGGCCGTCACGGCGCCCGCCATGCGTCCCAGCACGCTGGCCCGCGGGAAGACCACCATCACCGCCAGCAGGCCCAGGCCCGCCCATTCGGTGGTGCCGGTGGTGGTGGGCTCCACGAAGCGGTTCTGGGTGATCAGCTGCATGACCAGGCCGGACATGCTCATGGCGGCCCCGGCCAGCACCAGCGCCAGGGTGCGTGGGACGCGGACGTTGCGGAACATCTCCCAGCCGTCGGCGTGGGACAGGATGGAGTACTGGCCGGTGGCCAGGCTCAGACCCAGCAGAGCCAGGACGACCACCAGCCCGACCGCGAGCCCCCGGCTGACCAGGGGCCCGCGGGTGCGGGTGGTGGCATCATTCGCACGGCGCGGAGTGGCGCTGCGCTCTTGAAGCTGCCGAGCGCTCAGTTCTGGGCACCTTCGAAGGCGTCGGCGATCGAGTTGAGGATCTCGGTGTAGGTGATGATCGACTCGTTGGTGTAGGTGTCGTCCGGGGCGTAGACGATCTGCCCCGAGCCCACGGCGGTGACGTTCTGCAGGGCGGCGTTACCCGCAATGACATCCGCGGCCGGGGTGTAGTTCGGGTCGTCCGCGGTGATGGCGGCGTCGCGGTCCATGACGAAGATCCAGTCCGGGTTGGACTCGGCGATCTGCTCCACCGAGACGTCGTCGCCCTGGTGGTCGTCGGTGGATCCCTGGACATCGAGGGCGGGCTTGAGGTCGAGCAGGTCGAACAGCGGACCCCAGGTGCGTCCGGTGGTGGGGCCGGAGTAGCCGATCTCGCCGCCGGAGACGATCACGGCCATGACGGTGGAGGAGCCGTCGTAGGCGTTCTTGGCGCGCTCCAGGGCGGCGTCGAAGTCGGCGATGAGCTGGTCGGCCTCGGCCTCCTTCCCGAACACCTGGCCCAGGGCGGTCACCTGGCGCTTGAGCTCGGCGTCGAAGGGCTCGTCGTCACGCGGGTCAAGGTCGAGCAGTGCAGCGTCGGGGGTGAGCTCGGCGATGGAGTCGTACTGGTCGGAGAAGCGCTGCCCGACGATCACCAGGTCCGGCTCGGCGGCCACGAGCGCCTCCAGGTCGGGCTCGCGGTGGTTGCCCATGTCCGCGACGTCGTCGCCGGAGTAGGCGGTGATGGAGGAGGGGATGAGCTGCTTCGGAGCAGCAACCAGAGGCACCCCCCAGTCGGCGAGCACCTCGAAGGTGCGGTTATCGGTGGATGCCGCCCGCTGCACGGGCAGGGCGACCTCCACGCTGCCGTGGTTGTCCTCGATGGTGACCGCGGACGCCTGGGTGGATGCCTGAGAGGCGGCGGCCGTCGCGGATCCGTCGGCTGCGGCGGTGGATGCGGTGTCGGCGGACCCGGAGCAGCCGGCGAGCACGAGGCTCACGGCGGCCGACAGGGTCAGGAGCGCAGGGAGCTTGCGAGACATGTCTTCCTTCGGGGTGGTAGGGCTCGCGCGGCGCGGGACGCGCGCGAGTGGCACAGGCGCGCCCAACCCGTTAGGTCAGGTTCGCCTACGTAAGGCAAACCTATGCCACACACGCGTCTGTTCACAAGCGCCCGCCTCCCCCGCTCACACCCCGAGATCGGTAGATCTTACGTACCGAGGTCGGTAGTTGTTACGTACCGAGGTCGGTTGATATGGCGGCAGCACCCCTCACGACGCCGAGGCGGAGGCCTCCGGACTCGCATCAGGACTCGCGGTAGCGCTCGCCGCAGCCGTCGCCGCAGCCCTCCCAGCCTCGATGGCCGCGACGATGTCGGGAACATGATTCTCACAGCACCACGGCAGCGACAGCGGGGACGCGGCCGCAACGCTCGCGGCAGCTACCGGATCGGTGACCAGCAGCGCCGCACCCGATGCGACCGCCGGGATCCGCGACAGGCGGTTATCGCCCCTGATGGTCTCGACGACGGTCGCGTCCTCGACCTGAGCCCAGAACAGGTCGGCCTCCAGCTCGGCAGCGTCATCAAGCGAGTACTCCACCGTGAGCGCGTCCGTTGCGCCCACTCCGGCAGCGACGGCGGCCGGCGCCGGCCGCAGCCCCAGTTGCTCCAGGAACTGTGAGCGCGTGTCCGTGGACGTGTACAGAGAGATGGACGGATGACCGGGATCGAGGTCGGCGGCCACGTAGCTGGCCCCCGCCAGAGCCGGATTGGCGGTGGCCGTGGAGGTGACCAGGAAGGTGGTGGCGTTGACCAGGGCCTCGGCCGCCGCGGAGCGGCCCAGCGCCCTGCCGACGGCGACCGTGACCGCCTCCCAGGAGGCACCGTACGCGATGGCCCCCGGCGGGTAGGCCAGCGTGGGGGCGACGGCGGACAGCCGCTGATACTCCGCCTCGGTCATGCCCGAGTTCACCCCCAGAATCAGGTCCGGCTCAAGGGCGGCGATAGCGTCGACGTCGATTCCATCCACCGCCGCGTACAGGGCCGGGGCGTCGTCGGCGTCCCAGCCGGAGCCGAGTGCCTCAAGCGCCTCGGTGGTCCAGGGGTGGGCATCCTCGCCTTCGCCGTCTGCGGACGCGGCCGGCATTCCGACCGGCACCACACCGAGCGAGATGACGACGTCGGCATCCACCCAGGAGACCGTGGCGACACGGGTGGGTTCGGCAGCAATCGTGGTGGAACCGAAGGCGTGCTCAATGGTGATGGGGAACGACTCAGTGGCGCCCTGGGAGGCATTACCGGCAGCGGCGGAGGAGCCTGCGGCGCCACTGCCGCTGGACGCGCAGGCCGCCAGCAGCGCGGCCGCACCCGCGACGGCGGCACTCGCCAGCAGGCTGCGACGGCTCAGGCGGCGGTCACGGGAGTCGCCGACGCGATCGGCGCGGCGAGCTCGGTCGGCGGACTCGGCGGAGGCGGAATAACCAGCCAATGACGACCCTCCCTTCGGTCTCGTCCCTGGCGCCGGGCACACGGCGCACACGGGCCGCATTCGGGAGCATCTTCCTACGCGCGGCCGCCGTCCAGCAAGGCCGCTGCACCGGCCGAACCGCTTCACGGCTCCGCGCCCCCCCCCGCACGAGAAGTGCCGAGCGCCACACCGGCATCGATAACGAATCACACATTTCTCGGCACGTCTTTCTCTTGCCCTGTTCGTCACCTCAGCGAAATACTGGAGCAGAACCCAAGCCCCTCCCAGGAGTCAACTCGTGGCAGACAGCAAGGCAAACAAGAAGAACGAGCCCACGCCCCACTCCAAGTTCTACTGGCTCCTTACCATCCTCGGGGCGATCATCGGCGTCGTGGGGATCATCGCCCTACTGGCATGGATCACCTCCAACTCAAGTGGAGGCGCACGCGTTCCGCGCCTGCTGCTGGCGCTGCCGCTACTGGTCTCACTGGCCGTCGCCTGGATGATCGACGCCACCATCGTGGAGAAGGCTCCTCAGCTGGTGCGCAAGAAGGACCGCGCACTGCTGGCGGCGAAGCTCGGGCACGACCCCGTCACCGGGGCGCCCCTCACCGCCGCCTATGGGCAAGCCGGGGCCTACCCCGCCCCGCCTCAGCCCACGGCGCCGGGATACGGCTACGGGCAGGCGCCCGCCTACGGTGCGCCGACAACGCCGCAGCCCGCGCCCGCAAGCCCCGGTTACGGCTACGGCCAGTCCCCTGCGCCTCAGTCCCCTGCGCCCCAGTCCCCGTCCCAGGCAGCCCCCCAGAGTTATGGGCAGATGGGGTACGGACAGGTCCCGCCCGGCCAGTGAGGCTCCGGCTGCGGGTAGTACTCCCCAGGCGGCGCCATTGCCGCATGATGAGGTCGGCGCCAATACTGAAGGGAAACTGATTCCCACTGTTCAGGAGACCACTTTGGCTGCCAACCAGACCCAGCAGATCACTCCCCGTTCCAAGTACTTCGGCCTCATGCTCTTCCTGGCATGCGTCTTCGGGGTTATCGCGGCCTTCGGCATGTACGCATGGATCTCCAGCCAAGTGACCCACCCGACACGCATCCGGGTGATGGTCCTGATGATCCCCTTCATCGTCATGCTGTACGCCGTCAAGTACATCGACAAGCAGATCCTCGCCAAGCACCCGCACCTGGTTGGGGCGAGGTACCGCCAGCTGCTCGCCGCGCAGCTCGGGCACGACCCGATCACCGGCGCCCCGCAGACGCCGTACTACGAGTCCGGACCGGCCAGTGCGCCGACCGGAGCGCAGGGCTACGGCCAGATGCCCGCATACGGCGGCACCGCCCACAACCGCCCGACGGCGCAGTAGGACGACAACGCCCCGAGTTCGTGTCGGTGCCGCTCGGTAGCCTGCGCCCATGACCACCACAAAGTCAGTCAGGGCGCGCACCTCCTACGTATGCACCGAATGCGGCTGGACCAGCCCCAAGTGGCTCGGGCAGTGCCGCGAGTGCCGCGCCTGGGGCACGCTGGAGGAGTTCGTTGAGGCAGCCCCGGGCGGCACCTCATCGGGCGGCCCGGCCGTGGCCGCTGCGGCGATTCGTCCCGCCGTCGCCGCCCGCCCCATCGCAGAGGTCAGTGCCGAGGAGGCCCGGGCCCGTCCCACCGGGATGGGCGAGCTGGACCGGGTACTGGGAGGCGGCGTCGTCCCCGGGGCGGTCGTGCTGCTGGCGGGAGAGCCCGGCGTCGGCAAGTCGACGCTGCTACTGGACGTCGCCGCCAAGGCGGCCGCGGCCTCCCGTGCGCGCGGCCAGGGCCCGGTGCTGTACGTGACCGGGGAGGAGTCGGCCAGCCAGGTACGGCTGCGCGCCGAACGCATCGGCGCCATTGATCCGGCGCTGCTGCTGGCCGCCGAGACCGAGCTCGGGGCACTCCTGGGGCATGTGCAGGACGCCTCCCCGTCCCTGCTGATCGTCGACTCGATCCAGACGGTCGCCTCCGCACAGGTCGAGGGCGGGGCGGGCGGCGTCACCCAGGTGCGCGCCGTGGCGAGCGCGCTCATCCAGGTGGCCAAGGAGCGCGCCATCCCTGTGCTGCTGGTGGGGCATGTGACCAAGGACGGCGGCATCGCGGGGCCGCGCGTACTGGAGCACCTGGTGGACGTCGTCTGTCAGTTCGAGGGGGACCGCCACGCCCGGCTGCGGCTGCTGCGAGCGGTGAAGAACCGCTATGGTCCCACGGACGAGGTCGGCTGCTTCGACCTGGGCGAGCGGGGCATCGTCGGCCTGGCGGACCCGTCCGGCCTGTTCCTGTCGGCGGCGCGCAGTGAGGTGCCGGGCACGTGCGCCACGGTGACGCTCGAGGGCCGCCGCCCCATGCCGGTGGAGATCCAGGCGCTGGTGGCCGGGACTGCCGCAGGCTCGCCGCGCCGCACCACCTCCGGGGTGGATCATTCCCGGGTGGCGATGTCCCTGGCGGTGCTGGCGGCACGGTTGCGGCTGGACACGTCCAGCACCGACGTCTATGTCTCAACCGTGGGCGGTGCGCGGGCGGTCGAGCCGGCCACGGACCTGGCGGTGGCGATCGCCGTCGTCTCCGCCGCGCAGAACCTACCCACTCCTCCCGGGTTGGTGGCCTTCGGGGAGGTGGGGCTGACCGGGGAGGTACGGGCAACCGTCGGCGTGCAGCGGCGGCTGGCGGAGGCGGCGCGTCTCGGCTTCGACCGGGCTATCGTGCCATTGGCGGGATCGGAGGAGCTGCGGGCCGTCGACGGCGTACGCGTGCTGCCCGTGGCCCACCTCAGTGAAGCCGTCGGAGCGGCCCTGCCGCGCGGCTGAGCACCCGCCGGGCACAGCCGAGTACCGCGACAGCGGCCGACGGCGCTGCCCGCCGCGACCTGTTTCACGGCGTCGGACCGTGCCGTGCGGTTAGCATGATGCGGCACCGGTCCGTCGCCCCGCCAGTGGGCGCACCAGGACCACCCCCAGGAGAGACCCATGACCGATACCCCCGCCAACCTGCTGCGTGAGACCCTCGCGCTCGTCGCCCCCGGCACCGTCCTGCGTGACGGTCTGGAGCGCATTCTGCGGGGGCGCACCGGGGCGATCATCGTGCTCGGCTTCGACGAGACGGTCGAGGCGATCTCCTCAGGAGGCTTCCGGCTGGACGTCGAGCTGACCGCCGCCCAGCTGCGCGAACTGGCCAAGATGGACGGCGCCGTGATCGTGGACCGGGCCAACAACCGCATCCGCCGCGCCAATGTGCAGCTACTGCCCAACGCCTCCATCGAGACGGCCGAGGCGGGCATGCGCCACCGCACCGCCGAACGCGTCGCCCGCCAGACCGGCCACCCGGTGATCTCCGTAAGCCAGTCGATGCGGATCATCTCCCTGTACGTGGACGGGCGCCGCCACGTGATCGAGCCGAGCGAGGCCATCCTGGCGCGCGCGAACCAGGCGCTGGCTGCCCTGGAACGGTACAAGGCGCGCCTGGACAAGATCTCCGGAGGCCTGGACGCCCTGGAGATCGAGGACCTGGTCACCGTTCGCGACGTCACCGCCGTACTCCAGCTACTGGAGATGGTCAGCCGCATCGCCTCAGACATCGACGGCTACGTCGTCGAGCTCGGCACCGACGGGCGGCTGCTCGCGCTGCAGGTGGAGGAGCTGACCCGCGGACTGATGGCGGAACGGGACTTCCTCCTCGCCGACTACCTGCCGCAAGGACTCGAAACCGCCACCGTGGACGCCCGGCTGAAGTGGGTGGGTTCCCCCGCCCTGCTGGACCTGGCCATGGTCGCCCGGTCAATGGGGCTCGGCGGCGCCGACGGGCAGGACCTGGACGCCTCCGCATCCCCCCGCGGGCTGCGGATTCTCGCCAAGATCCCGCGCCTGCCACTGGTCACGGCGCGAGCCGTGGTCGACGACTGCGGCTCCCTGCAAGCCATCCTGGGCGCAACTGTCGAGGAGCTGCAAGCCATCAACGGCGTCAGCGCCCGCCAGGCCCGCACCCTGCGCGACGGCCTGTCACGCCTGGCCGAGGTCTCCATCGCCGACCGCTACGCGTGACCTCAGCGCCGCCCATAACCGGCCCGCACGGAGAACCGGCCCGCACGGCCGGGCTTGGGCGACAGCGCCGCCGCCTACTCGATCACGAACACGCGATCCTCGGTGAGGTCTGCACCATCCAGTTGGATGCGCACACGGTAAGTACCCGCCGTGGCAACATCACCGGAGGCGGCAGACGTAGCCGTCTCCTCGGCGGACGCACCCTCCGCCCCCTCATCCGCCTCTGCGGCGGAGGGGTCCCCACTCGGCTCCTCAGTCGGCTCCGCGGCCGTCGGCGAAGCCGTGGCCGCCTCAGTCGCAGTGGCCGAGGCACTTGCCGCGGCAGTGGCTGCGGGCGCACAGTGCGATGAGGCGACATTGCCGTCCCAAATCAGGGTGGCGGCAGCCGCGTCCCCGGAGGCCACGAGCAGGCGGCGGCTGGTGGGAGTGAAGGGGCATGCCGTCGACTCCCAGACCGTCTGGTTCCCGGATGTGATGACGGCACCGATGTGCTCGCCGCCCAGGTCCAGCAGGCAGGCCTCGGAACCGGTGTTGTTCACGGTGACATTCAGTGTCACGCCACTGCCGCTGGCCACGGACTCGGGTGAGGTGAAGGTGACGTCCAGGTCCTCGGCCTTGCAGTCGCCGGGGTTGGGGTAGGTGGTGGCCGTCTGCGCGGCCGCCTGATCATCCTGCGCGCGGATCGTGTTGCGCACCCACATCGCGGCCGACAGGATCCCGCCGGACACCCCGGCGAGCAGGGCGACGCCGAGCACCAGTACCAGCAGGCGGCGCAGCCCGTAGCGCGGCCGCCGAGGCGGCGCCGGACGACGCCCGCCAGTCCGCCCGCGCCCACTCGTCTGAGCGCGTCCCGCCGAGGAGGAGCTTGTGCGCCCCGCCCCGGCCCTGCCCCCGCGAGCGCCTGGCCCGCCCGCCGAGCGGCCGACGCCGGAGCGCGACGCCGAGCGGGCGGCCTGGCTGCGGCCCTGCCGACCCGGCCGGCTGCCGGGGCGGCCGTCCTGGGTGGTGACGGTCCGCTGTGCGCGGGCCCTGCCGCGGGGCGTCTGCCGCGAGCTCGCCCGGACGGGGCCCGAGCCGACGGCGCCGCTCCTCGAAGCTCCCGAAGTGCTGCCGCCCGATCTGGCCGGTCCGGCACCGGTGGGCTTGGTCCCGCCGCCCGACGACGGCGTCCGCCGGGTGCCGCTGGAACGTCCCGACTGAGCACGGCCGCCCGCGTTACGGCCTGCGCTACGGCCCGAATTACGACCCGTATTGCGACCGCGTGCACCGCGGGAGCCCCCGCCCGTGTTCCGTCCCTGCGCCATGGGTCCGACTGTACCGGCGCCCGGCCCGCACCCCGGTCAGCGCCCCGCCCGGCACCGCCTACCGGCGTCCCGCACCCGCTTATCGATCAGCTGTCGGGTGCACGCCGGGGGATCGGGAGGCTGCCGTCCTCAATCGTCCAGTTCCAGCAGCATGCGGGTGTTGCCCAGCGTGTTGGGCTTGGCGCGAGCCAGGTCGAGGAACTCCGCGACTCCGTCGTCATGGCTGCGCAGCATCTCCACGAAGATGTCGGTCCCCACGGGAGTGCCCTGAATCTCCTTGAAGCCGTGCGCGGCGAAGAAGTCCACCTCGAAGGTCAGGCAGAACACGCGCCGCAGCCCCAGGGTGCGGGCACGGTCGAGCAGGTTGCTCAGGATCGCGTGGCCGACGCCGTGGTGCAGGTGGTCGCGACGCACCGCCAGGGTGCGCACCTCGGCGATGTCGTCCCACATGACGTGCAGCGCGCCGCAGCCGATCAGGCCGGATTCCTCCGCCCCCTCGAGCCGCCCCGCGCCCTCCGCCACGGTGAACTCCTGAATGTCCTCGAAGTAGTTGATCAGGTCCTTCCCGATCAGGATGCGTCGCTCCGCGTACGGGCGCACGAGCTCGGCGATGGCGCGCGCGTCGGCGGGGCGCGCCGGCCGCAGCACGGTGCGGAACGCGGCGTCCTGGAAGCGGTCGGGCAGGCGGCCGCCGTCGTCGCTCGCGGACACGGCGAGCGGCGGCGTCGCCGCGGGGCGCGCCGACCCCGCAGCCGACCCGCCCACCGGGGCCTGAGTCGTCGCTCCGGCCTCCGCCCCCGGCTCAGCGCTGCCGGTGCTGTCCGTGTTGCGCATGCTGCCCATATTCGCGCTTCTCCTTCCGTGCTGCCAGCGCCAGCACCGCGCGGGCGGTCGCGTCATCCACCACCAGGTTGGTGGCCACGCGCGCCCGCAGCGCCGCCAGCAGGGCACGCGCCTTGCCGACACCCGCCACAACGCACAGTCTGCGAGGAATCCGGGACAACTGTGCGGGAGTCGGGCCGGTGGCCCGCCCATTGAGGGAGACATCACGCCAGGTACCGTCCTGGCGCAGCATGACGGTGCACACGTCGCCGACGACGCCGTCGCGCCGCAGCAGCTCCCGGTCCTTCTCAGTCAGGTGGCCGCCGCTGTAGACCTGGCTGGGCAGCGCCGCCGCCGGGTCAAGCGACCCGACGCCGAAGACCGCCAGACTCGCCCGGTCCGCCAGCGCCAGCACGCGCCGAACCGAGCGCTCGGACCACATGGCCTCGCGGGTGGCGGCATGGTCGAAGAAGGCCGGGACGGGGAATGCCACCGCCCGCGCCCCGAGCCGCTCAGCGAAGTCGGCCAGCACCTCCCCCACATTCGGCCCGTCGCCCTCAGGCGCGGTCGCGCCATTGAGCTGCACCACCGTCAGCCCCGGCACGCGCCTGCGGGGCAGGGCCGCACAGACCTCCGACATGGTGGTGCCCCAGGCAGTGCCCAGCACCCCGTTCTCCGGGGCGAGCGCCACCAGTTCCTCGGCCGCCACGGCGGCGACCTGCTCGAGCCGGTGAATCTCAGTGGTTCCCTCACGCACCGGCACGATGCGCGCCGCTATGTTGAAGTTGTCCCGCAGCGCCGCCTCCAGGGTGCCCGCGCCCCCGGGAGCAGTCAGGGTGATGCGCACAATGCCGTCGGCCCGTGCGCGAGCGAGCAGCCGGGAGACCGTCGAGCGTGAAACACCCAGGTGGCGGGCGATCACGTCCATGGTCTCCCCCTGCACGTAGTACATCGAGGCCGCCTCGTAGCACCGGCCGAGCGGAATCGTGTTGCCGGTCCCCTCCGTCATCCACTCCCCCTGTCACCCAAGGAACTGCACGTTCGTGCAGAATCATTGCCCATTATCGCATGGAGCGGTGATGCTGGGAGCACGGCCGCCTACGAAGCGTAGGCAATACTTTCTATCCGCCTTATAGGAGGCTTCCATGCGCAACACCGCCCTCACCGCAGCCCAGCGTCAAGACGCCCTGGAGGCCATGTCCAGCGGAGAGGGCCTGGACGTGCTCGTCGTCGGCGGGGGCGTGACGGGCGCCGGCATCGCCCTGGACGCCGCCGCCCGCGGGCTGCGCACCGGCATCGTAGAGATGGGTGACTGGGCCTCGGGGACATCGTCCTGGTCCTCCAAGCTCGTCCACGGCGGCCTGCGCTACCTCTACCAGCTGGACTTCGCGCTGGTGCACGAGGCCCTGACCGAGCGCGGCCGCCTGCTGACCACCACGGCGCCGCACCTGGTCAAGGCCCAGCCGTTCCTGTGGCCGCTCAAGCACCACTACGAGCGCTCCTACTCCGCCGTCGGAGTGGGCATGTACGACGCCCTGGCCATCGCGGGAGCCCGCGGGCACCAGACGGTCCCGGTGCAGAAGCACCTGGGCCGCAGAGGCACCCGCGCCCTGGCCCCCGCCCTGAACCCGGACAAGCTGGTCGGGGCGATCCGCTTCTACGACGCCCGCGTCGACGACTCCCGGCTGGTCATCGACCTGGTGCGCACCGCCGTCGGCCTGGGGGCACACGCCGCCGGCCGCACCAAGGTGACCGGCTTCCTCAAGGACGACCACGGCGCCGTCATCGGCGCGGCCGTCACCGATCTGGAGACCGGCCAGTCCCGCAGCATCCGCGCCGCCCGCACCATCAACGCCACCGGAGTGTGGACCGAGGCCACCCAGGACCTGGCCACCGACGCCGGCGGGCTGAAGGTGCTCGCCTCCAAGGGCATCCACATCGTGGTCCCCAAGGAGGCCATCGACGCCGAGACCGGCATCTTCCTGCGCACCGAGAAGTCCGTGCTGTTCATCATCCCCTGGCAGCGGTACTGGGTCATCGGCACCACCGACACCCCCTGGACCGAGGACGTCGCCAAGCCTGTGGCTACCGCCGCCGACGTCGACTACGTGCTCGACCACGCCAACGAGGTGCTCTCCCGCCCGCTTACGCGCGCGGACATCATCGGCGTCTACGCCGGCCTGCGCCCGCTGCTGCAGCCGCAGCTGCGGCCCGGCGCCCAGGCCGCCAGCACGAAGGTCTCCCGCGAGCACACGGTCACCCGGGTGGCCCCCGGGCTGACGGCGATCGCCGGCGGCAAGCTGACCACCTACCGGGTCATGGCGGCCGACGCCGTCGACCACGCCCTCGGCGAGGCCCTGGCCCACGCCCACCCCTGCGCCACCGCCGAGCTGCCGCTGGTCGGCGCCGCCGGCTACCACGAGCTGGCCGCGCGGGCCGGGGACATCGCCCGCGAGCGCGGCTGGACCCTGGCCCGGGTCACGCACCTGCTGGACCGCTACGGTGACGAGCTGCCCGCACTCCTGGACGCCGTCGACACCCACGACGCCGTGGCCTCCGACGAACCTGCCTGGGGCGAGCCGCTCCCGGGTGCGCCCGCCTACCTGCGGGCGGAGGTCGCCTGGGCCGTCACCCATGAGGGCGCCGCCCACCTCGACGACGTGCTGCTGCGCCGGGTGCGCCTGGACCTGGAGCGCCGCGACCGGGGCCTGGGAGTCGCCGACGAGGTGCTCGCGGTGATGGCGCCGCTGCTGGACTGGAGTGAGGACCAGGTGGCGGCGGAGAGGGCGGCCTACGCCGAGCGGGTGGAGCAGCTGGCCGCTGCGGAGGCCGAGTCCACCGATGCGGCCGCCGTCGCCCACGTCAGCCGGGCGGTCTGAGCCCTCCGCACCCCACCCTCCGCACCCCGCCCTCCGCACCCCGCCGAGGTCGGTAGATATAACCACCGAGGTCGGTAGATATAACCACCGAGGTCGGTCGATATAACCACCGAGGTCGGTCGATATAACCACCGAGGTCGGTCGATATAACCACCGAGGTCGGTCGATACAACCACCGAGGTCGGTCGATACAACCAGCTTTGATGATCTTGGCCTCCGACCGGCACACCATTAGCGGCTCGTCACGTTTAGGGTGTGGCGTTCGGATCGGGGCTGCGATGCGGTGGTCGTTGTCGGGCGCGGGAGCTCGTTTTCGGGTCGGCGCCGGGGGTGGACGGTTCGCGTATTTGGTTGACGGTTCGCCAGGTAGCAGCGACGATTCGTGCGTCGCCCCCCACGAACCGTCACACCCCGCCCACCGGCACACACCCACAAACCCAAACATCCCCAATAGCGCCGGTCTCGGCACGTAACAACAACCGACCTCGGTACGTAAGATCTACCGACCTCGGTACGTAAGATCTACCGACCTCGGTACGTAAGATCTACCGACCTCGGTACGTAAGATCTACCGATCTCAGTGGTTGGGGCGGGGCTCGATGCCGGCCAGGCGTGACAGGCCGTAGGCGGCATGCAGCACCCAGATGGGGTGCACCGTCTTGACGCCGCTGGACTGCTCGATCTGCCAGCGGCAGGTCTCGGTGTCGCACACCGCCAGGTTCGGGTTGACCTCGCGCACGACGTCGAAAAGGGGCCCCCCGACCGCCTGCGCGACCTCGTACTTCTCCCGCTTCAGCCCATAGGTGCCGGCGATGCCGCAGCAGGCCCGCCCGGACTCGACCACATGGAAGCCGGGCACCAGCTCCATCAGCTCGATCGCGGGCATCCCCATGTTCTGCCCCTTGAGCTGGCAGGGGGCGTGGTAGGCGACTGTGGCGTCGATACGGCGGAAGCGGTGGGGCAGCTCGCCGGCGTCGTCGAGGTCGCGCAGGAACTCCGACAGCTCCACGGTGCGCGGGGCGACGTCGGCGAGCACCTGCGCATCCACCCCCATGATCTCGTGCGCCTCGTGCTTGAGCATACCGGCGCAGGAGCCGGAGGAGGACACGATCGTCAGGTCCTTCCCGGCCGCCGTCAGCTGCTCGCACAGCCGCACGACGGCGGCGGAGGCCTGCCCGTACAGGCCGTTGGACTGGGCGGCCAGGCCGCAGCAGCCCTGTTTGGGCACGATCACCTCATACCCGATGTGCTCAAGCACCTCGATGGCGCGCTTGGAGGTCTCCACCTCGAAGTAGCCGCCGGCGCAGCCGTGGAAGAACACGATCGGGCCGCGGGAGCCGGCCGGGACCAGCGTGTGAGTCCGCTTGGTGCGGCGACGCAGCCAGCCGGCCAGCGACTGCGGCTGCGCGTGCGGCATGGGGGCGTCGCGGTGCACGCCGACCGTCTTCTCCATGACCACGCGGATCGGCTTGTTGGCCAGGGCGGCGTTGGCCAGTGGCGCGATCGGGGTCATCACCCTCCCCATGAGGGTGGTCTGCGTGATCAGCCGGTCGCGCACGGGCACGGCCCGGTTCTGGGCGCGCATGACGGCGCGGGCCTGGTTGTTCAGTTCGGCGATCTTCACGCCCTGCGGGCACACCCGGGTGCAGGTGCCGCACGATGAGCAGTAGTCGATGGAGTGGTCCACGCTCTCACCGTTGCGGTAGCGCTCGGCCTGCGGGCCGACGAACTTCGGTCCGGGGAACAACTCCGTGACCTCCATGACCGGGCAGGCGGTCTCGCAGATGGTGCACTTGACGCAGCAGTCCAGGCTGGCCCGCGCCAGCGCGTGGGCTGCGGTCTCGACCGCGGCGGCACCGCTCCTCACCCGCTCCCCGCCCTTGCCGGGCAGCGGCAGATCCCAGCGCTGGGCCAGGGTGTCGACGTCGAACATCAGTCCTGCTCCTTGCTCTCACCGGGCCCGGCGGCCCGACTGGTCGCGGCGTCCGCCTCCGCGGCGGCGGTGTGGGCGGGCGGGCAGCCCAGATCGGCCAGGACGGCGTCGACGGCGGCCTGCGCCGATCCCAACGCGATGCCCTCCCCGGACTTCTCACTCCAGCGCACGGCGCCCGCCAGTACGCCGCCGACGGCGTGCACACCCGCCAGCGCGGCGGCGCCGTCGGGCCCCAGCGGCCGCATCCCGGCGTCGACCGCCACGCCCACCCGGAACAGCCCCTGGGGCGCGCCCCAGTAATCACGGTGGACCAGGCGGCGCAGATTCTCGGCGCCGTCGGCGGTGACCCCGGCCAGCGGCAGGCCGAGGACCGTGTCGGTCACCCGCCCGTGGGAGTCCATGGCCAGGGCGCCGGACTCGAATCCGCCCGCAGCCAGGATGAAGGCGGCGGCACGGTGCTCGCGGGGCCGGCCGGCGGCGGCAGTGGTGACCGATACCAGGCGGCCGCGCTCCACGCGGGTGGAGACCACGCGCGCGCCCATGACCATGCGCACACGCTCGGCGGAGGCGAGCCGGTCCAGCCGGTGCTCCAGCCGCAGGCCCGGCACCGACGGCGGCACCAGCGGGATCTCCCCCACCGGCGCCCCCAGCCGCTCGGCGAGCTCCCGGAAGACGCCGGGACGGTCCAGCCCGAGCACGGCGGGCAGCAGCACGGTCTCACCGTCGCGCACCCTGCCGTCCAGCAGGCGCGCCAGCCGGTCGATTCCCTCGGCGCCGTCCAGGGCACGGGCGTGCCCGACGGCATTCGTGTCGCTCTCGCCGCCGCGGGCCACGAAGTCGACGGTCAGTGCGCGCGCCCGCACGCGCCCACCATCCGGCAGCGTGCTGCGATTCAGGTTCCCGGCAGCCATGTCGGCGGTGAAGTCCTTCAGCCGGGCCAGGCCCACCACCAGGTAGTGTCCGCCGTCGCGCAGCACCGAGGCCTGCATGGAGGGCTGCACCAGCAGCGTGGGGCGTATGGCACCGACGGCGGTGGGCAGCCACAGGTTCGCGGGGCCATCACCGGCCGGCGCGGCGGAGCCGCCCGACCCCGCGCCGGCGTCGCCCGCGCCGGCGTCCTCCACGGCGTCCGGCCGGGCGGTGAGCAGCTCGGAGCCGACCAGGGCGGCGAAGCGGTCCACGCCGGCTGCGGTGGCGCGCCGACCGATCACGCGGTAGGGGTGCCCTTCGGGCAGCAGGTCAGCGGCGGCGATGGCGGCATAGGGGCGGGTAATGGCGCGGCGCGCGGAGCGCTCCTCCGCAGTGGTTCCGGCTCCCGGTCCAGCGGGACCGGCCGCGCCGCCGAGGCGTCCGAGCACGTCTACCGTGCCTGGGGACAGCGCCAGTCCGCCCATGCCCTTGGTGACCAGGGTGACGGTGGCGCCGGCCCGGCGCAGCCGCAGCGCCGCGGCGTATCCCGATATCCCGGCGCCGATGACGACGACGTCGCTGCTCATGCGCGGGCCTCCTGTTTCTGCTCGGTGGCGGCACGGAAAGCGCCTGCCAGGGCTGCGGCATCGGGGTCGAGCCGGGGCGGGGCCGCCAGGGCCGCCAGCGCCGCAGCCATCTCCTCCGGTAGTTCCTCGCCATCCTCGGCGTCCGCGATGGGGGTCGCCGCGGCGGCGGGGGGCGCGACGGCGGGCAGGTCCTCGACGTCGAGGGTTCCCTGCAGCATCCAGAAGTCCAGGGCCGCCTCGCGGACCTGCTCGCCGTGCAGGACCGACCACAGCCCGATCCAGCGGTGCCGCAGGAAGGTGCGCAGCAGCTCGGTGGCGTCGGCGGCGCTGGTCCGTCCCTTGCACACGTGCACGCCGGCGACGCGGGCGGCGCAGAAGCCGCCCTGGCACGGCCCCATGCCGATGCGCAGCTGGCGGCGCAGATCGTCGAAGGACGCGTCGGGCTGCTCATCCATCAGATCGGTGAGCATCTTGCGGGTGACCAGCTCGCACTCGCAGATCGTCTGATTCTCCAGCCGGTCCTGCTCACGTGCAGCCAGGCGGTGAGAGACCTGGTAGTTACGGCCGTGCTCGGAGCCGGGGTCCGCCTCCGCGTCCGTGGTGCAGGGGCGGTCGACGCCGAGCTCGGCGCACACGGCGTCGACGGTATTCTTGGCCATGAGCCGATAGGTGGTGAGCTTGCCGCCGGCCACGGTGATCAGCCCGGCCAGTCCCTCTGCCTCGCTGTGCCGCAGGACGGTCATGCCGCGGCTCATGTGGCGGGTGTCGGTGCCGGCTACGCGCTTGTCACGCACCAGTGGGCGGGCGCCCGCCCAGGCGTGCACGAGCCGGGCCTGCCGGAAGCCCGGGATCAGCGCCTCACCGGCGTCGAGCATCTGGGCCACCTCCTCACGCGGGATCAGCAGGTGGTCGGGGTCGGGGACGCGGCGGTCGGTGGTGCCGATGATGGAAACCGTGTGGTCGGGGACGATGATGTCGCCGTCGGCCGGGTAGACGCAGCGGTTGATGACATGGTTCACGACCCGGTGGTTGACGGCGATCATGATGCCCGCGCCGGCGACGATCTCAATCGCCTCCGAGCCGGCCATGGCGGCCAGGCGCCCGCCCCAGGGACCGGCGGCGTTGACCACCACGGCGCAGGTGACGGCCAGGTCCTCGCCGGTCTTCAGGCCGCGCGCCCGCACGGCGACGACGCGGCGGTCCTCCCCCTCACCCTCGACCACCAGGTCCGTGACCTCGTGGTAGGTCAGGATCGTGGCGCCATGGGCCCGGGCCGAGCGGGCGGCGCCCCAGACCATCTGCCAGCCGTCGACGGCGCCGTCATTGACGGCGAAGACGCGCTTGATGCCGGGGTTCAGCCGGGGCTCCATCCGCAGCGCCTCGGAGAGGCTGAGCTCCTCGCAGGCAACGCCGGTCTGCGCGGCACCGATGAGGAACTGATCGGAGAAGTCCAGGTCGTCCTCGGGGCCCACTACGAACATGCCGCCCGTGCGCTCGATGGCGTCGGCGTGGATGCGGGAGACGATCGCGTTCTCCTCCGCGCACTCGCGGGCGGAGCCGGGATCGGAGACGACGTAGCGGCCACCGGAGTGCAGCAGCCCGTGGAAGCGGCCGGAGGTGCCCTGGGCGAGGTCGGCGCGCTCCAGCAGCACGACGCTCATGCCGCGCATGGCGGCATCCCGGGCGACACCGACGCCGGTGGCGCCGCCGCCGACGACGACCACGTCGGCAGTTATGGCTCTCACTGGGGACCTCCTCGTCCATCGAGGCGGGCATGCGACCCGCCCCGGCTGCACGTGCCTCGTCCGCACGTGTGGCACGCTCCTTCCCGCGCTGCCGCTTTTATGACTACACGTCCCAGAGAGCTCGTGCACGCGCAATGCGCAAACGTTCATCGCGCGTCACTACGCGACGCAACTATTTCCCGCCGGATTCGCCGGCACCAGGACTTATCCGCACAATAACAGCACTCCGACGTCTTAGCCTCAGCTCACCATCACATAACAAGACCGGCTCGGCACTCCGAATACCCATGTGACCCCGAGTACTTTCGGACCTGTTCGGGCGCGGCCAGTGCTTCGTCCGTCCCTTCGTGGAATGCGTGCGGCCGCGAGCCGCTCGCCCTACGCATCAAGCACGCTGTCGTGCAGAAAGTGAGCAGGCCATGAGTCTCGCCCAGATCTTCCTGTCGGAGTTCTTCGGGACCTTCATCCTCATCCTCTTCGGAGCCGGCGTCTGCGCCGCGGTCAACCTCCCCAAGTCGAAGGCCCAGGCCTCCGGCTGGATCGTCATCGCCTTCGGATGGGGCCTGGCGGTCTTCATGGGCGTCTACGCCGCGTACGCGACCGGCGGTCACCTGAACCCCGCGGTCACCATCGGGCTGGCGGTCGCCGGCAAGGACCTGGCCGCCGGTGTCCCTGCGACGGCGACGAACATGATCGTCTACATCATCGCCCAGTTCCTCGGCGCCTTCCTCGGCGCCGTGGGCGCCTGGCTGGCCTACAAGAAGCACTTCGACGAGGAGGCGCCCGCCGACGCCAAGCTCGGCTGCTTCTCCACCGGCCCCGGCATCCGCGCCTACGGCTGGAACGTGGTCACCGAGGCCATCGGCACCTTCGCCCTGGTCGCCTGGGTGATCTACAACGGCAAGTCCCCCTCCGAGCTGGGTCCCTTGGCCGTCGCCTTCGTGATCGTCGCCATCGGCCTGTCGCTGGGCGGCCCCACCGGGTACGCCATCAACCCCGCCCGCGACCTCGGTCCGCGCGTGGCGCACGCCATCCTGCCGATCCGCGGCAAGGGCTCCTCCGACTGGGCCTACTCCTGGGTACCGGTCGTGGGCCCGCTCATCGGCGGCATCGTCGCCGGCCTGCTCATCCCCAACATGGCCGGTCTGTTCTGACGCGGCCAGCAATCACAACGAAGTGAAAGGACTCGTCCATGACTGAAACCACCGAGACCGAGAAGTTCGTCCTGGCGATCGACCAGGGCACCACCTCGTCTCGCGCGATCATCTTCAACCACTCCGGTGAGGTGGTCGCCGTCGGCCAGCAGGAGTTCACCCAGATCTTCCCCAACCCCGGCTGGGTCGAGCACGACCCGGTCGAGATCTGGGAGTCGGTGCGCGCCGTCGTCGCCGAGGCCCTGCAGAAGGCGGAGATCAACCGCCACTCGCTGGCCGCCGTCGGCATCACCAACCAGCGCGAGACCACCATCGTGTGGGACAAGAACACCGGCGAACCGGTCTACAACGCCATCGTCTGGCAGGACACCCGCACCGCCGCGATCGCCCGTGAGATCGCCGCCGGCGACCCGCTGGGAACCGAGCGCTACCGCCAGATCACCGGCGAGAACATCTCCACCTACCCCTCGGCCACCAAGGTGAAGTGGATCCTGGACAACGTGCCCGGGGCCCGCGAGAAGGCCGAGGCCGGGGACCTGCTGTTCGGCACCCCCGACACCTGGGTCGTGTGGAACCTGACCGGCGGCGTCAACGGCGGCGTGCACGTCACCGACGTCACCAACGCCTCCCGCACGCTGCTGATGGACGTGCGCACGCTGAAGTGGCGCGAGGACATCTGCACGGACTTCGGCATCCCGATGTCCATGCTGCCCGAGATCCGCTCCTCCTCGGAGGTGTACGGCTACGGCCGCAAGAACGGCCTGCTGATCGACACCCCCATCTCCGGGATCCTCGGCGACCAGCAGGCGGCCACCTTCGGGCAGGCCTGCTTCGAGGTCGGCACCGCGAAGAACACCTACGGCACCGGCTGCTTCATGCTCATGAACACCGGTGAGGAGCCCGTCTTCTCGAAGAACGGCCTGCTGACCACCGTGCTGTACCAGCTGGGCGACTCCAAGCCGGTGTACGCACTGGAGGGCTCCATCGCGGTGGCCGGCTCCCTGGTGCAGTGGCTGCGCGACAACCTCGGCATGATTGAGAAGTCAAGCGACATCCAGGCGCTGGCGCAGACCGTGGAGGACAACGGCGGGGTGTACTTCGTGCCCGCATTCTCCGGCCTGTTCGCCCCCTACTGGCGCGACGACGCCCGCGGCGTGATCGTGGGCCTGACCCGCTACGCCACCAAGGGGCACATCGCCCGCGCCGTGGAGGAGTCCACCGCCTTCCAGTCCGCCGAGCTGCTCGACGCGATCAACGCCGACGCCGGGGTTCCGCTCAAGGAGCTCAAGGTCGACGGCGGCATGACGAATGACGACCTGGTCATGCAGTTCCAGGCGGACCTGTGCGGCGTCGATGTCATCCGTCCCGTGGTGGCCGAGACCACCGCACTGGGAGCCGCCTACGCCGCCGGCATCGCCGTCGGCTTCTGGAGCGGCACCGAGGACGTCATCGCCAACTGGCAGGAGGGCAAGCGCTGGACGCCGTCGATGGACGCCGCCGAGCGCGACCGCACCTACCGGCTGTGGAAGAAGGCCGTCACTCGCACCCTCGACTGGGTCGACGACGACGTCAAGTGAGTCTCATAGCCGCGACACGCCAGTCCGTATCGTGAGCCGCCACGGCTGATGCGGGCGCGGCCCGGCCGCCTGCGTCAGTCGCATCACCGGGGTCCGGTGCCATTACGGCACCGGACCCCGCCGCATATCCGGCAACAACGTGGGCCCTCCGGGTGGGATACGGAGATCCGCACAAGTCCGCCGAGCCCTACACGTCAGCGGCGAAAAGATGAGATGATCCACACGTCGCGGCCACGGCACGCAACGCCCGGTCCCGACGTCGATGCCCCCGACCAGCCCGGAACCCACTATGACGCTCACCGCACCACTGCTCGCCACGGCCTTCACACCCTCGACGACCGCCGTCGGCGGCAACGTCTTCATCACCGCGATCGTCGGCCTGCTGCCGCTGATCGCGTTCTTCGTGCTCATGGGCGCCTTCAAGGTCGCCACGCACTGGTGCGCGATCATCTCCCTGGCGCTGTCCGCCGTGATCGCCGTCGTCGCCTTCCACATGCCGGTGGGAATGACGGCGCTGTCGGCCACGCAGGGGCTGGCGATGGGCTTCATCCCCATCATCTACATCATCATCGCCGCCGTCTGGCTGTACAACCTCACCGAGACCTCCGGGCGCAGCCAGGACCTCAAGGCCGTGTTCAACACGATCGGCAAGGGCGACCAGCGCGCCCAGGCGCTGATCGTGGCCTTCTGCTTCTGCGGCCTGCTGGAGGGCCTGGCCGGCTTCGGCGCACCGGTGGCCATCACCGCCGCCATGCTGGTGACCCTCGGCGTTCCCAAGATCAAGGCGGCGATCGCCACCATCGTGGGCAACGGCATCTACGTCGGCTTCGGCGCCATGTCCATCCCGGTGACCACGGCCGGGAACCTCGGCGGCCAGGACCCGGTGTCCGTCGCCCAGAACATGGGTCACCTGACCTCCCTCATGTGCGTGCTGGTGCCCTTCCTGCTGCTGTTCATCCTCGACGGCGCACGCGGCATCCGGCAGCTGTGGCCGCTGGCCCTGGTGGCCGGCATCGCGGCCGGCGCCGGCCACTTCATCACCCCCGGCGTCTCCTACGAGCTGACCTCGGTGGTGGGCGCGCTGCTGGCCTTCGCCGCCTGCTACCTGTTCCTGCTGGCGTGGACGCCGAGCACGCCGGAGGAGTACCACTCCGAGGTGGCCGCCGCGGACAAGCCCGACCGCGAGCGCATCATCCTGGCGCTGCTGCCCTACGTGCTGGTGGTGGTGATCATCGCCATCACCAAGCTGTGGAAGCTCGGGGTGGACCTGTCCGCCGTCCTGTCCAGAACCGATATCAAGATCCCCTGGCCGGGCGTGTACGGCAACCTGCTCACCGCCGACGGCGAGGCCTCCACCTCCGCCGTCTACAACCTGCAGACCCTGTCCAACCCGGGCACCTGGATCCTGCTGACGGCGGTGATCGTGTGCATCGTCTACGGCACCCGCTCCTCGGGCGGACGCTTCCAAACGTCCATCGGTGCCATGTTCGCAGCACTGCCGCGCACCATCTACACCCTGCGCATGTCCATCCTCACCATCGCCTCCGTCATGGCGCTGGCCTATGTCATGAACTTCTCCGGCCAGACCACCGCCGTCGGCGCGGCCCTGGCCACCACGGGCGCCGCCTTCGCCTTCCTCTCCCCCGTCCTGGGCTGGGTCGGTACGGCGGTGGCGGGCTCGGCCACCAGTGCCGGCGCGCTGTTCGCCAACCTGCAGGCAACCGCTGCCGCGGAGGCCAACCTGGACCCACGCATCCTGCTCGCAGCCAACACCATCGGTGGTGGCCTGGGCAAGATCGTCTCCCCGCAGAACCTGGCGGTGGTGACCACCGCCGTGGACGCCCCCGGCACCGACGCGGAGATCCTCAAGAAGGCCGCCCCCTACTCCATCGGCCTGCTGCTTGTGCTGTGCTGCCTGGTGCTGGCCGCGTCCCAGGGCTGGATGGGCGCCTACATGCCGGCCTGACGGTGGCGCCGGCGACTTCGACCGGGGGCCGTTTGTCGGATACGGCCGCTTCCTCCCCGGCCACTCCGCGTTCGCGGTGGCCTCGGGAGGTGGGGGCCGTATCCGGGCTCCCACGGTCGTACTCGGGCCGGCGGGTATGCGCCCGACTCCCGAGGTGCGGGCTCCTCACCGCACTGGCTGTCTGCAAGGCTCTCCTCCTCGGAGCCTGCTCGGTTACTCCCCTCCCGGGTCGGGACGCCCAGCCGGACAGCGCGCAGGATGCGCGTTTCGCCGAGTTCACGCAGTACGTGCCCGACCCACTGACCGTCCAGACCTCTCTGGACTCGGTCACCAGTCGCATGCCGGCAATGGGCGCCACAGGCGTGCACTTCGTCGGGCAGTATCGGGTCAACAAGGGCGAGTGGCCGCTGCCGGAACCCGATCGCCCCTACTGGTTCCACGCCGTCGTCGAAGTCGACCAGGCCACCAGCCGGGCGCTGGGTGACGCCGCCACTACCACGCCCGACCTGCTGCCGCCGATCTACCCCGACCTGCACCAGTACGTCCCCCAGGACTGCACCTTCGCCACCGTCCTGGAGTCCGACGCGAACCGGATTCTTGACACCGAGAACGCCGACCCCGTGGGCGGCTCGGAGCGGTTCACCGTGGATGAGCTGGCACTGTCCGCCGACTGCAACCTCGTCGTCATGGTCGGCACCGGGCACTACTCCTGACGGCGTAACGCCAGGTTCAAGGGGGCAGGGCTCGTAGCGGGATGGCAATTCCCGGCTCTTCCGGTTTGAGCGTGTGGTGCTTCCGGCGTGGCGGATTCGGCCCGGGTAGCGGTGTTCGCGGTGGTCGTGGTTGGGGCGGTGAGGTCGACGTCGGGCTGACGGGGACGTTCTCGGGGGCGGATGAGGTCGATGTCGGGCCGGCGGGGTCGTGTTCGGGCCGGCGGGGTCGTGCTCGGTAGGTGCTGGTCTGCCGAGAACGTCCTCATCATCCCCAAACCCTCCACGTTCGGGAGGGTTTCGGGCTTACGAGGACGTGCTCGACCAGCGCAGGTCGTTGTCGGGCGCACGAGGACGTTTTCGGGCCGCCGAGCACGTCGTCAGGCCGGCGGGGGCGTGCTCGGGCCGGTGGGGACGTTGTCCGCCGGGCCGCTTCGGCGGTGGCTAGCCGTCGTCCTCGGACAGTCCCCCGCCAGGCGATCTCCGGGTTGGCTCTTGGTGCTGGTGGGTGTGGTGGTGGTCGGCGTCTTGCGGGGTGGGGGGGCGCGGTGACCCTGGCGTGGTGAGCTGGGTCGGCTCGCCATGCCAGAACGCCAGGCCTGGCTGCACTTGGCTGCCGACGGCTCCGGCGCCCGGGAGCGGGGCCGTCTGCTGCGCCACTTCCCGGTCTACTGCGCCGCTTCCCGGCCTACTTCGCCGCTTCGCGGTCTACTACGCCACTTCGCCGTCTGCAACGCCACTTCGGGGTTAACAACGCCAGTTAACCGTCTGCTGCAGGCCCCAGAGGTATACAGCAGAGCGTTAAGTAGCGTTGTTAACGCCCAGCAGGCGCACCAGACACCCCACCCCACCCCACGCCATGCCCCAGGACATCGGCAGCACTCCTGCCGCCGCCCCAGACAACCACACCCCCGCCCCCAAACCGGAAGAGCCCCTTAACCGGCGGGACGACGCTTCGTACCTTCCGGGGGACGCTTCGTACCCTCCGGTGACGGTTCGGCACTCCAGGGTACGAACCGTCACCGGAGGGTACGAAACGCTGATGCCAAGTGCCGAAGCGTCGTCGGAAGTGCCGAAGCGTCGGCGCCAGGTGGCCAACCGCAAGCAGCCGCACACCCCGGAAACCGCCCCGCTCCCCACACCCGCACCCTCGAACCGGAAGAGTCGGCCAACGACATCGTCGGCCGCACGCGGCAACAGGTGAGGAAAACCGAAGACAGGACTTGCGGAATGTGATCCCAAACGCGCCCAGGACTCTATCCGAAAGCTCCAGCACCCACCCCAAGCGGAACCCACTTTTCCGCGAAATATCAGGCTTCGCCCAGGGAGCTCCCGCGAAGTTGCGCCGACCGGTGGAGACGCCTGCGCCGCTGCCCTAACCTGGTCACGGATACGCCAACGCCGCCGTGGAGGAAGGACCCAATCCCTTGCGCATCGCACTATTCGCCACGTGTCTGGCAGACACGATGTTCCCCCAGGCCGCGCAGGCCACCGTCAGTATTCTCGAGCGGCTCGGCCACGAGGTCGTCTTCCCCCAGGGGCAGGCGTGCTGCGGGCAGATGCACGCCAACACCGGCTACTTCAAGCAGGCGGCCGCCATCGTGGAGAACCACGTGAAGACCTTCGAGCCGGTCCTGGACGGGGAGTGGGACGCCGTCGTCGTGCCCTCCGGCTCCTGCGCCGGCGCCGCCCGGCACGAACAGCGGCTCGTGGCCGAGCACGTGGGCGACGCCGCCCTGGTCAAGCGCGTGGATGCGCTGAGCAAGTACACCTACGACATCTCCGAGTTCCTCATCGACGTACTCGGCCTTGAGGACGTGGGCGCCTACTTCCCGCACACGGTCACCTACCACCCCACCTGCCACTCCATGCGGGTGGCGCACGTTGGAGACCGCCCCTACCGGCTACTGCGGGCCGTCGAGGGCCTGACCCTCATCGAGCTGCCTGATGAGAAGGTGTGCTGCGGCTTCGGCGGCACCTTCTCCATCAAGAACTCTGACACCTCCACCGCCATGGTTGCGGACAAGGCGGCGAACGTCATGTCCACTGGTGCCGAAGTGCTGTGCACCGGCGACTACTCCTGCCTGATGAACATCGGCGGGGCCCTGTCCCGCGTCAACTCCGGCGTGCGCGTAATGCACCTGGCGGAGATCCTCGCCTCCACCAAGGAGGCCCCCTTCGAAGGCCACGCCTCCTTCCAGCCCAGCAAGGACCAGGTGAGACTCTGATGACCCAGACATTCCTAGGCATGCCCGCCGCCTCCCCCGAGGAGCAGCCCCACACCGGGGGCTGGCGCACCAACGTCGAGGTCCCGCAGGACACGCTGCGCTGGGGCCACACCTTCCCCGAGGGCGCGCACAAGACCCTCGCCAACACCCAGATGCGCCGCAACCTGGGCCACGCCACCCGCACCATCCGCAACAAGCGGCAGCTGCGCGTGGATGAGATGCCGGACTGGGAGGACCTGCGTGAGGCCGCCGAGGCGGTGAAGTTCGAGGTCGCCTCCCGCCTACCCGAGCTGCTGGAGCAGTTCGAGGCGAACGTGACCGCCAACGGTGGCATCGTCCACTGGGCGCGCGACGCCGCCGAGGCCAACCGGATCGTCGCCGACATCATCAAGTCCAAGGGCGTGGACGACGTCGTCAAGGTCAAGTCCATGGCCACCCAGGAGACCAACCTCAACGAGTACCTGGCGGACGAGGGCATCACCGCCCACGAGACCGACCTGGCGGAGATGATCGTCCAGCTGGCCGACGACATGCCCTCCCACATCGTGGTCCCGGCGATCCACCGCAACCGCTCCGAGGTGCGCGGCATCTTCCTGGACCGCATGGGCGACGCCCCCGAGGACCTGTCGGACAAGCCCGAGGAGCTGGCAGGAGCCGCACGCGCGCACCTGCGCAAGAAGTTCCTGCACGCCAAGGTGGCCGTCTCCGGCACCAACATGGGCATCGCCGAAACGGGCACCGTCTCCATCTTCGAGTCCGAGGGCAACGGCCGCATGTGCCTGACCCTGCCGGACACGCTGATCACGCTGATGGGCATCGAGAAGCTGGTCCCCCGCTACCAGGACGCGGAGATCTTCACTCAGCTGCTGCCCCGTTCCGCCACCGGCGAGCGCATGAACCCCTACACCTCCATGTGGACGGGCGTGACCCCCGGCGACGGCCCGCAGGAGTTCCACCTGATCCTCATGGACAACGGCCGCACCAAGGTGCTCACCGACCCCATCGGCCGCCAGGCGCTCGCCTGCATCCGCTGCGGCTCATGCATGAACATCTGCCCCGTCTACCAGCACACCGGCGGGCACGCCTATGGCTCGGTCTACCCCGGGCCGATCGGCTCGATCCTCACCCCCCAGCTCACGCAGGGGCTCGACGACGACGATCCGGTCCACACCCTGCCCTTCGCCTCCTCCCTGTGCGGGGCCTGCGCGGAGGTGTGCCCGGTCAAGATCGACATCCCCACGATCCTCATCCACCTGCGCGCCCGCAGCGTGGACGTCAAACGCCGCCTGGTGCCGGACATGTGGGACGTGGCCATGAACGTCACCGCCCCGGTCATGTCCAACGGCAAGGCCTGGCTGGCCGCCACCGAGGGGGTCAAGGCCACCCGGCTGATCGGCAAGGACGGGCGGATCGGCGCCCTGCCGTTCCCCGCCTCCCTGTGGACCCGGTCGCGCGACCTGCCGATCGCCCCCAAGGAGTCGCTGCGGCACTGGTGGAAGCGCACCCACCCCGAGGGCATCACGCCGTCCCGCACGGCCACCGACGCCGTCGACGCCGCCCAGCCCGATGTCACCGAGGAGAACCGCTGATGGACGCCAAGACCGCTATTCTCGCCCGCGCCCGCGAGGCCATCTCCCGGTCCCAGCAGGGCCGCCCGGTGCGGGAGGTTCCCCGCAACTACATCCGGGTCGGCGCCGACGCCCCCGGCTCCGAGCCGGTCGTGGCGGACATGGTGGAGAAACTGGAGGACTACTCCGCCACGGTTGTGCGCGCACCGAAGGACGCCGCCATCCTGGACGCCATCGACGAGCTGCTCGGGGACGCGCGCAGCGTCGTCGTCCCCGCCGGGCTGCCCCAGGAGTACAAGGATGCGGCCGCCCGCAGCGGGCGCACCGTGCACGAGGACTCCCGCCAGGAGCCGATCCCGACCCTGGAACTGGACCGGATCGAGGCAGTGCTGACCTGCTCCCGCGTGGGGATCTCCATCTCGGGCACGATCTGCCTGGACGGAGAGCCCGACCAGGGCCGCCGCGCCATCAGCCTCGTGCCGGACAAGCACGTCGTCGTCCTGGAACGGGAGACGATCATGCCCACGGTGCCGCAGGCCGTCGACGTGCTCGGGCAGCACCCCACCCGCCCCACCACCTGGATCGCCGGCGGATCGGCCACCTCGGATATTGAGCTGGTGCGCGTCAACGGCGTGCACGGTCCGCGCAACCTGGGCGTGGTGATCGCCCACTGACCCGGTGCCGCCGCTCGGGGCGGCACCGGCGGCCGGCACCTGACGGCAACGAGGCTCGCATGAACAACGGCACCCCTGATCCGCTCTCGGCGCGCTCGGACACCCGGGCGCGCCGGGAGGCGCTCATCCGCGAACTGCGCGAGCGCGGTGAGATGGATGTGGCGGAGCTCCCCGGGCGCTTCGGCGTATCCGTGGAGACCATCCGCCGCGACCTGCGCCACCTGGAGTCCAGTGGCCGGATCATCCGCAGCTACGGCAGGGTGGCGGCGGCGGAGTCGGCCACCTACGAGACCAGCCGCGATTTCCGCTCCAGCCACAACGTTGATGAGAAGGACCGCATCGCCCGGGCAGCCGCCGCCTGCCTGGGACACGCCGAAACCGTCTTCCTGGACGAGGGCAACCAGCCGCTGCTGGTAGGGCGCGCCCTGCCCGTTGACCATCCACTCACCGTGGTGACCAGCTCCCTGCCGACGGCGATCGAGCTGGCCGAGCGGCCGCGCTACACCGTGATCGCCGTCGGCGGTCGGATACGGCCGAAGACCCTGGGCGCCGTCGACCACTGGGCCACCACCATGCTGGAACGGATGGAGCCGGACCTCGCCTTCATCGGTGCCAACGGCATCACCGACGACGGCTGGCTGACCACCCCGGACCCGGCGGTCGCCGCGGTCAAGGAGACGGCGCTCGCCGTCGCCCGCAGCGCCGTACTCGTCGGCAACCACACCAAGTTCGGGCACTCCACCTTCGTGCGCTTCGGGCATGCGCGCTCCCTGGACCGCATCATCACCGGCAGGGAGCTGCGCTCCGCTACGGCACGCCGCCTGGGTTCCTTCGGCCCGCAGGTCGACCGGGTGTGAGCGCGTAACGCGGTTGATGCCCGCGGGCAGGGCCCGGCCTGCCCGAGCGCACCGCCGTCGTCTGGCCGGATGCCGAAGCGGTCACGCCTCCGGCCCTAACCGGTCACCGCCCGCCACAACCGGTCACCTACAACCGCAACGTTCCATGGCCAATGGCGCCCCGTATCGGTCGGCCGCGAGCGGTCAACCGGTCAGCAAGACGGTCACTCGGGGACCGCAAACTGGGTTCACCGGCGAAGGACGCCGGCCCTGAACAGCGACCAAAGGTGATCGAGCAACGATGCCCAGTTCCAACAGGTTCATAGCAGCCATACAGAAAACCGGATTCCCCACCAACCTCGCCACGGGGTTCCTGGCGGTCATCATCTTCGTGATCGGCGACGGTATTGAGGCCGTCTGGATCACCAACTACCTGTCCAGCGAGGCCGTGGGCTTCACCGTCTCCCAGGCCTCGATGATCGTCACCTCCTACGGGGTGGTCGTGGCCATCGCCGCCTTCCTGTCCGGAGCCCTGTGCGACGCGATCGGCTGCCGCCGGGTGATGCTGATCGGCCTGGTGTCATTCCTGGTGTTCGACGCACTGTTCATCGCCGTCGGGCTGCCCAGCCATAATCTGCCGCTGCTGCTGCTTTTCTATGGGTTCCGCGGCTTCGGCTACCCCATGTTCGCCTACGGGTTCCTGACCTGGACGATGATGGTGACCCCGCCCGCCCGGCAGTCCTCGGTCTCCGGCTGGTTCTGGTTCGCCTTCAGCCTGGGCATGCAGCTGCTCGGCTCCTACTTCTCCAGCCTGCTGCTGCCCCACATCGGTCACATCCCCACCCTGTGGCTCGGCTGGGTGCTCGCGGCGGTCGGCGGCACCATCGGCATGCTGTTCCTGCGGCTGCACCCCTCCTCCGCGCAGACCCGCGGCAAGTCCGTGGCCCAGTCCGTCGGTTCGGCGGTCTCGGTACTGTGGCGCTACCCGAAGGTGTCCGTGGGCGGCGTCGTCAAGATCATCAACCTGTCCGGCCAATACGGCATGCAGGCCTACTACGTGGTCTACCTGCACAAGGTCTACGGCATGCCCGAGTCCCAGGCGATCCTGGAGTTCTCCATCTTCGGCTTCGTGGCCATCCTCGGCGACGTCTTCTGGGGCGTGATCGGCGACAAGCTCGGCTGGCGCAACACCCTCCAGTGGTTCGCCACCCCCATTACGGCGGCGGCGCTGGCCTACATCTACCTGATCCCGATCGTCGCGGGGCCGAACTTCTTCCTGATCGCCCTGGGCACCTCCGCCGTCGGCATCGGGCTCAGTGCGCACGTGCCCACCACGCCGCTGATCACCGCCCACGCCCACGGCGAGACCGGCAACGCGCTGGCCATCCTGAACCTGGGTGCCGGCCTGGGCGCATTCGTGGGCCCGGCCATCGTCACCCTGCTGATGGGCGACGAGACCACCGCCTCCGGCTACCTGTGGGTGGCCATGGCGCTGGCCGGGATCTACGTCATCTCCTTCTTCCTGTGCTTCGCCCTGAAACTGCCCGGCAACGCCCGCATCCTCGACAGCTTCGACGACGACGCCGAGCAACAGGAGGCGGTAACCGCCTGATTACGCGCAAGCGACGCCGTCGGCGTCGGGCCGGAGCCGCCCGACGCGCTCCGGCAGGAACACCCACGGTCCATATCCGACAATCACACCAACTCTCTCAAGACAAGGATGTCCACCATGACCACCACACTCGCCGCCTCTCCGCTCGCCCCCGGCTACGACCGCTCCGCCATCACCACCGGCATCGTCCACATGGGTGTGGGCGGCTTCCACCGCGCCCACCAGGCCATGTACCTGGACCGGCTCATGCGCGCGGGCAAGGCCCTGGACTGGGGGATCTGCGGGGTGGGCCTGCTGCCCCGGGACGCGCGCATGCGCGACGCTTTGACCGGCCAGGACTTCCTGTACAGCCTGACTCTCAAGCACCCCGACGGTCACCACGAGCCCGCGATCATCGGCTCCATCTGCGACTACCGCTTCGCCCCCGAGGACCGCGCCGGGGTGCTGGAGGTGATGACTGCGCCGGCCACCCGCATCGTCTCTCTGACGGTGACCGAGGGCGGCTACAACATCGACGACGCCACCGGCGCCTTCCGCACCGACACCCCCGGCGCCGCCCACGACGCCGCCAACCCGCACGAGCCGGAGACCTCCTTCGGTTACATCGTGGAGGCCCTGCGGCTGCGCCGCGAGGCCGGCACCGCCCCCTTCACCGTGATGAGCTGTGACAACCTGCCCGGCAACGGGAAGATCGCCCGCACCGCCGTCGTGGCCCAGGCGCGCCTGTCCGACCCGGAGCTGGCCGACTGGATCGACGCCAACGTCGCCTTCCCCAACTGCATGGTCGACCGCATCACCCCGCAGACCACCCCCACCGACATTGAGGAGGTGCGCGCCGAACTGGGTGTGGAGGACGCCTGGCCGGTGGTGGCCGAGCCCTTCACCCAGTGGGTGCTGGAGGACGACTTCCCGGCCGGACGCCCGCCGTATGAGGAGGTCGGGGTGCAGATGGTCGACGACGTCGTCCCCTATGAGCTGATGAAGCTGCGGCTGCTGAACGCCTCCCACCAGGGCCTGGCGCACTGGGGCCGGCTGCTGGGCATGGAGTATGCGCACACGGCCGCCGCCGACCCCGACATCGCCGCCTGGGTGCGTGCCTTCCTGGAGCGCGAGGCGCGGCCGCGGCTGCTGCCGGTGCCGGGCATCGACTTGGACGAGTACATCGACACGCTCTTCGAGCGCTTCACCAATGAGGCGATCGCGGACACGCTGCTGCGGCTGGCGCAGTTCGGCCCCTCCGGCATGCCGAAGTTCGTGCTGCCTACCGTGCGCGAGAACCTCGCCGCGGGCGGGCCGATCCGCCTGGGCGCGGCCATGTGCGCCGCCTGGTCGCTGGGGGTGCTCGGCACCGACGAGAACGGTGAGGTGATCCCGGTGGCCGACGACCTGCGGCCCTTCGCGCGGCGGCAGGAGGCGGGCGACGCGCTCGGCTTCATCGGCAACCGGGAGATCTTCGGCGACCTGGCCGACGACGAGCGCTTCCGCACCGCCTACGCCGAGGAGCTGGCTGCGCTCAAGCGGGACGGCGCCCGCGCCCGCATGCGTGCCCTTCACCGAGATCGGTAGACGTTACGCACCGAGATCGGTAGACGTTACGCACCGAGATCGGTAGACGTTACGCACCGAGGTCGGTAGATCTTACGTGCCGAGGTCGGTAGACGTTACGCACCGAGATCGGTAGATCTTACGCACCGAGATCGGTAGACGTTACGCACCGAGATCGGTAGACGTTACGCACCGAGATCGGTGTAATGACGGGCCCGACGACTTTAGTCGCCGGGCCCGTCGTGTGCGTCGAATTCAGGCAGCCGCCCTCGGTCAGGCGGCCGCCGCCTTCGCCTTGTTCTCCTCCTGCAGCGCCGCCCGCTCGGATGCGGGCAACCAGCCGGTGTTCACCAGCCGTACCTGGTACCACCAGGCGACGGCGAACAGAAGCGCGCCGAAGCCGAGCGCGGTGAGCGAGCCGCCGACGGCGCCCAGGCGGCTGAGCACGCCCACGATCGAGCCGAACCAGCCGAAGTCGGCGTCGCCGAAGGTGGAGTTGGCCAGGCCGAGGGACCCCATGACGGTCAGCAGCGCGGCGGGCAGGAAGGTGATGAGCATGCCGTTGACGAATCCGCCCAGGATCGCGCCCCGGCGCCCGCCGGTGGCGTTGCCGAACACACCGGCACCGCCGCCGTCGAAGAAGTGCGGAACCATGCCGGGCAGTATGAGGGCCATGCCCCAGGCGGGTCCGAACCAGACGGCGATCAGGGCGAGCGAGGCCAGCCCGCCGATGAAGGAGGCGATGAAGCCGATCAGTGAGGCGTTGGGGCCGAAGGGGAAGACGATCGGGATGTCGAGCGCGGGCTTGGCGCCGGGCACCACCCGGTTGGCGATTCCCTGGAAGGCCGGTACCAGTTCACCGAGGATGATGCGCACCCCGTACAGGATGATGCTGACGCCGATCCCGAACTGCAGTGCCTGCGCAAAGGCCGCCATGATGTAGGAGCCGTAGGTGTCGGAGGTCTGCGTCCCCTCGAAGACCGTCATGAGTTCCTCGCGGGGTACGGCGATCATGCCCCAGATGGCGAACACCAGATACAGGACCAGCATGAGCAGGGTCGTTGAGACCATGGAGTCGCGTAGGAAGCGCAGGCCCTGCGGGAACTTCATGTCCTCGGTGGAGCGTGAGCGCTTGCCGACGGCGCTGCCGAGCGCACCCGCCAGCAGGTAGCCGACAGTGTTGAAGTGACCCACGGCCAGCTTGTCATCCCCGGTGACCCGGTTCATGTACGGCTGGGCGAAGGCCGGCATCACCACCATGATGATGCCCATGAGCACCGAGCCGACCACCACCACGAGGGCGGAGTGCCCGGGGCCGAAGCCCACCGACAGGACCACGGCCAGCAGCGTCGACATGAACACCATGTGGTGTCCGGTAAGGAACACGTACTTCAGCGGCGTGAATCTGGCCAGCAGCAGCATCACCAGGAAGCTGAGCACGATGAGATAGGCGGATGTGGTCCCATACTCGCTCGCGGCCTGGGCGGTAATGACCTCGTTGGTCGGGACGACGCCGTGGGCGCCGGTAACCGTGAAGATCAGGTCCCCGAACGGCGCCAGCGCGCTCGTGACCACGGTGGCGCCGGCACCGAGAATCAGATAGCCCATTGCCGCCTTGAGTCCTCCGCCGATGACCTGCCCGGCGGACTTGCGCAGCGCGATCAGGCCGACGGCGGCGACGATGCCGATCAGGTAGGCGGGGACGTTGAGGATCTCCTGGCTGATGAAATCGAGAACCGCGACCAACGCGTTCACTGAGTCTTCTCCTTCAAGGCGGCCTCGATCTCGGAGATGTCGGTGAAGTTGTGGACCACGGCGACCGGCGTGGACAGCCCGGTGAGCTCCTCGGCGAGTTCAGCCGAGGTGATGATCAGATCGGCGCTCTGCGCGGCCCCCTTGGCGGTGCCGATGTCGGAGGTGCTGACCTCCGCGTCAAGGCCGAGCGAGGCCGCGGCCTGCTCGACGTTCATCTTCAGCAGCATCGAGGTGCCGATGCCCATGCCGCAGACGCAGGTGATGTTCATTCTTCTTCCAATCCGGTAGAGGTGGTGGTGTCGGTTGAGTTCGGGTCGAGCAGTGCGCGGAGCGCCGCGGGAGTGGGTGCACGGTCCAACTCGGTGCGAGCGACAGGGTCGGACAGGGCGCGGGCGAGGGCGGCCATGACGTCCAGGTGCTCCCGCTCGTCCTTGGCTGCCAGCCCGATGATGTGGCGCACCGGATCGTTCGGGCTGCCGAAGTCGACGGGGTGTGTCAGCCGCACCCAGCTCATGCCGGTGTGCAGCACCGCCGGGGAGGGCCGCGAGTGCGCCAGGGCGAGACCGGGGGCGATGACGATGTAGGGGCCGTGCTCCTCTACGGCCGCGATCATCTCCTCGGTGTATTCGGGTGTCGCCGCCCCGGAAGCGGTAAGTCCCTCCCCTGCCAGCCGAAGCGCATCACGCCAGTCGGTCGCGTCGACGTCGAGTCGGAAGGACGTATCCGGTAAAGCGGTGGACAGAGTGAGAACAGCCATCGTTGCCTCTTCTCGTCATGTGTGCCGGTGGGTTCCGGTGGACACGACGATACCGGCCACAACCCGTTATGTAAAGAGCTTTACAAAACTGTCCTGGTCTGGGCGCCGTGAGGTCACTCGGGTCAGCAGCATGTCCAGATGCGCGGGGGCCGTCAGCAGATCCTGAGCCAACAGCGCCGCCCCGACCACGCCGGCGTCGGCCCCCAGCTGCGCCGACGCGACGACGAGCGGCCGAGTCGCCTCCTGGGGCCCGACGGCTTCCAAGGCGGCGCGCAACGGGTCCAGGAACACCGCTCCGCCGTCGGCGAGGGCGCCGGCGACCACCACCGCGGAGGGATTGAGAACCGCAATGACCGGCGCGAGCGCACGGCCCACGAGTCGCGCCGAAAGCTCGAGCAGCTCGATACTCAGCGAATCCCCGCGCAGCGCCAGGTCGGCCAGTTCCTCACTACTGCCGACCGTCCAGCCGGCCTCGCTCAGGCGCTCCCGCAGGGCCCAGCCGCCGGCGACCGATTCCAAGCACCCGAATCGCCCGCAGCGGCACTGCCGCCCCTCCGAAATCCGCATGTGCCCGATCTCTCCGGCCGCCCCAGTGGCGCCCGTGCGCACGACGCCATTGATCACGGCAGCCGCGGCGATTCCCTCACCCGCCTTAACCAGGATGATGCCGTCGGGGTTGGACCAGTGCATCCGGTACTCGCCGAGTGCGGTCACCTGCACGTCACTGCCCACGGCCACCGGGACGCCGTCGAAATCCTCTTTCAACTCCGCGGCAAGATCGACCCCGTGCCATCCAGGCATGAGCGCCGGGTGGACCAGGCGCCGTGAGACGGGATCGACCGGACCGGGAACACAGACTCCCACACCGAGGACGCTGTCGGCGGCGCCGATCTCCTTGAGCATTGCCTTCAAACGACGGCGGACCCAGGGGAGCACCGTGCCAGAACCGCCAGAGAGGTCCAGTAGCCGGTCATCACGTACCAGGATCGTCCCGGCGAAGTCCGTCACCGCCAGGTTGGTGCGTGAGCTGCCGATGTCGACGGCCAGCAGCACGCCGCAGCCGGGGCGAATTCGGAATACCGTGCGCGGCCTGCCACCGGTCGAGGCGTCCTGCCCGGCCTCGTCCACCAGCCCCGAGCGCAGCAGCACGTCAAGCCGCTTGCCCAACGTGACTCGTGAAAGCTGCATACGATCCTGAAGCTCGGACCGAGTGGTCGCCTCTCCGCGCCGGATCAGCCCGAGGAGTTCACTGGCCTCAGCCTCTCGCACGTTCCCCATGACGCCGCCTCATGTTTGCCCCTCACGGCGATAGTACCCAATTCGCCGCTTTCGACGGCAGCCCCCGGGACAGAGATCGCACGTTCGAATCGCATGCTCGCTTGCCCCGATCCGCCCACTCCGATCTGCATTTGCGTCTGCCGACAACCCCGTCGTTTCCGCCTGCACCCGCCCGGCAGGATAGCCTTGGGATCCGTGAGCACCCGCGTCATCCTGCTTACCGGACCGTCCGGCTCCGGCAAGACATCCTTGTTGCGGCGCTGCGGCGCGCACCGCCTCAAACTGGACGACTTCTACCGTGACGGCGATGAGCCGGGCATGCCGCTACTGGACGGCGGCGTCTCCGGCGCCGAGGGCGTCACCCGGGCCGAGGCCCAGAGCGCCATCGACTGGGACAACCCGGCCTCCTGGGATGCCGACCGCGCCATGGCAGCGATCCTCGACCTGTGCGCCACGGGCTCGACGACGGTGCCCGTGTACTCCATCCCGGACAACGCTACCGTCGACTACACCACCCTCGACGTGGACGCCCTGCCGGTATACGTCGCGGAGGGCGTGTTCGCCGCGGAGCTCGTTGACCGTTGCCGGAAGGCCGGCGTGCTCGCCGACGCGCTCGTGCTGCGGCGCCCGCGCCTGCAGACCTGGTGGTTCCGACTGCGCCGGGACCTGGCCGAGCATCGCAAGCCCATTCATGTGCTGCTGCGCCGGGGGATACGGCTGGCGCGGGAGGAGCCCGCCAGAATCGCCGAGTGGGTGGCGAAGGGCTGCCGCCCGGTGGACCGCGCCGAGTGCGAGGCCGTGATCACCGAGCACCTCCGCGCCGACGTCCAGCAGTCGCGGGCCGACGACGCCGCCTGAGCCTCATGCCCGACGCGCATCTCCCCCGGCCGCCCCGCGCGAAACCGGCCCGGCCGCGGGACCTCGAGCCGACCGACGCCGTCGTCCTGCGTGCAGGCGGGTACGCCGACCTGGCCCGGATCAGCGGCGTCGACATCTCCGGGGTGGATCTGCGCGGGTTGGAGCTGGTTGAGTGCGTCTTGGAGGATGTGCGGGCGGATCGTGCCCATCTTGAGGAGTTCCGCCTGGCGGAGTCGCGCGTGGACAGGCTGACGGCCGCCGAGCTGCACGCACAGCGGTCGGTGTGGAGAGAGGTCTCCTGGGAGGCCTCACGAGTCGGGGCCTGCGAATGCCATGATGCGCAGTGGCGCAGCGTGCTGGTTGAGGACTGCCGCATCGGCTTCCTGGGGCTGGGGCGGGCCAATCTGCTCGATGTGCGCCTACGCGGTTGCATGGTGGACACGCTCGACCTGACCGCCGCCACACTCAACCGAGTGGCTTTTGACGACTGCCGCGTCGGCGAGTTGCGGATACGGGAGAGCCGGCTCAAGGACGTCGATCTTCGGGGACTCACGCTCAACCAAGTCGACGACGCCGCCGGGCTGCGCGGGGCCTGGGTGGGCGCCGACCAACTCGCGGAGCTCGCGCCCGCACTCGCCGCATATGCGGGCCTGAGAATCGTCTAGCGCCCGGCTCTCGCGCCTTTCTAGCTCTCCCCTCACTCCTCCGCCTCGCTGAGACCGGCGCCGGTGAGGACGTCGGCCAGCGGGAGTACGTCCCGGGTCTTCACCGACCGCACCGCCCCAGGTTTTCCACAGGGGGCTACAAGTGAGTGGCGCCGCGAGTGCAGATGTCGGTACGGTTGCGGGCGTCGGTGACAAACCGGCATCCCAGCTAGTCCCATCCGGGTCCTCACCGAGGAGGCTCCCCATGCCCGCGTCCACTCCAGCAGCACCTGAACGCCGCCTGTCAGCAGCGGCGACCTGTCTGGCAGCCCTTGCCCTGGCGGCAGGCTGTGCTACCACCAGCAACACGACCACAGTGCCTTCGGCACCACTATCAGCAACCTCAGCACCTACCGCGACGGCCACGCCAACGCCCACGCTCCCGCCCGAGCAGGCCGAGGCCAGGGCCACCGCCCTGGCCATGGAACCGCCCCAGCCCTCCGCCCCGGAGTTCACCCCCGACGGCGCAGCCGAGGCAGTCGCGTACTTCCTGGAGCTCTACCCCTACGTCTATGCGACAGGGAACCTGGACGCCTGGAAGAGCATGAGCGGGGACGACTGCATTTTCTGCAACAGTGTCATCAACAACGCCACCGAACTACACGATTCTGGCGGCTGGGCCGATCCCTGGGAGCAGGAGATCATGCCGCTGGAGTGGTGGACCGACCAGGAGGACCTCAACCGCTACGTCGTGCGCAGTCAAATCCATTCGCCTGAACGTGATCAGTATTCCGGAGCTAACGAACCGCCACTTCATATCGATGAGGCATATGACGTCGTACGGGTTCAGCTTTACTGGGAGGGAAATGACTGGATCATAGAAGCACTGGAAGTGGAAGACGGAGATGATTCATGATGAAAACGCAGTCATCCGCAATCCATAATACAATAGTCTGCACGCTCACGCTAGCACTGCTGAGTATCGCACCATTTCGCACGCCGACAGCCATGGTGGCCCAGGAATCAAGGCGGACGCGGCAGAGGATTCTGTGACTGTTTCTGGTGGGCGGTCGCAAGAGGTGGTGGAGTCGGTTCCGGGCGCGCCGGTCCCCCGGGGGCGGCTACCCCGGAGGCGCGCAGCAGCCAAGCACCGACGGCGTGCGCTAGAAGTACGGGCCACCCACCAGTGCCCCTACGGCACCATCTCCTCCCCCACCGGCGTACGCCCCATCTGGCTAAAGTGCCTGGACGCCCCCGCCGACACCACCGGAGGCACCACCACCCCCATCACCGGAACCAACACCACCACCAACACCACCACCCCCTACGACCTCGTACGCACCCTCACCGACCAAGCCGAAACCCAACAAGGACACTGACACCACCACCCACACACCCGCAAGTGCCTCGGCCGTCCCTCTGGAGGCGCCAGACAGACGGCAGAGGCACAAATCATGCACGCTATTTCGGCTCTTCCGGTTTAAGGGTGTAGTAGCTGGTTGCGGAAGCCTCCGGCGTGGATGAGGCTGCGTACGGTGTAGTTGGTGAGGTTTCTGAATCCGAGGGCGATGCCGCGTAGGTGTTCCAGGCGGCCGTTGGTGTTCTCGGTGGGGCCGTTTGAGGTGCCGGGGTGGTCGAAGTAGGCGATAATGTCGTCGCGCCGCTGGGCCAGGGTCTTGCCCAGCGACTTCAGCTCTCCGAGGGCGTCAGGCACGCCGGTGGTGAGCGAGTCGATGACCTTGCTCATCAGCTGCTTGCCTTCGGCGGAGGTCTTGGCGCGGTAGGCGGCCACAATCTTCTGATAGACCGCCCAGGCGGTCTCTACCGGCGTGTTCTGGGGGTCGGCAAACAGTTGTTCGAGCCGGTCCCAGCCGCTGTCGGTTACCAGGCCCGCCCCGGTGCGCAGCAGCCTGCGGGCCTTGTACAAGGGGTCATCCTTACGGCCCCTACGGCCGGTGGTCTCGCGCTGGGCGCGGCGCCGACAGTCGTCTAGCTTGTCCCCGGCTAAGGCGACCACGTGGAAGGGGTCCATGACCTCGGTCGCCTGGGGCAGGGCCTCGGTGGCGGCGGTCTTAAACCCTGTGAACCCATCCATGGCCACCACCTCGATCCGGCTGCGCCAAGCCTCGGACTGGTTGTCGAGCCACTGCTTGAAGACCTGCTTGGAACGGCCTTCGACCATGTCCAGCAGCCGGGAGGGGCCCGTCCGGTCGCGTACCGGAGTCAAGTCAATGATGACGGTGACGTACTTGTCGCCCCCCCGTTGTCTATGAAGAAGTGCAACACCGTGCCTACTAGCCTGGGTTCTGTGAGGAATCCGTTGGCTTTGGAGAGGAACGGTGCTGCACCGTGTGTAGAGGATACCGGCACTTGAGCGGTGAGGAGCGTGATGTGATTCAGGCGATGCTCCCCACTCATTCGCTGCGGCAGATCGCCACCGCGCTGGGCCGCAGCCCGGCGACTATCAGTCGGGAGGTGGCCCGCAACTCCTGGCGGCCCTCCCACCTGGCCGAGGCCTACAGGCCCTACCGGCCCGCCAGGTTGAAGACCGACTGGTGGACCGGGCGGGCATATGTGGCCTCCCGCGCCGAGGCGGCTGCGCGCTCACGCCACCACGGCCGGCGTGCACGCATGAGTCATGACCCCCTGGTCGCCTATGTAACCGAGCGGCTGCGCCGGGGGTGGAGCCCGCTGGTGATCAGCGGCCGCCTGAGGCTGGACCACCCCGATGATGAGCGGATGCGGGCCTGCCCGGAGACCATCTACGCCTGGATCTACGTCACCCAGGATCGGGCCGCCGGCCTGTCCGGCTACCTGGCCAGGGCTCACCGGCGCCGCCGCCACACCGGCGGGCGCAGGACGGTTGGCTCCCCGATCCGTCTGCGCGTGGGTGTCAGCCACCGGCCCAAGCAGCGGATGAGCGCTCCCAGGCGGGTCACTGGGAGGCCGACTCGTGATCTGCAAGCATGGGGTCATCCACACCCTGGTGGACCGGGCCACCCGGTTCATGCTCACCGCCCTGCTGCCGGACAAGACCGCCGCCGCCACTTCCGCCGCCCAGACCCGCCTGCTCGATGGCCTGCCCACCCATATGCGCAGGACGATCACCTACGACAATGGTAGTGAATTCGCTGCCCACCACACCCTGGTGGAATCCCACGGGGTACTGACCTATTTCGCCGACCCCTACAGCTCCTGGCAGCGGGGCACCAACGAGAACCGCAACGGCGTGCTTCGCCGCTACCTGCCCAAAGGCACCGACATCACCCACCTGGACCCAACGGAACTAGCCGACATAACCACCGAGATCAACAACCGCCCCCTACGGGTCCTGGGCTACCACACACCAGCCGAAGCCCACCAACAAGCCCTGACCCAACATACAATCAAAACCACCAACCCCAGGCGTTGCACTTCAACCTAGACAACGGGCCCCTGCGGGTGTGCCGCCAGATATGCTCATCCACCCCGATGACCTCCACACCCTCCAGACGGCTGGGGTCCTTCAGGAGGGTGTTCTTAGCCCGATCAAGGACGGCGTCGCCCTCGGTGTCCCAGGACACCCCCAGCGCTGCCGCTACACGGGCAACGCTCATGAACTCCACTCCGATGGCCCGGATCGCCCAGTCCACGGCCGCCAGAGTCAGGGCAGCCCGCTTGGCCGCGGCACGAGAGGCATCCTGCCTCCACACGCGTTCGCATCCCTGGCAGCGCCACCGCCGCAACCGCACCAGCAGGTGGGTTGGCCGCCAGCCCACAGGTACGTGCGCCAGCCGCCTGGTCACGGTCCCCACCGCCACACCCTGGGCCCCACACCGTCTACAGAACGCATCCTCCTCCAAGGCTCGCAGGCGGCACTCCACCAGCGCCCGCTCCTGCTCCAGGCACATGCCGGTGGCGGTAAGCCCCAGGGCATCCAGGCCCAGGAAACTAGCAAGATCAGGGGCAGCAAAGGTAGTCTCGGCCATGTCGAGGTCTCCATGATCGGTAGTGTTTAGAAGCCCACCAATCATCGGGGACCTCGACCCACACCCACCATCCCGACACGCGCACCCGCGACCACCCCACCACCACACCCTCAAACCGGAAGAGCCGCTATTTCACAACCGGGCGCACACAATCCTCTCCTCGAAGATCGCGTGAAGAAACCGCAGGACTACTCAGACCACACCACAGTGACCGTGTAATCGCCCTGACCGGCACCTGTCAGCATGCTCTCAACGTGAGACGTGAGGAGCTCTTCAGCGCGATTCTTCGCCTTGTCCAACAGCCCTCCGTCGATCGCGATTTGCTTAACAGTGCTCTCCTCATCGGCGAGAAATGTGGTGACATCATCAACACCCAACCGGTTGACCAGGCTGAAAGTCTGGTCGTACGTATTGACAGTAGCGGGGTCAATCGATGATGACAGCACCTCAACAGCAGGCGCATTCAGCGTCACGGACTTGCCCTCATTGTCGAGTTATCGGCGCGAATGTGTGTGTAGGATCGGGGGTTTTCGTTGAAGTAGTGGGGGAAAGTCGGAGTTAATTGGGGGTGGGGCATGATTCAGCATGCCTCGCACTAACAGGCCGCGTTGTGTGGTATGCGGCTCCGGGATGATTCGTAACGGCTCCACCACTGCTGGGCACCCGCGCTGGAGGTGCAAGGACTGCGGGGCCTCGACCACCAGACGCCGGCGCGACCAGGCGCCAGCCCAGGACGACCCCACGCCCGGGCAGGTAGAAGACTTCACCATGTTCCTGGCATGGGCGGCCGGCAGTCGCTCCCAGGCCGAGGCCGCCGGCGGTAGTGACAGGGCGTTTCGCCGCCGGACCGCCTGGTGCTGGGACATCCCAGTTCCCAAGCCGCCGGTTACTGGCGAGATGCACTCCCAGGTGTTCGTCGACGGGGTGTGGCTGGCCCACAAGTGGGTGCTGCTGGTAGCCCGCAGCCCCACGCACGTGATCGGCTGGCAGTGGGCCGCGTCCGAGAACTCCGCCGCCTACGCCGCGCTGCTGGCCCCATCGCCCCGCCCGACCTGGTCGCCACCGACGGGGCCGGCGGCGCCTTGAAGGCAATCGCCGCCACCTGGCCGGCACCCCCGTCCAGCGGTGCTGATCCACGTACACCGCGACACCGTCCGAGACCTGACCCTGCACCCCAAGACCACCCCCGGCAAGGCCCTACTACGCCACTCCAGAGCCCTCCTGAGGGTTTCCACCACCGAGCAGGCATCGAAGTGGCTGGTGACTCTGAACGACTACGGCACCCAGTACCGGTCCTGGCTGAACCAGCGCACTACCGCCGAGCAGGACCCCCAGACCGCCGCCCGCACGGGCCGCAAGTGGTGGTACGCCCACCCCCGGGTGCGCCGCGCCTGGCGGCGCCTGGAACGCCTAGCCAAGCAAGGCCAGTTGTTCGCCTACCTCACCACCCCGGACGGCAAGCCCCGCCCCACCCCCGCCGAGCGCACCACCAACCCCGTAGAAGCCGTCAATGCTCAGGTCCGCGACCGGCTGCGCCACCACCGCGGCGCCACCCCCGACCACCAGGCCGCCATCGCCGAGTGGACCCTACACACCTACACCCAGGCACCGGCCACGCCCGCGGTGATCCTGGCCGACTGGAACGCCCAAGGCCGCCCCAAGCGCACCCGCACACCCAAACCCAAAACAAACAAGCCCGCCAGCACCAATCAGCACCCCGCCGGATGGGGCACCACACCCACCCCCGAAGAAGGCCTCTGGGCCCGCAAAGGCTGGGCCGGACGAACCAGCTAGAACACCCCGACACGCCCGAACCACACACACATTCACGCCGATAACCCTCATTGTCCACGTCGATCGTTATTGTTGAAATATCGGCGATTCCGGCCTTCACTTCGCCAGCATAGGTTATCAAGAAGGAGCCATCAGTCATAGGGACCTCCCAGGCTAGGATTTTATTGCCTTCCTTGGAGTACTTGCCGACATTAGTATAATTGTACTCCTCGGTAGCCAGCTCGGCGATATCATCGAACGATGCGGCGATCGTCGTCGAGTCCACAGCATACCTCCTGCCCCAAGTTCTCTCACCACGCCCCTGACCCACCCCGTCCCTGGCCGCTCCCCCAATGGCATCACCGCAAGCGGCGCGCCGCCAATCCGCGTTCACGCTCTCAGCCGTCCTTCCATCCCCATGCGGCGGGCGTCGCACGCCTCGGCGTGACTCGGTGCGAGACTCCCCCTATGGCCGGCACGGTTATTGTCTTTGACATCGACGGGACGCTCATGGACCACAGGGCGGCGGCAGACGCAGGCCTGGACAGTTATCTTCGCCTGATAGGGGCCGAGCCCACGGAGTCACTGCACGACACCTGGATTCGAGCAGAACGGAAGCACTTCACGGCATGGCGAGAAGGTGAGCTGACTTTCACCGAGCAGCGACGCCTACGCATGGCGGACCTGCTCAACGCGCTGGGGAAGACCGTCGGCGGCGAAGCGCAACTGGACCAGCTCTTCGATTCCTACCTGGCAGAGTACGAGCGCGCCTGGCGGGCCTACCCCGACGCGCCGCAGTGTTTGGAGGAGCTGCGCAACCGCGGCTTCAAGCTCGCGGTGCTCAGTAACGGCGATGCTCGGCAGCAGGGCCGGAAACTTGAGCGGATCGGCGTCCGCAAGTTCTTCTCCTGCGTGCTCACCTCGGACTCCTTGGGAGCCGCAAAACCTAACCGGGAGGCATTCGACCGGGCAGCCGAGGCGTTGAACGCACCGAGTGCGGAACTCACCTACATCGGCGACGACGTCGAACTCGACGTGCTCGGTGCACGCGCCGCTCGCTGGCAGGCAGTTCACCTGGACCGGTTCGACACCGGCCATTTCCAGCCCTGCGTCAAGTCACTGAGTGAACTGCCAGCGCTCCTTGACCGGTAACGCCAACAGAAGTGAACCCGCTCCCGGGCATGACCTGGCCGGCGACCGCTAGGCCCCTAGGCGCGGCGTGACCGAGCCGGGGAGGCGAGTTTCGCCGTCGTCGTCGGGCGGGCCGACTAGACCTGCCCTGCCAACTCAGCCGCGCCGCACCAGGGGGAAGGTGATGGTCTCGCGGATGCCCTGACCGGTCAGGGCCATGAGCAGCCGGTCCACACCCATGCCCATGCCGCCGCAGGGCGGGAAGCCCTGCTCCATGGCCACCAGGAAGTCCTCATCCAGGACCATGGCCTCGGGGTCGCCCTTGGCGGCGGCCAGCGCCTGCGCCTCGAAGCGCTCGCGCTGAATGACCGGGTCGGCCAGCTCGGAGTAGGCGGTAGCGGTCTCGGTGCCGCGAATGTAGAGGTCCCACTTCTCGGTGAGTCCCGGACGTGAGCGGTGGTAGCGGGTCAGCGGGGAGGTGTCCTCCGGGAAGTCGAAGACAAAGGTCGGCTCCCACAGGTCATTGCCGACCGTCTCCTCAAAGATGTCCTCCACAATCTTGCCGGCCACGGCGTAGTCGTCGACCTCCAGGCCGAGCCGCTCCGCGATCCGGACCAGCTGCTCGCGCGGCGTGGCGACGGTGATCTCCTCCCCCACCGCCTCGGATACGGAGGTGTACAGGTCGAGCCGGCGCCACTGGCCGGACAGGTCGTACTCGGTGCCATCGGCCAGGCGCACGATCTCCTCACCCTCACTCAGGTCGAAGGCGTCGCGGGCCGCCTGCTGCACCAGGTTCTGAGTCAACTCGGCCATGCCGTTGTAGTCGGAGTATGCCTCGTAGGCCTCCAACGCGGCGAACTCCGGGGAGTGGGAGGAGTCCATGCCCTCGTTGCGGAAGATCCGGCCGATCTCGAACACCCGGTCCACGCCGCCTACGACGGCACGCTTGAGGTAGATCTCCGTGGCGATGCGCAGGTACAGGTCCATGTCCAGCGCGTTCATGTGCGTGACGAACGGCCGGGCGGCGGCACCGCCGTGAATCGCCTGCAGCACCGGCGTCTCCAGTTCGACGTAGTCGCGCCCGTAGAAGTTCTCCCGCAGGCTGCGCACCACGGCCGCCCGGGTGCGCACCATGTCGCGGGCGGCCGGGCGCGTGAGCAGGTCCAGCTCCCGACGGCGCACGCGCTGCTCCTCCGAGAGGGTCACCGCCTCTCCGGCCTCATTGGTCCAAGTCTTCGGCAGGGGCCGCAGCGCCTTGGAGGCAAGCTGCCAGGCGGGGATTACGACGGCGTCGTCGCCCAGTTCGGACAGTTCCGCGTCGTCAAGGCCCGCGCGCAGCTCCGGCTCGGCGAACACGGACAGCTCGCCGCGCCGGGAGGCGCCTACGTGCCCGTGGACGAACAGGTGGTCGCCGAGGTCGACGTCGGTCTTGAAGGCGGCCAGGGTCCCGTGCCCCTGGCCGGGCAGCGACTTGGCCGACAGCATCGCCTGGAGTGTGGCGCCGGCGCCGTCCTGCAGGGTGACGAAGCACAGGCGGCCGGTGTTGCGCAGGAACACGACGCGACCCGCAACGCCGACGACATCGCCCGTCTCCTCGCCGGCCTGGAGGTGGCCATAGTGCTCCCGCACGGCCGCGATGGTGGTGGTCAGCGGCACGGAGACCGGGTACGGGTCCCAACCCTCCTCGCGCAGGCGCGCCCGCTTGGCCGACCTGATCCGGAGCTGGTCGCCGGACGACGGCGCGGCCGACTGAGGTGTGGGCCGGGCCGCGTCGGTCTCAGGTGCGGGGGGCTGCTGGTTCACAGGCGCATCAGTCACGCGCGCGAGTGTAACCGTTCAGCCCGTCCGGCCCACATCCGGGCTGTCAAGGATCAAGTGGCGGGCGTCGTCAGTGGCCCACCTCGAGCAGCGTGCCGCGCCTCCACCGACCGCATTCCCGTCGTCTGGCGCCGGCCTGATCGCCTTCCGGCGCCTCGGCCCACGTCAACAGGGGTGGTGACAGCACGCCCCGGAGCAGAGTTATCCACAGGGAGGCGATCGGTACTACCCGACTTCGCCGTCACAGCATCATCATTCATGTATGGAAGCCGAGCTCGAACTACTGCTGGAACGCGTCACGGCGCTACACGGCGCGGCATACGAGGACGAGATAGGACTTCGCCAGGAGGATCGGAGCCTCGTCCAGCGCGCGCTGGCCGCCGAGCTGGTCTACCGGCCGGCTCCCCGATTCCTCGCAGTCCCGGGCACGGACCCGCGCATCGTCAAATGCCGGCAGTTCCGTGCACACCTGACCTGCGCGAGCGCCGCCGAAGTGCTCGGCTACCCGATGTGGAGCAAGCCCGACTCGTTACACCTGGCGGTGCCCAATAATCGCGGAGTCCGGTCCAGCCCGCACCGCGACTTGAGCGCTGTGGTCGTACATCGGAGAACACGGCTCACACCGATGACGGTGGACGACTTCCCCTTGGTGGTTCCGGCCGAAGTCGTAGCCTGCTGCTTGAAATGCCTTGACGAACTCGATGCCATATGCGTTGCGGACGCTGCACTCCACCGTGGCGACACCACGAAAGAGGAGGTCGCGGAGCTTCTGACCGGTCGTTACAGCGCCAGGGCCAGGCAACGGTTGGAACGCGCAGAACCTGCTACACGGTCCCCCTTGGAGACTCGTACCAGGCTCGCACTGCGCGACATCAACCTGTCAGTGGACACTGGAGTGATCGTCGAGGGGGTAGGGGAGGTTGACATGCTGGTCGAGGGCTGGCTGATCGTCGAAACGGACGGCTGGGAGTTCCACTCGTCAAACGAGCAGTATGCACTTGACCGCCATCGGGACCAGGCCGCACTCGCTCAAGGGTTCGTGCCCATACGGTTGACGGGGCAGGATGTTGCGGCCGGAGAGGAGCGCATTCGCCGCATAGTCGCGCAGGCGATCCTGGGTGCCGCACGCTCAGATCGCGTTACCGTTCCCAAGAACCCCGGAATCATGCGGAATCTATGTCGGGCCGCGGGGGCGCACTGAGTCTCCTGCGTGCGCCAAGGCTGTCGGCGCACGCTGGAGCCATATCAGCGAGCCGCAGCAACTTCCAGCCAACCATCACTTTTCCCTGAAATCTCGCCAAATTGGGACATGGCGCGCGCCATTGCCTTCGTCCCTGAGCGTGCGCCGCCCCTCGGCCCAAGGTGCGCGAGTCGTCAGCCGTGGCACGCAAAGGACGAATCCGGAGAATGTTCCGCCAGTTGTCGTCGGGAAGCGAGGCCGGGGTGTCGGCTCCGCTTGCCCAGCCGTGGACACTGCGCAGTTCAGCCGCGCACCGCAGCGATGGGTACGCCGGAGGACCGCAAGCCCTGGAGGCGAGCCACGTCGGAGTCGACGGGTACCTGCCCGGGCTCGGTGCCACGTTCAACGATGTGGTTGTCCGCGTCCACGAACACCACGTGCGGCAGGTAGGTGCGCGCCTCGTCGTCGCTCAGTTGGGAGTATCCGATGAGAATGATGATGTCGCCCGGGTCCACCAGGTGAGCGGCGGCGCCGTTGATGCAGATCTCGCCCGCGCCGCGCTCACCTGGGATGACGTAGGTGGACAGGCGGTTGCCGTTGGTGCAGTCGCAGATGTCCACCCGTTCCCCCGGCAGCAGGTCGGCCGCGTCAAGCAGGTCCGCGTCCACGGTGATGGAGCCGACGTAGTCGAGGTCGGCCTGCGTCACGGTGGCGCGGTGAATCTTGGACGTCATCATCGTCCGAGTGCGAGTGCTCATCGCTAACCAGCGTAGACGCAGCGTAGTCCCCAACCACCATGTCGTGACCGAGGAGACAGGGTGAGGAGGACAACGGCCCCTGGACATCCGAGAGGAGAGCCGCTGGGTGCCGCCGCAACATCAACCGACCTCAGCGGTCACAACTACCGACCTCGGCGGTCATAACTACCGATCTCGGCGGTCATATCAACCGACCTCGGCGGTCATAACTACCGATCTCGGTGGTTATAACTACCGATCTCGGTGGTTATAACTACCGATCTCGGTGAAGAGAAGCGCCTCGGGGGTGCGGACGCCCTTCAGGGGGTGCGGACGCTTCAGGGGGTGCGGACGCCCTTCAGGAGTTCTCGGTGGCGCGGGCGAGCCAGCGGTCCAGCCGTTCTTCGCGTCTGCGCCGCAGCGCCCGCTCGGAGATGACACGTTCAATGGCGGCGGCGTCGTTCAGGTCCAGGTTGCTCAAGGAGCGGCCGATCTCCGCATCCACCATGTCCAGGTGCAGCGCAGCCAGGGAGCGGCGCCGCGCGCAGGGTCCCTGCACCAGCCGCAGCGACTGGATGCGCTCGTAGGGGATCACACTGACACGCCGCCGCCACCGCCCGAGCCGCAGCACCACGCAGGTGTCGGTAAGGGCGATCGCTTCGCGCCGCCACGCCAGCGGGGAGAACAGGCGCCCACGGGGACTTATGCGTATGAACCCGCGCCCGGCGGCGCCGACGGCCAGGGCCTCGTCGCCCGCACCGTCCTGGCCCTGCCCGGTCAGGGCAGATTCCAGGAAGGCGTCGGGATCGGCCACACCCAGGTCGGGCACCACCAGCCACAGCGCCCGCAGGGCCGTATCACGCCGCCCCACCGGCAGCAGCACGTTAGCCCCGCTGTTCTCCACCGTCCCGGAGGACTTGGTCTCAGCAGCGCTGCGCCCGGCCACACTCACCTCAACCCGCCACCAGTCGGGACCGCGCCACAACGGCCCCTGCGCGATCTGCACGCCATGGACCCGACCGGGAGGGAGCGTGGAGGAGGTCTCCGCGGTCAGCCCGAAGCGCGTTCGAATCCCCGCGGGCGCGGCCGCAGCCCGGAAGCGCCACCCCTTGTCGAAGCGGCTCCACGCGTATGCCCCGAAACCGAACGGTATGGTCAACATAGGCAGCACGCTGAAGAACACCGCCACTGGCCTGTTGTCCTGGAAGGCCCCGATTCTCAGCCACACGGCCAGCAACACCAGGAAGCTGACCGACACCGCGACGGCGGCAAGGGTCGCTCCCGAGCGCAGCATCGAACCGATCAGGATGCGGGTGTCCACCTCATACAGGTAGTGCTCGGCGGCGGACAGACGCTCCCCCGGGATCGGCTGCGCGGTCATGGCATCCTCGAACCCGTGGGGCACCGACCGGCCCGCCGTCCCGTCGGTGTCAACGAGGCAACTGCGCGGCCCCGCGTCCCCATTCGGTTCGTCGGCCTCGCCAAGCCGCTCCATCCCCGCACCCGCGGTCGCATCCGGCTCCGCCGCCTCGCCCCCGCCGTACAGCTGGGCTCCGGCCGCCAGCGTCAGGATCTGCTCGCGCAGTTCCTCCAAGTCGCGCGTCCGCAGGAAGCCGATGGTGACATTCGAGTCCCCGCCCCCGGCGACCTCCACCTTCAGCCGCCCCAGCCCGAAGATACGGCCCAGCAGCGGGTGGACGATGTCGACGGACTGGATGCGCGGCAGGCGCGCGGTGCGCAGTTGCCGGTTGAGAACTCCCGTGCGCAGGTAGACGGCATCGCGGTCGACGGCGAATGCGCGCATCCGCCATGACAGCCACAGGCCCAGGCCGATCACCACGACCACACCGAGGACGGCCAGTGCCGCCCCCGTAATCAGCCGCGGCGATACACGCGCCTGTACCTCTTGCAGCGCCGAATAGGCGTCGCCCACGTACTCCACGTTCTGCCAGACCAGGATGGCCAGTACGGCGGTGATGCCCTTCCACCCCTCCAGCAGCGGGGTAATGGGGTGCACCCGGGACCACTTGGCGTCGGGTGGGAGGGTGATGCCGCGTTCCTGGGTGGTCGGGTTCAGGTCATCGCGCCGACGCCGATCGCCGGGCCTGGGCGGGACGGTGGCCGCCCGTGGCGCGCCGGGGTCGCCGGATGTGAGCGGATGCGTGCTCATAGTCCGGCCATCCTCTGCTCGCCGCGTTCGGACAGGAGGCGCCGCAGGTTCTCCGCCTCGGCTACGGGCAGTCCGTTGATCGTCGCGTCCGTCGACGCCGACGCCGTGTGGAGTTTCACCTCTGCGATGCCCAGGTGACGGCCCAGCGGCCCCTGGGAGGTGTCCACGAACTGCATGCGCCCGTATGGGATGACGTTGATTCTGCGGAACATGATGCCCTTGCGCCACAGCAGGTGGTCATCGGCCATGGCGTACCCCATGGCCCGCACCTGCCGGGGGATGAGCCACAGCTCCCATACGGTGAGGACGACGACCAATACCGTCCCGATGTGGAACCAGGGACTCGCCCAAATACCCGCGGCCACGAAGCCGATCAGGCACACGCCGTTGAATACCAGGTTGGAGACCAGGCGCGCGGTGATCAGCCGTGGGGATACGGGCCGGAAGTCGACGCCGTCAGGGGCGAAGGGGTCCGCCGTCGGTAGGGCAGTTGGGTGCGGGAGAGTTGGGGACATGGGGGCTCCTGATGCTGGATTCCCACCGAGCATCGCAAGCGTGGCCGCCGTGATGCATCCTCCCACGGGAGGAGCGGGCCGACCCCGTGGATCCTCCCGGGGAACGTCCGCGAACCCGGCTCCCGGCCGCCGGAGGGGGCGACGGCGCCTTAGGACTGGAGGGCGCGCCCGCGGGGAGGGGTCAGAGCAGGTCGATCAGCGTGTTGTCGATGAGCCGGGTGGTGCCCACGCGGGCGGCGACCGCCAGCAGTCCGCGGCAGGAGGCGCCGCCGGGCGCGCCGCCCCGCCCCGCGCCCCGCGGCCCTGCCTCCGGCTGCGCCTGCGGTTCCAGGCCGAGCCCGGCCCCGGCCAGGTCGACGAAGGAATCCGGGTCGACGACGGCGACGTAGTCGACCTCCACGCCCGCCTCGGCCTCAAGCACCTGCTGGGCGGCCGCGCGCACCGTGGCGGCGTCGGCGCCGGTACGGGCGGCGGCACGCCCGGCCTCCAACGCCCACGACAAAGCGAGCGCGTGCCCGCGTTCGGCATCGGACAGGTAGGCGTTGCGTGAGCTCATGGCCAGGCCGTCGGTCTCGCGGCGGATGTCGACGGGCACGATCTCAACCGGTACCGCCAGGTCGCGCACCATGGCCTTGACGACGGCGAGCTGCTGGGCATCCTTGCGGCCGAACATGGCCCAGCGCGGCGCGGTCAGGTGCATCAGGGCGAGCACCACCTGGCACACGCCGGCGAAGTGGGTCGGGCGGGTGCGTCCCTCCAGGACGGTTGCCAGCGGACCGGGTTCGATGCGCACCTGCGGGTCGCCGTGGGGGTACATGACCTCGGGGGTGGGGGCGAAGACCACCAGTCGCCCCACCGCGAGCGCGCCGTCCGCACCCGTCAGGACGGCGGCCAGGCCGTCCAGGTCCGCCTCGAGGGTGCGCGGGTAGGCGTCCAGGTCCTCCCCGGGCGCGAACTGGAGCGGGTTGACGAAGATGGTGACGACTATGGTGCCGTCGGCTCCGACGCGGCGGGCGGCCTCGCGCACGAGGTCGAAGTGGCCCTGGTGGAGGGCGCCCATGGTCATGACGACGGCGCGGGGGGCGTCGTCGCCGGCCAGGGCGGAGGCGAGGTCTTCGCGGGTGCGGGCCAGGACGGTGCGGGTGGGAGCGTCCGGGGTGGTTGAGGCGGTCATGGGGTAACGCTAGATGATCTGCTCCGGGGGCTGCCCGGCGGAGTCCTCACCGTGGTCGCTCAGGACCTCACGCAGGGCGCGCACCTGCTGCGCCCCCAGCGCGCCGGTGGCCTCGCGACGGGCGACGGTTGCCCGGGCGAGCGTCAGGTAGGTGTCGACGACGTCGTCCAGCGGGCGGCCATTCGCGTCGCGCAGCTCGGTCAGGGCCGCCAGGTGGGTGCGCACGGTGCCGGTGTCGCCGCGCGCCACCGGCCCGGTCAGGCCGGCCTCGCCCTCGCGCAATGCACGATCGAGGGCGATGGACAGCAGTGGGGCGAGGGTGGCGGCGCCGTCCTCCACGCCGGCGGCGGCCAGGATGCGCACCGCCTGGCCCACCAGGGTGACCAGGTGGTTGGCGCCGTGGGCGAGGGCGGCATGGTAGGCGGGGCGGGATTCCTCCGGGAGGACGAAGGGCTCGCCGCCGAGCTCGACCGCGAGCGCCTGCCCGATGGGCAGGACGGCGGCGGGTGCGGTCACCGCCATGGGGCAGCCGATCAGGCGGGCGACGTCGGTGGAGAAGCCGCCGAAGGTCATGGCCGGGTGGATGGCCAGCGGTATGGCGCCGCAGCGTCGCGCCGGTTCGAGCACGCCGACGCCGTAGGCGCCGGAGGTGTGCACCACCAGCTGGCCGGGCTGCCAGCGCCCGAGCTCGGCCAGGCCCTGTACCAGGTCCGCAAGGGCGTCGTCGGGGACCGCCAGGAGCACCAGTTCGGCACGTTCAACAATGTCCTCCACGTCGAGGATGGGAACACCGGGAAGGAGCAGTTCGGCCCGTTCCCGGGAGGACGCGGAGACGGCGTGCACGCCGATGATCTGGTGGTCCACCGACCTCAGGGCCGAGCCGAGCACCGCGCCGACCCGGCCGGCACCGATGATGCCGACGCCGAGCCTGCCGGGGCGCGGTGAGTGCGTCGACGGCGTCCGAGTGGATTCGTGGTCTGCGGGGGTGTCGGGGTTCATGGGCATGGAGCGATGTTCTCACGGCCGTGGTCCCGGGCGGACAGCGGCCCGGGCCCGGTTCAGGCGGCGCTGCCGTGCGGCGAGGAGCCGGGATGCAGGTCATCGTCGTCGTCCTCGCCGATTGCGCACCAGTGCTCCACGAGCAGGCCGATTGCGGTCCACAGCGCGCATGCGGTCAGGCAGGCGCCCGCGGAACGGGCGAGTGAGGTCATGGCCGGCGAGTCCAGGTTGAGCAGCGCGACGAGGAGCCCGCCGGCGTACACCCCGCCGACGACCGCGCCGACCCGGGCGGATGCCTGTGCCGCAGCCGCGGTGGTGGCGGCCCCCGGGGGAGTCATCCAGGTGGGTTCGTGCTCGCGTAGGCGCCGGACCGCCAGCCCGGCGATCAGCACGATCGCTGCGATGGCGGCGGCGACGACGGCGCCCCAGGGCGTCAACGAGGCGACCCAGCCGCGGTGGCGCAGCATGAGGTCGGATGCCGCCCAGGCGAGCACGCCGGGGCCGACGAAGCACGCGAGGACGGTCGTCCAGCGCGTGCGTCGCATCATCGGTTCTGGCCGTTGCGGCCGATTACGTCGTTCCAGTTGGGCGGGGCGGCCCAGACGTTCTCATCCTCATCGTCACCGGTTCCGCTTGCTGCACCGACGCTGCCGTAGCCGGCCCCGTTAAGGAAGCCCGGGGTGGCCGGCGGCTCGGGTTGGGCGGCGGGGGTGGCGACGGGTTCCGCCGCGTGCCGTGCGAAGGGCTGCGCGGGAGCCGACGGCTGCGGCTCGGGCGCCGCGGACTGCGCGGGAGCCGACGGCTGCGGCTCGGGCGCCGCGGACTGCGCGGGGGCCGGGACGACGGGTGCGGGGGCGTCCGCCTCGTCGGCCTCCTGCGCCTCGGGCGGGGCGACGTACTGCCCGGTCGGCAGCGCGGGCAGGTGGTCGGAGTCGAGCCAGTCGAGGGCGAGCCAGCGCACGCCGTCGCGGTCGGGGGCGACCTCTGCCAGGGCGGCCACGGACTGGTTGCCGATCTCGGCGAAGGGATCGGCCTGCGCCCAGGGGGTGAGCACGAATGCGCGCTCGGCGGCACGCGGGTGCGGGAGCGTGAGCTCGGGGTCGGCGGAGGTGACGGACTCGTAGGTGATGATGTCCGCGTCGAGCGTGCGGGGCCCCTGCGGGCGGGTGCGCACGCGCCCCGCGGCGGCCTCCAGGTCCTGGCATACGGCCAGGACTTCACGCGGGGCGAGGGTGGTGGTGGCCAGCACCACCGTGTTGAGATAGTCGGGCTGCTCGTCGCCGTCGGTGGTGACGGCGGCGGTGCGGGCCAGCGGGGCGACGGCGGTCACGGTGATGCCCTCGGTCTGCCGCAGCGTGTTCACCGCGGTGCGCAGGGCGGGGACGACGCCGCCGACGTTGCCTCCCAGGGCGATCACGAGTTCCGCGGGCGCCTGGGGGCGCAGGGACAGCGGGTCGACCGGGGGCTGGGGCGCAGGGGGCGCGGGGGCCGCGAGCGACTCCGGCGCGGGCGCGGCGGAGGGCGCCTCCGGGTGGCAGTCGGCTGGGCGGCGACTGGCGGCTGGACGACGGGCGCCGGTGCCGCGGGGAGCGGGACCGCCGCATCGACCACCGGTGCCGCGGGTGCTTCCGGAGCTGCGGCCTCGGGCCGGGGGGTGAGTGGCGCGGCCATGCCGTAGGCGGTCGGCGCCTCCGCCTGCGGCGGTGGGGCGACGGCGGCCTCGTCCTCGGCGGCGTCGGCATCCGCCTCCGCGGCCGGGGCCGTCGTCTCCGGCTCCGCTACCGGCGATGCGGCTTCCGGCGCGGGGCCGGCCGCAACCGGCTCCGCGACCGGCTCCGCCACTGAGGCGGGCTGCGGGACGCCAGCGGACTCGGGGGCCCGCTCCGCCGCGGAGTCGACGTCACGGAAGATGCTTACGGACACGTCGTCGAAGGCGACGTCCAGCGGCGCCTGGGGCTTGTGCACCGTCACCTCCACGGCAGTGACGCGCGGGAAGGCGAGCACGGCGTCACTGATGCGCTCGGCCAGTGTCTCGATCAGCCCGACCGGCTCGCCCTCGATGATACGGACGACGGCCTGGGCCACGTCCGCATAGTTGACGGCGTCGGTCACCGAGTCGGTTACCGCCGCGATGGCGGTTCCGCGCTCCCCCAGGAACACGGTGACATCCGCCGTGAACAGCTGCCCCTCGGTGCGCTCGAAGGGGAGGAGGCCGTGGTAGCCGCGGGCGGACAATCCCTTCAGGGTGATCCTGTCGGGGCTGGCGTAGTTGGTGCTCATCGGTTTTCCTTCCAGAGGGAAGCGGTGCGGACGGCGTCTCGGTTGGCCGGGACCTCGTGGACTCTGACGGCCCAGGCGCCTGCGGCGGCGGCCAGGGCGGTGGTGGCGGTGGTGGCGGCGTCGCGTGCGAGCGGGTCGGCTGCGGCCTCGGGTACGGTAACGGCGGCCAGGAAGCGCTTCCGTGACGCACCGACCAGGACGGGGTGCCCCAGGTCCTCCGTGAGCCGCCGGGTGGCGGCCAGCAGCTGCCAGGACTGGGCGTGGGTCTTGGCGAAGCCGAGGCCCGGGTCGATCACGATCTGCTCCGCGCGCACCCCGGCGGCGGCGAGCTCCGCCAGGCGCTCGCGCAGCTCCGCCTCCACCCCGGCGACGACGCCGCCCGGCCCGTAGTCGGTGAGGGTGTCCATGGTTGCGGGGTCACCCCGCCAGTGCTGGCAGATGTAGACCACGCCCGCCTGCGCGACGACCTGGTGCATGCCGGGGTCGGCGAGCCCGCCGGAGACGTCGTTGATGATGCGGGCGCCGGCGGCCACGGCGGCCGCGGCTGTGTCCGCGTGCAGCGTGTCCACGGAGACGACGGCGTCGGCCTCCGCCAGGGCACGAATGACCGGCAGCACACGGGAGCGCTCCTCCTCCCCGGTCACGGCGGCCGCGCCGGGGCGGGTGGACTGGCCGCCGATGTCCAGGATGTCCGCGCCCTGCGCCAGCAGCTGACGGCCGTGGGCGACGGCGAGCTCAGTGGTGTCCCAGCGACCGCCGTCGGAGAAGGAGTCCGGGGTGACGTTGACGACTCCCATCACCAGGGTCCGTCCGGCCGCAGCGGCCGCCGTGAGTGCCTGCGGCAGCGGCGCCGGAGCCGCGACGGGGATCGTGTTCACGCCCCCAGGCTATCGGACGCCACGCGATTCCCCCGGATTTCAGGGGCACAGTATGAAAAGACAATCCGGGGCGGGGCGTACGGCAGGCCCTGTGGGCGGCCCGGCTCAGGCGCGGCGGCCCAGCACCAGACTCATGGCCTCGGAGCGGGTTGGGGGCTATTCACCACCACCGTCATTTTATTAGAACACAATAAAACGTAGTAAAACTAGTAAGATGCCAACATGGACAACGTGAACAACCCGTACACGCCCAACGCCGGAGCCACCCCCGAGGCCCTGATAGGACGCGACGGGCAGACCAAGGACTTCTCTGACCTGCTTGAACGCCTGAAGCGCGGACGCACCGACCAGTCCATGATCATCACCGGCCTTCGAGGCGTCGGCAAGACCGTGCTGCTCAGCCGGTTCGCTGAGATCGCAGCGCGAGCGGGCTGGGAGGTCATCGAGATGGAGGCGTCCAAACACGACGAGAGCGCGTTCCGGCAGATGATCTTCGCGAAGTTCCGTGCCGCGCTCCTGCACCTGTCGCCCCGGCGCAGGTGGGGCGAACGCGCTCGACATGCGGCGGCGGTGCTCAGTTCCTTCATGCTGTCCGTGGACCCGGAGGGGAGCATCGCCTTGACCTGGGACGTCCCGGCATCTGATGGATACGCGGACAACGGCGACCTGGGCCTCGACCTGACCGACGTGTTCCTGGCTGTCGGAGAGGTCGCCAAGGAGAAGGACACGGGCGTCGTCATCCTCATCGATGAAGTCCAGTTCCTCAACAAGATGCAGTTGGAGTCCCTGATCCAGGCGGTCCACAAGTCCGTGCAGAAGAAGCTCCCCATCACCTTCGTCGGTGCGGGCCTACCTCAAATCGCCGAGCTCGCCGGTGATGCCAAGTCCTATGCCGAGCGTCTGTTCACATTCCCGCGGATCGACTCGCTGACCGAGCAGGAGGCGCGCCGCGCCATCATGGAACCCGCTCAGGCGGAAGGCGTTACTCTCACGCCCGAAGCGGCGGATCGGGCCGTCGAGATCACCCACGGGTACCCGTACTTCCTGCAAGAGCTGGGCTACCAGGCGTGGATCGTCGCGAAGGATGGTCGGATCACGGCAGAGGACATCTCTACCGCACGCGAGGCCTACGAGGCCAAGCTGGACAGCTCCTTCTTCAGGGTGCGCCTCGACCGAGCCACACCGCTGCAAACGGCGTACATGCGCGCAATGGCCGAGCTGGGCCCGGAGCCCCAGAAGGCCTCCGAGGTCGCGTCCCTTATGAAGCGCGAGTCCTCCCAGCTGGGCCCCATCCGCTCACAGCTCATCGAAATGGGTCTGCTCTACACGCCTCAACACGGGTACGCCGCGTTCACCGTGCCGGAGTTCGACTCCTTCATGCGGCGCGCCGTCCCCGAACTCGATGTGCCTGAGATACATCGCCGACGTCGCCGCAGGTGAATGCGCTGCACCTGCGAGCGCCCACAGCATCCACCGCCTCAGCCGCCTGAAGCGCCCCCAATCGACGTCGGTCCCGCTCAGGCGCGGCGGCCCAGCACCAGGCTCATGGCCTCGGAGCGGGTTGCGGCATTGTGCATGACGCCGCGCACCGCACTGGTGACGGTGTTGGCACCGGGCTTGCGCACGCCGCGCATGGACATGCACAGGTGCTCGGCCTCGATGACGACGATGACCCCGCGCACACCCAGGCGCTCCACCATGGCGTCGGCGATCTGGGAGGTGAGCCGCTCCTGGACCTGCGGGCGGCGGGCGTAGCCCTCCACCAGGCGGGCGAGCTTGCTCAGGCCCGTGACGCGCCCGTCCTCACCGGGGATGTAGCCCACGTGGGCGACCCCGTGGAAGGGCAGCAGGTGGTGCTCGCACACCGAGTACAGGGGGATGTCCCGCACCAGCACCATCTCCTGGTGGTCGGCGTCGAATACCATCTCCAGGTGCCGGGCCGGGTCCTCACGCAGCCCGGAGAACATCTCCTCCAGGGCCCGGGCGATCCGGTCGGGCGTGTCGCGCAGCCCGTCACGGTCCGGGTCGTCCCCGATGGCGGTCAGCAGGTCCCGGACGGCGCGGCGCACGCCGTCGGCGTCGTAGCCGCTCACCACTGCCGCCACTCCTCGGGCCGCCCGTCGGAGTCCGGCTGCTGGACGGCACCGGCCGACCGTTCGCCGCCCGCGCCCTCCGCCGGGTCGTCGGCCGTGTCGGCGGCCGCGTCGACGGCGCCGACCGACTCGGACGCGGCCCGGGCCGCCTTGGCCGCGTGCCGGTCGGGCGCCTGCGCGGCGGAGGCGAAGGTGGCGGCGACGTCGTCGGTCAGGACCAGGGCGTCGTCGGAGTGCCACAGGGGGCGGCGCGGCTGCTTGATCACGGGGGCGAAGATCTGCTCCAGGTCCTTCTCCAGCAGCGTCTCCTTCTCCAGCAGCTGGGTGGCGAGCTCCTCCAGCACGTCCCGGTTGCGCACCAGGATCTCCCAGGCCTCGCGGTGGGCGGCGTCCATGAGGGCGCGCACCTCGGCGTCGACCGTGGCGGCGACGTCCTCGGAGAAGTCACGGCTGGTGGCGTTCAGGCCCAGGACGGTCTCATTCTCGGTGGTGCCCAGGCGCACGGCCCCCACGGAGCTGGTCATGCCGTAGTCGGTGACCATCTTGCGGGCGGTGGCCGTGGCCTTCTCAATGTCGTTGGAGGCGCCGGTGGTGGGGTCGCGGAAGACGATCTCCTCCGCGGCGCGCCCGCCCATGGCGTAGACCAGCTGGTCGAGCAGCTCGTTGCGGGTGGTGGAGTACTTGTCATCCGCGGGCATGACCATGGTGTAGCCCAAGGCCTTGCCGCGCGGGAGGATGGTGACCTTGGTGACCGGGTCGGAGTAGGCGCTGGCCGCCGCGCACAGGGCGTGGCCGGCCTCGTGGTAGGCGGTCACGGCCTTCTCGTGGTCGTTCATGACGCGGGTGCGTTTCTGCGGGCCGGCGATGACACGGTCGATGGCCTCGTCCAGGGCGCGGTTGTCGATCAGCTGCGCGTTGGAGCGGGCCGTCAGCAGCGCCGCCTCGTTGAGGACGTTGGCCAGGTCGGCACCGGTGAAGCCGGGCGTGCGCTTGGCCACCTGGTCCAGGTCGACGTCGTCGGTCATCGGCTTGCCCTTGGCGTGCACGCGCAGGATGGCGGCGCGGCCGGCCATGTCCGGGGCCTCTACTGAGACCTGCCGGTCGAAGCGGCCGGGCCGCAGCAGGGCCGGGTCGAGCACGTCGGGCCGGTTGGTGGCGGCGATCAGGATGACGTTGGTGGTGGCGTCGAAGCCGTCCATCTCCACCAGCAGCTGGTTGAGGGTCTGCTCGCGCTCGTCGTGCCCGCCGCCCATGCCGGAACCGCGGTGGCGGCCGACGGCGTCGATCTCATCGACGAAGATAATGGCGGGGGCGTTCGCCTTCGCCTGCTCGAACAGGTCCCGCACCCGGGAGGCGCCCACACCCACGAACATCTCCACGAACTCCGAGCCGGACATGGAGAAGAAGGGCACCCCGGCCTCCCCGGCGACGGCGCGGGCCAGCAGGGTCTTGCCGGTTCCTGGCGGGCCGTACAGCAGCACCCCCTTGGGGATCTTGGCGCCGACCGCCTGGAACTTCTGGGGCTCGGAGAGGAATTCGCGGATCTCCTCCAGCTCCTCCACGGCCTCGTCCTCACCGGCGACGTCGTCGAAGGTGACGTCCGGCATCTCCTTGCTGCCCACCTTGGCCTTGGACCGCCCGAAGCCCAGGGCGCCGCCGCGGTCACCGCTCATGCGGCCCAGGAGCCACCACATGAAGCCGATGAACACCACCATGGGCAGCACCAGTTGCAGCAGGGAGGACCACCAGCTGGTGGTGGGCACCACCGAGTTGTAGCCGCCGGAGGGGTTGGCGGCCTGCACGAGCCGGTTGACCTGCCCGGCCTGCGCCTCGGTGTAGGTGAACTGGACGCGGCGGCCGAGGTTCTGGTCGGTCTCCCCGGAGCGGTTGGCCTTGCTGGTGTAGTCGGCGGTGAGGTCGAGCTCTACGCGCTGGGTGCCGTCGACGACGGTCACGGACTCGACGGTGCCGGCACTGTCCTGGAGGATCGCCAGACCCTCGGAGGTGTCGATCGTGCGGTACCCGCTGGCGGAGCTGAGCAGGGCCCAGCCCAGCAGGACGAGCAGCACGAACGGGGCGATCCACAGCAGCGGGTTGCCCAGGGCCGCGCGGCGCCGCCCGGGCCCCTGCTTGGAGCCCCCCTTGTCTGCGCCGCGGCCGCCCTGCTTAATGGAGCGCGCCACCACGCGGATCTGACCGGAATCGTTCATCGGCGTCTTGTCCCTTTCGCACGTCTGACCGCTCCGACGCTAGCGGAAACCACCGACACGTTCCCCCCGAACCTGCACGTGTTCGCGCCGGGCGTGGCCGGGGATCGGCGCAGGCACGCGGATCCCCGCCGACTATGAGGCCGCAGTGTGACCAAGTCGTGGAAGACACCGACGATAAAGAGTTGGCAAAGGGACGGTCGAGTCGTCTAACGTGTCAGTTACGTGCTCGACCGGTCCGGTACCTGAACCAGGCCGGGCACACCCCCGATGACCGGTTCGGACCGGCCCCTGATTCCCGGGGAACGGCCCACACCGCAACGATACCCGTTGCCAAGATGCACAGGAGACCCTGAGTTTTGTCGCCAATCCGATCACTGCGCCGATGTGTCCCCATCACCCTGGGAGCATCCGCCACCATTGCACTGTCCATAGCCGCCGCCCTTCCGGCGGCCCCCGCCCAGGCGGCAGTCCAGTTCGACACCACCCTGGACCTGATGTCCGCATCCGGACTGTCTGGCACCGTTTACACCGCGGGCGATGAGTTCGCCGACGACGGCGCGGGCATGAGCTTCTCCGTCTCGGATACCCTCCCGGACGGGATTGAGGGCAACATCGCCATTCCCCTTGCTGACGACACCTACGCGGTGCCGCAGGGGCTGCCCACCTCACCCACGCGCACCACGGACTCCGCCGCCGTCGAGGACCTCATCTCCCGCGCACAGACCTTCTACGACGCCGGCAGCCAGCTGGTCTGGGACTCCAGTCGGCCCACGCCCCTCACCGGGACGGTCGTGCACTCCAGCACCACCGCCCCCTACGGCGTGACCTGCTCCACCTTCGTGAGCATGGTGCTGCTGGGATGGGACTACGACCACACCACCTACGTGTCCGATCAAAACACCCAGGTGGGCTACGCCGTCGACTTCGGGGTGGACCCCACCACCTCGAAGATCTGGCGCGCCAACAACCTGGCCAGCTGGTTCTACGCCAACGGAGACCTGTGGATGGAGACCGGCGCCGATGGCGACAGCTTCGAGCGCGGTGACATCCTGTTCTTCTCCCAGCAGGACCCGGAGGGGCGCATTGACCAGGTGCGCTCGGGCACCGAGTCCACCTACTTCGGCAACGTGTACCACGCCGCCATTTACATGGGTGACGGCATGCTGATCCATTCCACGGGCACGGGCGACGGCGTCAACATCACCACCCTGAACCCGGTGCTCAAGCAGGACCTGTCCTTCGTGGCGCGTCCGAGCTTCACCGCCGAGGCCGCCAACACTGGCGAGTCCGCCGGCTCCGGGAGCGGCACCTCCGGGAGTGGCACGTCTGCCGGGCAGGGCTCGGGCACGCAGTCTGCTCAGAGCAGCGCCGCACCGACTGCGGCTGCCACCAGCGGCGCACAGAGCAACAGCCAGGGTGGGACCACCGGGACCGCGAGCCCCGGCAATGGCAACAGCGTCCGCGCGGTGACCCCGGTGTCTCCGAACCGGCGCTACTCTCGGCCAGTTGCGGACAACCGCAGCTGGATGTCCCGCTGAGCGTCCCGGCTCGGCTGCGCCCCGAAGGAGCACCACCCCGACGGACGCACAGTCGGCCGTGAAGTACAAGCACCGCAGGCGTGGGCGGCGGCAAGGTCTGAGACTTGCCGCCGCCCACGTCGTGCTGCCTAGGGGCCAATGGGGCTCTTCCGGTTTGGGGGTGTGGTGTCTCGGGCTGCGGCATGACTGCTGCCGATGTCCTGGGGCATGGGGTGGGGTGGCGTGGGGTGTCTGGTGCGCCGGCTGGGCGTTAACAACGCTACTTAACGCTCTGCTGTATACCCCAGGGGCCTTCAGCAGACGGTTAACTGGCGTTGTTAACCCCGAAGTGGCGTTGCAGACGGCGAAGCGGCGCAGCAGACGGCGAAGCGGCGCAGCAGACCGGGAAGTGGCGCAGTAGACCGCCCCGCTCCCGGGCGCCGCCGGAGCTGTCGGCAGCCAAGTGCAGCCAGCAGCCTATCTGTAGGGGCAAGCCCGTCCGGTCCACCAGCAGCCCCACAATGACCTGCGGGCCCCGCCCGCCACTCCTTGAAGTACCCCACCCGCCGTAGGCGGCCTCCTTCTCCGCCCCGAAGTACAGGGTCGTCACGCCTGCAGGCACCGACTTAGGTCGCCGCAGCCGGTGACGTGCCGCAGGCAAGCGTCCGCGATCCGTTCCCGCCACTGGCGGCCCGCGCAACGGGCCAGGGACCGGAACAAGGAGCGCGGGGTCACGGCGTCAACTCCGAGCTCGCCCAGCACATCGGGGACCTGCTCCTTACCGGTTGGCTCGACCAGCCGGGCCAGCACCACCTGCCTGAACCCCTCACCCCCACCAGTGGCCTCACCCAGCCCCAGGGCCGCATACGCGCCACACAGCACGTCCCACAGCAGGGCAGAGCGCTGCCCGACCACTACCGCCGGCGCGGCCTGGCGGGCAGCCCGAGGGGTCAGGTAGACCAGGTCCAGCACACCCTGGCCTCCCCGGATCTTCTCCCGCCCAGCCTCCACCAGGGCCGCCAGCTCCGCCTCACCCGTGCGCCGAGCCCACGTGCTCCACAATCCGGCGCAACCTTGTCGGCGACATGCGCACGACATATCATTGACTTCATGACTACTTCGGCACTGATCCAGGCACGTACGGCGCACCGTCGCACGGCGACGACGGATTGGCGCACGATGACCAATACACTCGTCGACAACCTTGGCTCCGGCATGGTGTCCTTGATTGTGGGAGTCGCGCCGGAGACGATCACCCGATGGTCGCGAGGAACGTCCGCGAACCCCCGCGAGACCAACGAGCGCCGCATGCGGGAGACCTTCCGCATCTACCTCGAGTTGGCGGCCACGGACTCCCCACACACGGTGCGCGCGTGGTTTATGGGCTCGAACCCCGAGCTCGGGGACGACTCCCCCGCGGAGGCGCTGGCGGAGGACCGCTTCAAGGAGGTCTTCGCCGCGGCCCGATCCTTCCAGGCGCAGTAGTTTCGCGGTCTACCGTGCTGTGCGAACCGACGGGCCCGTTGTACCGTATCGGCAGGGCAGAGGCGCCGTTCCACTTCTCCGAGATCACGCCGGAGGTCTCTGGCCTGCCGAATGCGGGCAACCGGTTCGATGTACTCGGGGGCGGCGTCATGTATGCGGCCAGCACCCCCACAGGGGCTTTCGTTGAGACGCTGCAGTCCTTTAGGCCGACGACGGCGGCGCGGGCGGCTGTAGCGCGCGACACCCCGGGATTCATGATTGCCGGATCAGTACCCCGGGACTGGCGTGAACGACGTCGGCTTGCACGGCTTACCCTGGAGGAACCGAGCCCGTTCATTGATGTGGAGAGTTCCGACGCCTGGCCGGTATTTGAAGATGCCCTTGCCCCCGAACTATGCAGACTCGGCATATCGCGTCTGGACATCGGCGCCGTCCGCGGTTCTGATCGGCTAGTGACTCGCCTGCTAGCACGCTGGGCGTATCTCGCCTCGCTGGCGTCCGGCGAGCCTGCGTACGGCGGTGTTCGGTACATGTCGAAGCTCGGTCCCTTCGAGTGCTGGGCAATCTTCGACGGCGTCCAGTGGAACCCTGCGGGCCAGAGCAGAATCACCAAGCAGGACGCCGCCTATCGGGAGGCCTGTGCCCTGCTGGAACTGGTGGCGCACTGACCCGGCGGCAGGAGCTCCGAGACCGACCCGGCGTGGACGCGACTTCAGGGAGCCGCCTGCGTTGCCGTTGACACCATCAGCCCGCATGCTTCCGGCCACACGCCGACCATTCCCGGCTGTTCGTGTTTGTGGGTGTGGTTGGTGGGGGTGGGAGTTGTCGGCTGGGGTGCGGGGTCGGGCCTTGTCGTTGACGCCCGCGTCGCCGGGTGCGGGCCGGCCGGGGCGCCGGGCGTGTTTTCCCGGGTGGGATCTGGCGCGTAGGCCGGCGCGGGGCCTGACGGTTCGTACCTTTGGCTGACGGTTCGGCACATAGCGCCGACGATTCGTACCTTCCGGCGACGGTTCGGCACCCAGGGGTACGTACCGTCGCCGGAAGGTACGAATCGTTGACCAGAAGGTACGAACCGTCGCGTGAACGTACGAATCGCCGGCCGGAGGGCGTGAGCTGCCGGGCGAGCATCCGAGCCCCTCCCACCCCAACCGCCGCACTCCGGAGGGACCCGCCGGGACGTCCACAACGTCCACCACCAGGCCCTCACCTGCACACCACCACACCCTCAAACGCAAAGAGCCGCATTCCCTCCGGCGGCAGCACCGTCCGAACGGCCGTGGTGACGCACCGGACATCACCGATCTTCCCTGTTTGGGCGGTGTTCCTGCGGTTCCCGTGTTCGGACTGCCTGAGAGCGACTCCCGGACAGTCCATTCGACGCCGACGACCGGCAAACACACCCGGGCGTGCCAGGCCTACTACCACTAAGGCCTCGCACATCCGACTACGACCGCTTACGCCCGAGGACGACCAGCGCCCGGCGAAAACGTCCTCGTGCGCCCCAGTCCCTCACGAACGTGGAGGGACCGGGGATCACGATGACGTTCTCGGCAGCTTGGCACTGCCCGAGTACGACCCCATCGACCCGAACACGCCCGCACCCGCCCGAACACGACCACCGCAGCACAGCCTGGCCAAAACCAGCACGCCCCCAAACGTCGATAGCCCGAAACACACCACAGGCGGCCGTCCGCCGCGCCCAAATGCACCTGAAGGTGCGAGGTGCTTCCTGACCCTCACCTACGTCCTAGCAACACCCTTTCTGGGGCTGTCTTAATGCACCTGAAGGTGCGAGGTGCTTCCTGACCTGGTCACGCTCCTCGCATACCTGCTGGAGCGCGGGTCTTAATGCACCTGAAGGTGCGAGGTGCTTCCTGACGCATACGCCGCTGAGACCCGAGAGGTCAATCGGAGGAGTCTTAATGCACCTGAAGGTGCGAGGTGCTTCCTGACTTTTTGAGGAATAGGGCGACGCCCTTTAGTGAAGGGATGTCTTAATGCACCTGAAGGTGCGAGGTGCTTCCTGACGTGGCGCGGGCATGGTCAGGCGGGTCCCGTACAGCGTCTTAATGCACCTGAAGGTGCGAGGTGCTTCCTGACCCCGGATCAACGTCCTCAAGGCCCTCGTATCCTTGATGTCTTAATGCACCTGAAGGTGCGAGGTGCCTCCTGACCTACTGCGCCGACTTCTGCGCAGCGTATTGCGCGTCTTAATGCACCTGAAGGTGCGAGGTGCTTCCTGACACCCGGAGGCCCCGCGCTTCATCGGCGCTGCCGACGAGTCTTAATGCACCTGAAGGTGCGAGGTGCTTCCTGACAGGAGCGCGTGGAGTTCCGCGGCACTCCCGCCGACGTCTTAATGCACCTGAAGGTGCGAGGTGCTTCCTGACAGTGACGACTACTGGTTCATCATGCCCAGCTACGTCGGTCTTAATGCACCTGAAGGTGCGAGGTGCTTCCTGACGAGAGCTGCACTGCGTGTCGGACGAAATTCGCTAGTCTTAATGCACCTGAAGGTGCGAGGTGCTTCCTGACCGACACAGGCAGAGATGCCGGGAAAGCCATCAGGCTGTCTTAATGCACCTGAAGGTGCGAGGTGCTTCCTGACCCCCGCCCAAGGAGGAGGCAAACAATGCCGGCCAGGTGTCTTAATGCACCTGAAGGTGCGAGGTGCTTCCTGACCGTACCTTAGCAGCATGATTGCTGTAGCGTTCCTGGGTCTTAATGCACCTGAAGGTGCGAGGTGCTTCCTGACAACACCCTTCTTCCAGCGCTAGCCCTGCTGGCGGGTCTTAATGCACCTGAAGGTGCGAGGTGCTTCCTGACACAAGGGGAGGTGAGTGAAATGAGCCAGGCCCAGCGTCTTAATGCACCTGAAGGTGCGAGGTGCTTCCTGACGCGAGGGTCTCTGGGTGACCGGGGCAGTGCTCGTCGTCTTAATGCACCTGAAGGTGCGAGGTGCTTCCTGACTTCCGTAACTTCCTATCGTAGAGTGTCTAGTTGCAGGGTCTTAATGCACCTGAAGGTGCGAGGTGCTTCCTGACACGAGACATTGCAGGCTAGGCCCCTGCGCCGCAGTCGTCTTAATGCACCTGAAGGTGCGAGGTGCTTCCTGACGAGCGAGCCGAGCGAGTTCGTCGTTACCCCCCAGGGGTCTTAATGCACCTGAAGGTGCGAGGTGCTTCCTGACAGGAGGTGACCTCTCGGCGCAAGGCCCGCCGCGCCGTCTTAATGCACCTGAAGGTGCGAGGTGCTTCCTGACGCACTCGCGATTGTCGTACTCCCGGCCGTGCTGGGAGTCTTAATGCACCTGAAGGTGCGAGGTGCTTCCTGACGATTTACCGCGGGCAGCTCGACGGCGTCACCAACGCGTCTTAACGCACCTGAAGGTGCGAGGTGCTTCCTGACGTGCTAACCGCGTGCGTCTTCGTCTTCATTGTATCCGTCTTAATGCACCTGAAGGTGCGAGGTGCTTCCTGACCCCCAAGGGGGCGACGATGCGTAACAGAAAATTAATAGTCTTAATGCACCTGAAGGTGCGAGGTGCTTCCTGACCGCATACCGCGAGCGGGCTACTGGTGAGTGGGAGGAGTCTTAATGCACCTGAAGGTGCGAGGTGCTTCCTGACGGGCTATCGCCCTTTAACACCGCCGCGACCGGCACGTCTTAATGCACCTGAAGGTGCGAGGTGCTTCCTGACCCGAGAAGACCGGGTGGCTAAGGCGGCTGCCCGCAAGTCTTAATGCACCTGAAGGTGCGAGGTGCTTCCTGACACCGAGACCGGCACCGAGGCGGAGGAAGTCGACGGTCTTAATGCACCTGAAGGTGCGAGGTGCTTCCTGACTCGTGTTGACCGATAAGAGCAACCCTAGCGTCGTCGTCTTAATGCACCTGAAGGTGCGAGGTGCTTCCTGACTGGCGTTTGGGGCCTACCATAACCGGTGGACTACAGTCTTAATGCACCTGAAGGTGCGAGGTGCTTCCTGACCCAGTACTTCGATGCTGGCTACTACGCTACCACCTACGTCTTAATGCACCTGAAGGTGCGAGGTGCTTCCTGACGGGGCGGTGACGCCCCGTGGACTTCGTAACATGCCCTGTCTTAATGCACCTGAAGGTGCGAGGTGCTTCCTGACCCCCTACCCCTGGAAACCGCGCCGTTCCGCCACTTCCAGAGGCGAGATCGCCACCGACCCCACAAGCACCCCACGGGACCGACTGACACCACCCCAAAACTACCACCTTTCGTTGGAAACAAGCCAAGCGCCACCGACGCCCCTCCAGACCCCTCCAGCCACCAACTTTCAACGAAGTCATGCGGAAAAGTCGGGGTCCAAACGTACCAATCTTTGTACCGTAGACCGAATTGTGACCTCCCGGCGCACGCCACACCAGATACGCACGCCTCACAGACACCAGCTGTCACACGCGACACACGCCCTTCGGGGTCGACGCCACGCCCCGGAGGAACCGCTCGCCCGCGCCTGCTCCCAGCAACACCGCACGGACGTCCCACGCCTACGATCATCCCTCAATCTCCCGCAGCAACTGCGCGAACCTGGAGAACCAGGACGCGCTGAGCCCCAGCGCGCCGAACTTGTCTTGACTCTTGCCGCAGTCTTTCTCCTCGTTCCTGGCATCGCTTTCCGCCCCCGCCTTGGCGTCACGCTCCAAGCGCGCGATAAGCGCATCCAGCAACTCTGCGAAGGTTAATCCCTCGGGAGCGTCCACCCGCAGATCATCCAAAGCGCGATCCAGCGCCTCCTGGACGGTCGACTTTCCGTGGGTAATCACCAGCCGGTCGCGCACCTCGTAGGGAAGACGCAGTAGATCCCCGCGCCTCAGGCAGGCCAACGCAGCTTTTGTGCCCGCGTTCCTCCGCTCGATTACCTTTTCCCTATTCAATAGCGTGTCGGGCTCCTGAAGCAGACTCTGACCCCTCTTAGCAAGGCGCCGCGCGTGCACAGCCTCTGCCGCCGCCACCACCAGCCGCGCCTGTGTCAGCCAGTCCGCTCCGTCAAGTAGGACACGCACCGTGCGCAGCACGTCCACAATCACCCCTGCATGGTCATCGAGCCTTTCCGCCTTACGTGCCTGCACGTATTCTTGACGCAGTTCCTCGCAACGCCCGGCGAGCTCGTCCATGTCTCGGTCTCCTGCGGCCAGCACCCGCAAAGCGCTGAGCAGGTTGAGGCTGCGCAGGCTGATGGCGGCGGCACGCCTCAAGGCCTCCTCGGCGTCGTTGCACAGGGCGATCCGGTGAAACTGGGAGGCCGGCTCCTTGATGCCCCGGCCCTTGTCGACGAAGGTCTGGACGAACAGCGGCACGGCGTTCACGGCACACCACTGCTGGGCCGCCTCAAGCGCGCCATAGACGGCGGGCTTCTGCCCGGTCCCAACGATCACCACCGCGCTCGGCAACCGCCTGGCCAGCACTTCGCGAAGGCACTCGCGCGCGGACCTCATGGGGTCAACGGGCTTACCATCACCGTCACGGTCCCCGCAGCCCACGAGTTCATACGCATTCTTGCGCGGCAGCCAGTGCTCGCCATCGCCGTCGATGATCACGGTCTGCGCGTTGAGTTCGGCCGCTCTCTTGGAGTCGGGATGCGTGGAGTGCAGGATCGCGAACTCGACCGGCAACCGCCCGGCGCCGTCAAGCAACGCTCCGGGAACTGCCCGCCGCAGTTCCGCAGGCGCACACCCACCCAGCACGCGCTCCGGCACCGTGGGAGACATCAGGCTGACCCCGCAATTGAATACGTAAAGAACAGGGCGTCGGCCCGGCCGCGGCACCCACTTCGGCAGTCGGTTCATGAGCGCAGGCTCGGACTCAATGCGGCCCCAATCCCCACTGCGCGGGGCCTGACCGTCATGAACCGTACTCGCTCCAATCGTGTTGAGCGATCCGGCGGAGGCCAGCCACGCCGTCGAGCCCGGGCAGGCATCTCCAAGGCAAGCGAGTTGATACTCAGCTTCGCCAATGACCGGCCCCAGCATCTTCGGCTTGCCCCTGCTGTCCACGAATGGCAGCGGCGGCCACGCCTGCCCTCCCCGCTGCTCGATGCGCCGCTTCTCCTCCTTGCACAGCTCCCAGTAACGTCGCTCCACCCAGGCCCGCAGTGCCAGGCCGGCTCCGTGGTCGGCGCGCGCCATATCGGTGGCCGCGAGCACCGCGAGCGCCCCCGCCCCCCCCTGTCCTGCCCGTCTCGAACACGATCCAGGGTGGCGGTGAGCCGCGCCGTCTCCTCCAGTGCCTCCTCCGAAATGGGCAACGCCGCCCCCTCGCTCGCGGCCCATTCCGTAGCCTGCAGGGTATAGCCCAGTGAGCGCAGCCAGTAGAACGGAGCCGCCCGGTTCGGGCTGCGGTCCAGGAACATGGCCCGGTCCCCGCCCTCCTCCGGGGCGACCGCGAGCCTCCACTTCAGGCCCATCTGGTCCGCCAGCCCCATGGCCGCGAACACAACGGCGGTCGCCCCTGCGATACCGGAGACGATGACCTCACCGTCCGCGATCCCCGCATCGCCGTCCAGCCACCGGCGCAGCTCGTCGATGCACTTCTGCTCACGCAGATCCCCGTTCGCGTAAGCCTCGACCACCAGCGGAAACCCGAAGTGCTCCTCCAGCCCGGCCTTCACGTCCGGGTAGTTGCAGGCATCCTCCAGCAGCGTCGCGACGGCGTCGGTCTCGGTGCCCGCGCGACCATTGGCCGTGCCCAGCAGGATCACGCGCACGACGGCGTTCGCGCCGCGCAGCGCCTCCAGCACCAGCGCCAGCGGGGTGTGTGCGAAGCGACCCGGGCGCCCGCGCTCACCCGGGGGCGTATTCAGCAGTCGGTCGCGCAGAACGTCGGCGTCGGCCTCATCGAGCTGCTGCCGCAGTCGCCTCAGCTTGACGTCCTGGACTATCAGGCGCTCCTCAGGACGGAGCTTCACGATGTCATTACCGAGGTCTCCCTGGCCGACCGGGTGAATGATGGTGATCATCGGTCCCTTCCCAAGCGACGGCCGCCCGCGGCCTTCATTCTTTCGATCGCCCCATTACCGCCTGCAACATGTTTGGACCGCCGCCTCTGTTCATGCTTGCGCCGTAGCCAGAGCATTACCTTGAGCATGCCCGCTAGGAGCAGGCCAACAATGACCGCAATGCCGATCACCCCGACGATCCAAAGCCGCCACAGCCCGCTGCGCTCGCCCGCGCCCGCCGTATCCCAATTGATCCAGATCTCCAGCAGGATCGACAACGGCAGGCCCACAAAGGCGAGGATGCCCACGGCCCACTCCATGGCGCGGGCGGACTCCTGCCGCTCGCGCTCCAGCTTCTCCCGCCTACGGTCGCGCTCCTGCCGCTCCTTGTCGGCGACGTGCTCCTGCCGCTCGATCAGGGTCTGCACGCTCTCCTGCAGCAGGCGCGCCTGCTGCACGGTCTGCTCGACCGCCCGGTCCAGACCTCCCGCCTGCTGCATCCAGGCCAGCACCATGTCGGCCTGTCGGTGCCGGGTGACGTCGGTCCACCATTCTGAGGCGAGAAAGGCGACGGCGTCCCCGTCGAGGCTGATTGCCCTGGTGATAACCGGATCGAGGCACGCGGTGACCACATCCGGGTCGTCTCCCCGGCTGATCATCCTGGTTGCGTCCCGCAGTTCCTGGGCGGTGTCCGCCAGATCCTGGGACAGGGCGCGCACGCGCAGCCTATCCAGAACCACCAGCAGGTACACATCCAGGTCGGTGGAGCACATCTTGAGCATGGCCTCCAGTAGGAAGCCGTCGTCCTGGCGCGGCAGGTAGGCGGCACCGTGCTCCCACACGCTCACCGCCCAGCTCTGCGAGAGCACGTGAATGTTCTGCTTCGCCCGGGCGTAGCGCTCCTCCCCCAGTTCGAAGCCCGTGGGCGACGGCAGGCTCCCCCACTGCCAGCCCGCCGCCGTGAGCACCGCCAGCGGCAGCCTCACACTCGGCGTCGTTCCGGCCACCGCCCGGCGCAGGTCTTCGAGCGGCTCGGAGCCTACCGGCACCTCCACCCGACGACCGAGCGTCCAGGGTATCTCCCCGGGTTCTGGAATCCACCGCCGGCTGAGCCGCCGGGGCACCCAGGTCAGAGTGAACAGCGGGGCGGAGAACCAGGACTTCCGCTCGGTGCGCTCCGCCGCCAGCGTCACCTGCGCCGGACCGCACACGTCGGGACGCGCCAGCAGCTCGTTGATCGTCTCGCAAATGGCTGTGATCCGGCTCGGGTGGCGGACGGCGTCGTAGAAGCGCTCGTAGGAACGTTGGTCGGCCGGTTCTTGTGAGCTCTCATCCGCCTGGTCGTCGTCCGGCTGGGCGGCCTTGGCCCCTTCGCCATCCGACTGCTCGTCATCCACCGGCTCACCGGGCAGCAGCTCGGTCTCCGTCCGCGGGACGACGGCGTGCACCGCCAGGATCGCCGTCCCCGGCCCCTCGCCATTCGATACGCGCAACACCTCCAGAGCGCCGATGCGCAGCACCCGTTTGTCATTCTTGTCGCGGTGATCGACCAGCTTCTTCAGTTGCAGGGAGCGGCGGTTGTCCGCCCCGAGCGGCTGGTTCTTGCAGCCTCTGCCACCGCCCAGCAGCCGTTCGGCCACCTCCGGGTGGAAGTAGGCGGCCCGCATGCCCCGGTAGGCCTGCCGCATGATGCCGCTGCGGTCCCGCGCTCGGAAGCTCAAGGCCTTGGCGTCCCAGTTCCCGAAGGCCTGGTTCCAGCCACGATGAACCTCCAGCTCCCACACCAGGACCACGCGCATCTCGTCGGGGTCCTTCAGGTGGATGAAGCCGGTGCGCGGCGGCTCCGTGCGCCCCGACTGCGGGCACTGCTGCCGTAAGTTCGACTGCTCCGAGTCCGAGTTCTCTGGTTCTGGCCGTTCGGGTCCTGGCCGCTCCGGTTCCGGCCGTTCCGCGCCCTCGGTCATCGCTCCCCCTCGGCTCGACGACGCTCGTCCAGATCGCCCGGCGCGCCGTCGTCGGCCCCGCGCGGCAGGCAGCCCAGGCGGCGTGCGCCGACCACCTGCCCGTCGGCGTCGCGAATCAGGTCATCGGGCCAGACCAGGTCGACACGCTCGGGGAAGTGCTCGGCCACCACGCGGCTGGTGACGTAGACGGTGCCCGGGCGCGGCTCGGGCAGAGGCGGGTCGATCCCGAGCCAGGTGGCGCCGACGGCGATCGGCACCTCCCGCGCGCCGGCCGCCTCGCCGGGATGCTCGGGGTCGTAGACGGTGAGGGTCTCCTGCCGCCCCTCGGACAGCAGCAGCCGGGGCACGACGTCGGCACCCGGCAGCCGCAGCGGCCCGCCCTCAAGGTGCAGGATCACCTCGTGCGGGGTGAGGTTGACCAGTCTGACGGGCGTTGTCGGCGTCATCAGCGCTCTCCTGCCCACTCCAGCAGCGCCTGGAACCGGTTGGCCCAGGAGCCATCAACAGCGATGCCCAGTTTCTCACTGCCGCCCTTCACGGAGTCTATGGCGTGCTCGAGCAGGTCCGCATAGCCGAAGTCATCGCTGGTCCGGATGAACCTGTTGCGCATCACCTCCCGCACCGCCTCATCGACCGAGCTGTCGCCGTGAGTCAGACGCACCTCGTTCCTGACCTCGTAGAGGAGCCGGAGCAGGTCTCCGCGTCCGCAAGCATCTATTCCGCTCCATTCCGCCGAATAACTGTTCTCTTTTCCCTGCCAGGCATAGCGCTCCCGGAACAGGGTCTCGGCCGCGTTCTTGCCCCGTCGCGGGAAGTTGACCGCCTCGGCAACCACGACCACCAGGCGCGGGTCAACGTCCCCCACAGCTCCCTGGCACCGCTTGAGGACCGTCTTCATCACCGATAGCAGCACGCCTGCGTGGGCGTCGGGATCCTTGGCGTTGACCGCCTCCAGGTACTCCTCACGCAGCTCGTCGCATTCCTGCGCCTGCACGTCCATGTCCCGATCACCGGCGGCGAGCACCCGCACGGCGCTGAGCAGGTTCAGGCTGGACAGGCTCGCCGCAGCGGCGGCGCGCAGCGCTGCCTCGGCGTCGTTGTGCAGGGCGATGCGGTGGAACTGCATCCCCGAACGCGTGATGTTTCGCCCCGATTGGACCGACGTCTCCACGAAAAGCGGCACCGCCCGGTGGGCGCACCAGGCCTGGGCGGCCGTCAAGGCGCCGAGCGCGACACCCTTGGGGCCCGATCCCACGATTGCGACGGCGCAGGGCGCTTTGGCGTCCAGCGCCTCGCGGACAATATCGGCGACGCTCTCCGCCAGAGCATCAACCGGCATGAAGTCCTCCGCCTTCGCTCCCCCATAGTTCTTGACACTCACTTCTGCAACTGCCGTGCTCCCCTCGGTCTTCGACGCCATCTCACGGGTATGCTCCGCAGCGGTCACCGATTTTGGGTCCACCGAGTGCAACAGGAGGAAATCAACGTCCCCGACGCCCCCGCCTTCCAGCATGCCCCCGGGAACGGCGCGCCTGAACTCCTGATCCGGCCCGGCCTCCATGACGCGTTCAATGACCGACGGCGGCCGGTAGCCGGCGCCAATGCCGCAGATGTACAGGACTCGCCCCCGCCCCGGCCAGTGCATCCAGGAGGGTACTCGCCTCCACAGTTCAGGAACGTTCTTAATTGTATCCAGCTCGGACGCCGTCGGCGCCGCGGCATCGTGGACGGCGCGGTTGCCAACCGGTCTCAGGCGATCACCTGTTTTGAGAAACCACGCGGCCGAGGTGGAGTCCTGGTCCAGCTGCTCATCGCGGACCACGCCCAGCACCTTGCCGAGCTCCTTGCCCGGCAAGCGCTTGAACACGCTGCTGATCTGATCATCCTGGCCTCGGTCGGCGTTCTCCTCGGCCAACAGGGCCTCATAGTGCTTCTCCACCCAGGCGCGCACGGCCAGGCCGGCGCCGTTATCCGCCCGGGCCATCTCCACCGCCACCAATGAAGCAAGCTGCTCATCGGTGACTGATGACGAGACATCGTCCCGCCCGGCGGATCCGAACACGGCGTCGATATCGCCCTGCAGACGGGAATGTTCGCCGTCGATCAACTCCTCGCGGTCATGTTCCTGAGCCCAGGCAGCGGCTTGTTCCAGGTAGCCCAAGGCGCGCAACCAGTAGAAGGGGGCATCGCCGTGGTGACCGCGGCGGACCAGGCGCGCCGCGTCGTCGTCGGGACTACCGGCGACCGCCAGGCGCCAGTCGTAGCCGAGCTGGTCCACCACGCCCATGGCGCTCAGGCACATCATGGTGGCCCCGCCGATCATGGACACCACCACGGGGCGGTCCGCAGCAGTGCCGTATGCCGACTCGACCCAGCTGCTGAGATCGCCACGGCCGACCTGCTCGTTCAAGTTACCGTCGGCGCGGAGTTCCGCTGTCACTTCCAGCCCGTACTGTTCGTGCAGTACCGCTCTTACTTCGTCACACGCCAGCAGCGCAGCAAGGGCCTCGGCGATGTCGGCCGTGGCGCCATCGCCGGAGTTACTACCCAACAACAGCACATGGACCTGCCCACTACGGCACTCGGCCTGGATCGCCCCCAGTTCCAGGGCCAATGGAGTCCGTGCGAACCGGCTCTTGTGGTCTCGGGACGCCGCGCCGTCGAGCAGGAGGCCCACAGCCTCGGCCGGGGTGCTGGCAGTACCTCCCACGGCGGCCGTCCGCAGCGCTGTGACACCGGCATGCCTGGCCTGTTTGCGCTGTTCCCCCTTGAGCTTCAGGATGTCGCTACCAAGGTCGCCTTCACCAACGATATGAACAAGCAGAGTCATGTCAGGTCCTCTCTGACCGTGTGGTGGGGTCGCATTGGTGCTGGGCGCACCGCCGCGGGCAGGGCAGGGCGCAGCCTCCCCGAGTCTGCACCCGACCGCTGCGTTCCGTCAGCCGAACGGAGGATGAACTATCGGGTCTGAGACTCCTCACCCAAAACCGTGTTGCTACTCACGTCGACGTGGCAGACTACACGCGTCCTGGCATCCGCCCCCGTCCCACCCCGTCCCACCCCGAGAGGATCCCCATGCACCTCGTCATGATCGAGACCCACGGGAACCAGAACTACATCTTCTCCTCCCCGCGCCTGCGGGAGAACATCGGGGCGTCATACCAACTGACCCTGCTGGAAGACTGGGCGGAAGACGCGTTGAAGCAGCCCGGCACTACCGGCAACAGCATCTATGACGACTGGCACGGGCAGCATCCCGACTACGGCGAGGACGCTCCTTGGGTCTCCCGCTCCTCGGGCAAGGTCATCCTCATGACCGACACCCCCGAGCAGGCGCGCGAGTTGATCGGCCGCGTCACTCGCCGCGCACTGGTGGAGGCGCCGGGAATCGACGTGTCTGGGGTTTTCGTTCCGATGGCCGGCGAGCACGTCACCGCCTCCGACCTGAAGGCGGTCCACCGGGAGGCCGCCGCCTACGCACTGAGCAGGCCGCCGGCAAGCGCCCGCTTCTCCCAGATGCCATTCCTCGAGCGGGCGGGAGACTCCTCACTGCCGGCGGCGCCACCTCTGGCCGGCGTCCGTGACGAGGACAAAAAGGACAAGAACAGGCTGGCCTTGTACTCCCTGCGCTCCAGGGTCGCGAGGCACAAGGCGAGCATGCACCGCGAATACCTGGTTGAAAGCGTAGAGACCGAGGAGCTGCCTAAGGATAGCTACGATCTCGCGGCTAACCCCACGGAGCTGGAGAACCTGCTGCAGCCGGAGAACGACGACGACCCCCGGGCCTTGTCCAAAGTCGCGGTGATCCATATTGACGGCAACGGCGTCGGCGCCATCATGCGGGATCTTGAGGGTGCGCTGGAGCGCGTGCGCGAGGTCGCTCCCGCCGCGGTCACGGACGGCGACGATACGCTGCGCTGCTTCCTCCTGGAAGTGAACCGGCGTCTGGAGGGAGCGGTCAAATGGGCCTTCACCAGCGCCTGGCGCGACACCGCGCTGCTGGCGGAGGAGAAGGGTTCTCCTCCTCGGGATGAGAGCGGCCAGGCGAGGTCCCGCACAGTCGTGCCCGTGGTACCGGTGATCCTCGGCGGCGACGACGTCACCGTAATCACCGACGGCGACTATGCGCTCCCCTTCGCCGAGTCGTACCTGACTCATTATGAAGCCAATACGGAATCAGATCCGCTGCTGAAGTATCTCGGGGGTGCGGACGGCGTCGGCCCCATGACAGCGGCCGCGGGCGTGGCCGTGGTCCGCCGCAACTTCCCCTTCCACATCGCCTACGACCTGGCCGAACGGCTGGTTGAGTCGGCCAAGCGGGTGGGCAAGGCGCAGGTTCCCGCAATCTCCACCCTGACCTACCACGTCCTTTTCGACACGACCGTCCTTGACGCCGACGAAGTCCTCAGTGCTTACAAGAGCTTCACCGGCCGCCCCTTCCTGCTGAACCCCGACCCGGCCCGGCCGGCGGGAACCTCGGCGGCGCAGCACCCGGACTGGGTGGAGGTGTGCGAACGGGTGGACAAGTTCAACCGGCTCACCGAGGAGGACGAGGAGACCGGCGAGACCCGCTTCCCCCGGACCAGAGCCGCGCGCATCCGCAGGTACCTGTCCGACGCAGCCCAAGCTCAACTCAGGGGCGACACCGCTACGCGGAAGACGATCATGGTTCATGCCGAGAGCGAATGGCGCGCCGCCGAAGACAGCCTGGGGAGCAACGTCGAGGCGATCGGCGGAATCACGGGTCTGTTCGATCTGCTGGAGCTGTCCGACCTGCTGCCCGAAAGCTACCTCGGCGAGCAACTGCGTAAGCCATCGAGCCACGCCCCATCATCCGCCAGCCAGCAGTCCGAGGAGGCCCGCGCATGAGCACCACGAGCACTCCCCCGATTCACCACTCACCCGTCAGTTTCCCGCTGCGTGTGGTCTTCGAATCCGATTGGGGAGTATCCACCGGCGCCGGAATCGCGGGCGGCGTCGACGCCGTCGTCGAGAAGGACGAGCGGGGCCTGCCGATCGTGCGCGGCACCGTCCTGGCCGGCGTGATTCGCGAGCAGGCCTTCGTGGTGGCCGGCGCCCTCGATCGGGATGCGGCGGGCGATTCCGACGCGGCCTCCGACGATCCCCCCACCTGGCGCGCCTTCGTCACCAAACTATTCGGTGATGCTGAGCATCCGCGCCTGGTCGGCTTCACCGACGCCCGGCTACCCGACGACGCCACTCCGGACGGGGCCGTCCATGAGGTGGTGTCGCTCTCGATCGACGAGGATACGGGCACCGCCAAGCAGGACTTCCTCCGTTTCTTCGAGCGGGCCGCCGCCGGCGAACTTGAGGGCGAGGCCGTGCTCGCGGACTTCGATCCGCGGGGGCGCCCACTGGTCTGGAAGGACGACCAGGTGGAGGCGGCGCGCCTGATCCTGAGCCTGGCCGGGCTGCTGGTGCGAGGCATCGGTTCGAACCGCTCCGACGGCGACGGCGTCTGCGACATCCTCATCGGCGATCCGCCCAAGGCCGACTCGTCCGCCGGACAGCCGACCGTCGAGACGGTCAAGAAGTGGTGCCGCAGCCAGCTGGATGCTCGTAAGGAAGTACCCACCATTCCTGAGGCCGAGGGCCAGGCGCGGGCTCCGGAGATCGCTCACACGCCGGAGTCCGGCGAAAAGACGACTGGCGCCAGCCGCTTCTTCACAGCCACTCTCGACATCCGCCTGCTGACCCCGGTGGTGTCCTACGAGGTGCCCCTGTCCAACGAGGTGCGGTCCCTGGACTTCCTGCGCGGCACCGTGCTGCTGCCGTGGGTGCACCGGCGCCTGCGGGCAGTTGCGGGCGATGACCAGTTGGTGCGTGATGCCGTCGTCGCCGGTGACCTGCTGGTTTCCGACGCCACCGCCGTCATCCGCAACGACGACGGCGCCGCCTGGCAGGGCATGCCGGTTCCGCTGGTCCTGTCCCGCCCGAAGAACCCACCACAGTCCGGGGTGCCGAACGATGACGGCACACAGCCCGCATCCCCCACGGAAATGACCGCCACGAACCGACTGCTCGCGGGCGAGCCGGAGGATGTGCACAAGCCGCTGCGCGCCGGCTACGTGTTCGTCCCGGATACTGGCCCGGACGGCTCCGGCGGCGTCGTCGGAGGCATCGGAGCGCCGGCCCTGGTGGGCAGGCAGTCCACCGCGCATGATCCGGACACCGGCGGCGCGCGCAGCGGCCAACTGTTCCTGGTCAGGGCCCTGCCCGCGGGACTGCGCATGCGCGCCACCGTGACCGTCTCGGAGAGGCTTCTCGACCGGATCGGGCCGCTGCTGGCTGTGGTATTCCCCCACGAGGTCGAGGCGCGGCTGGGGTCGCGGCGCCTGAGCGGAACCTACGGGCGCGCGCAGTGCAAACTGTCGGCATTCACGGCAGCAGACCCGGCCCTGCCAGGCGAAGACCCCGCATGCACACTCTGGTTCACCTCCGATGTGCTGGTGCGTTCGCCCCGGCTCGGCCCCGGAGGCAGTATCGAGGACCTCCTACAGGCCTTCAAGCGCGCCGGCGCCCCCGTTGTGCCGGCGGGAGAGCACGACGAGCAGGGGGCCTCGGCATCGCCTCCGGAGGGTGCATTCACCGCCGGAGTCCGGCACAAGCGCGTGGACTCATGGTCGGCCGCCGAGCATCAGCCGCGCGCGACCCGCACCGTCATCTCCGCCGGTTCGGTGCTGCGGGTTGTGGCCGCGGATGGTGCGGACTCCACGGCGGTTCTCCGACGGCTGGCCGAGCTGTCTGTCACCGGTGTCGGCGAGTTGACCGCGCAGGGGTATGGGCGGTTCGTCGTCAACCACTGGATGCTGAAGAAAGAGCAGATCCACTTGAAGGAGCTGCACCAAGCGGACTTCCTGAGCTGCATGCGGCCAGAGCCGGAGGAACGTGCCGTGGAGAGCACCTCCGGCGGCCATGAGGAGGAACGGGCATGAGCATCACCCGCTACGAACTGACGATTCGGCTGCGGACGGCTTCACCGCTGCACTCGGGCGGGATCGACGAGTTCGTCGATCGCACCCGCTCAAAGGAGGAGCGCAAGTCCGTGCCGCGGCGCTTCGTCCGCGACGGGCACGGACATCCGATCATCACCGGCCGCTCGGTCAAGGGCGCAGTGTGGGCGGCGTGCCGCAGGTACGTGAAGGATCACGGCGACGCCGGGCTCACGCTTGCCGATCTCGATTTCCTTCAGGGACTGGCCGAAGACAACCGGGCAGGTGCACTGACCTTCCGCTCCATCGACTTGAACAAGGTGGCTGAGCGCGAGCGCAAACCGAAGAAGGACCAGGCCGCGAAAGACCCGCTGATCACCCGCACCGGCATCGCCGTCGACCGTTACTGGGGCACGGCAGGGGATACGGCCCTGTTCCAGCACGAGTATGTGCCGGCGGGCAAGTCCCTGGAGCTGGTGATCACCGCACAGGTCGGCACGCTGGACGGCGCGGGGGACCCGAGCGCGTCAACCGGCAATGCTCCATCCGAGAGCGCGCACAAGTTGAAGGACCCGGAAGCCACTGTGGAGCGACTGTTCGCGCTCATCGTCGCCCTGTTCGCGCAGGAGCGCATAGCCTTCGGCGGGCGCAGGAGTGCCGGCTGGGGCCGGGTGCGACTGGATGAGGCGAAGTCGAGTACATCGGGGCCGCCTACATTGGGCAGGCCGTGGACCCTGGTGAAGACTCCCCTGGCGAGCAAGAATGACCTGTTGGACTGGCTTGCGACGTCGGATAAGCAGCGCAGTCCGCTCGAGCCGGCGAATATAGCCGCGTCCGGCCTGACCAGAATCACCATCACCTGGGACAGCCCCACTGGCATCCTTGTGGCTGAGACGCCGTCCGAGGATGACGGAAACGAACAACAGAACAATGGCAACGAAACGGTACCAACCAATCCGCTCCGCTCGGGACCGGGAGAAACAGACCCGCTGGTGCTGCCCGGGTCCTCGGTACGCGGAGCGCTGCGATCGCGCGCATCGCGCATCGCTCGCACGGTGCTGGCTGCGAGGCGACCGGATCAGATGTCGAACTGGCAGAACTGGGACGTCCACAAGCAGTTGGCTCACGACCCGACCCTGGTGCGCGACCTGTTCGGTTCAACCAAGCACCGCGGCGCACTGACGGTGCTGGACACCGTTGCCTCAAGCGACGGCACCGGACGCAAGGTGACGCACAACGCCGGGGACCGTTGGACCGGCGGCGTCGCGGAGGGCGCGCTGTACAGCGAGATGGTGTACGACAACGCCAAGTGGAATGACATCGTGCTTGAGCTCGATGCCGATGCCCTGCCAGGTAGCGATGACCGCCGGAAGGCGGCATGGTGCCTACTGGGCCTGGTCATCGCTGAGCTGAGTACCGGCACGCTGCCCCTGGGCAGCCGCGGTACTCGCGGGATGGGACAAGTGAGCGTATCCGCGGTGCGGGTAGAAACGGGCAACTCACTCATTCCCGGGTGGAGCCTGACCGCCAAGGCCGACGACTCCGAGTCCCTCGCGCGCGGCATCCTCGCCGAGCTCCGGGAGATCGACATCGCCGCCAATCCGAACGCGGGCGAGGGCTGGGAGGGCTGGTCGAGCTACCTCGACGACCGTACCCCCAACGCTGCAAAGAAGACTGAGGAGGCCGCCCATGTCTGAGACCGAACGCTACGACGCGCCGTTGCAACGCGGAATGCTCACGGACACGTCGTGCGGCGACGGCACTCTCGCCAGCGTGCTGGCGGAGGCAACCACAGGCAGGTGGCAGGGCGTCGCGTACACGACCGCGGGCGCTTGTGCGCTGCGCGAGATATATGGCGAAGCTGGGACTGCACGGCTCCGAAACACCGACGGGAAAGAGGTTGACCCTGACACAGTCTATGAACTGCGCCTGTGGTCTGTGGAAACCAGCAGCGACGAGTCGCTTCTGGCACGTGAGCTCCGCTGGCTGAACGGAACCGGTGGGGTAGAAGTAACCGTGCGCCGTAAGGCCGAGGCCGTGGACGGCGGCAAAGCAGCAGCCGGCGAATCCGACCGTCCGTGCTGGTACCGGCACAACAGCTACCTGCAGCACGGGGCCAGCGCGCCCTACAAGGGCTCGGACGCGATGACCAGCATTGAGGTCTTCACCGAGGAGGCCGCCTACGGGAACACCGTGTTCGTTGACGAGATTATGACCGGAAGGTGGAACTGACATGTCCGACTCGAACGACCCCATCTCATTCAAGCCATTCCACTCGGCCGTCAACCGCATCCCGGTGCTGCGCGAAACAGCACAAACGGACTCTAACAAGGGTGAACTGCCCCCAGAGTTGTTCAGTGACGGCCAGCCGCCTTCACACGACCACCTCGACCCAGATCGCTGGTCCGGATCGATCGACCTGGAGATGACCGTGCGCACGCCGCTGGTCTTCGGGGAGCAGAAGAACGGGCACGTGAAACTGCCGATAGTAGGCGGGAAGCCGATCGTCCCGCCAACCATGGTCAAGGGGATGATCTCGCGCGCATACGAGACCCTCACCTGCTCCCGCTTCCGCGTATTCGGCGACATGAACAATGCTGGCGCCTTTCGGCGCGATGTGGACGACCGCCGACGCCGCCTCACCTACCGCGCCGATCCGGCATCGGCGCTCCAGCTAGTGCCACTGCGTGTCACCGGGAAAAACACCGACGGCAGCTTAAGGGCAGTGCTGCTGCGAGGCGACGTGCTTGTCCAGGGCGATTACAAGGAGGACGGCATCACCTACCGCACCATGTATGCCGCAGCCCTGCAGGACACCGCCAACAATGGCCACGCACAGTTGGTGCTACACGGTGGGATAGAGCGACTGCGCAACCTCACCAAACATGAACAGGAGATCCGCTGCGACATGTCTCTGTGCCTGCACAACGGCGGCCGCGGAACTGCGCGCTATTCCTACTGGCAGGTCACGCACATCTACGACACAGGCGGTCGGCGCCTGGAGGCGTTTCGCATCAGGGACAACGTCAGAGTCGTGGACACCATGGAGAACAAGACTGGATACGTCTTCCGCACCACCGCCGTCGGCGACGAACCGAATCAGCTGTTTGCCCATAAGCACGATGAGAGGGTGTTCTTCGACGTCAGTGAACACCCTGAGGAGGTCGTCCTGAGCAACGCGGTGTGCGAGGGCTATAAGCTGGTGGTTGACAGCTACATCCGCGAACGCGAGGGCGATGGGCAGCACCGAGCTAACCGCGCCACTGCTGAGCACGCTACAGAGCTGAAGTGCGGTAGCCTGGCGTACGCGGTCGTTCACAGGAACACTCAGACCGGCAAGGTGGCCGTCCATGAAGTCGTACCGATCCTCATTGGCCGCCACGCATATGCCGCCAGCCCCTATTCGCTGGCGAAGGAACAGGGAGTGCTTCCGCTTGCCTCGGCCGAGCAGTCGTCCGCTGCGGACCGCCTGTTCGGATATGTGGTACCTGAGGTGCGGGAAGCCCCTCAGGGAGGCGACGTAGCAGCCCGGGGACAGGTAATCGTCAGTGCGGTCGATACCTCCGGCGCGTTGATCAGAAAGGAACCCGCCCGACTGGTTCCCCTCCTGAGCCCTAAGCCCAATTCGGCGCGCCGTTTCCTCACCGACGCCCAAGGCAAAACTCCACAATCACAGTCTCCTAGCCACCAACGACGCCCCTTGAAACGGTCTGAGCACTTTGTCCCCGGGCAGCTGCTTGGCGTCGCGGCCTACCCTGTTCACCGCGATATTCTCGATGCTCCGGGTATGCCCCGGTCCGCCACTGTCCTGCCCGTCGAGGACGGCGTCGACCAGGCGAATGACGACGTACGGCTCACCGCTGACGCGTGGGTTGCCGCGGGGAGTGTGCTGAGGTGCCGACTGTCGTTCAACAATGTCTCGGGCGCCGAGCTCGGCGCTCTCCTTTGGGTACTGACCCCGGAGAACCTGGTACCCGCAGGCGCACGCGGCTCCGTCGGCTATCTGCGGATGGGACTCGGCAAGCCACTCGGTCTGGGCGTGCTGGAAGTGCGAGTCGCACCGGCTGGCTTGCGTGTGCGCAAGAATTCACATTTCGCTGAGCAGTACACAGCACTCACCGGCTGCCTCGGCTGCGTAGACCCGGTGGTCGATCCGGGGGAGTTCGAGCTCCCGGAGGCCTCCGCGCTGGCGAAGACTCCGTGGGTTAAGGCGATGCAGCGTGCTGCCTACGGTTACGACGATGGCAGTCCGGTGCGCCATATGCGGCTGAAGGAGAACAGGGAGAACAACCGCATCGACTTCGAGACTGGCGAGCCGAAACGGGGCAAGGGCATCGCGCCGCGCGACCTATTCGGCCCGGAGTCGACCAAGCCCTTGCACATCACCGAGCACAAGAAGAACCACGGCGGCCAGCGGAATTATGGCCGCACATCGTATCGTGGCCGACGACGATAGTTCTCTCAATAGGGTTCACGAACGCGGCACCAAGGGTAGACACCCACACCATCCGCAGGATCCCATTCTGGGAGGACGCCCCCGATGACATGGCACCACGCTTACAACGGAATCCCGACCGTGCCCAGGTCCACGGGTCACTTCTTCGGTGAACACACCCCATCGGGGCACGATCAGCTCTCTCCCGACACGCTGTCCGGTGAGATCGAAGTCAGCATCAAGGCGGCCTCCCGAACTGTCCCCGGGCAGAGAACCGTCGACGGACGAGTCGTGGTCGCTTCGCGCAGCGGTGATCCGGAAGGCGCCCGCAGTTGGGAGGATGTCACCATCCCGGTCACCACGCTCAAGGGTGTGCTCTCCTCCGCGTACGAGGCAGTCACCGCTTCGCGCATGCGCGTATTCGCCGATCACGACCGGGTTCTCACCCACAGGCGCACTACGCAGGAGTCGACGACGTTGTATCCGGTCTTCCTTGTGCGTGGCGGAGGCGCCGCGGATTCCGAGACGGGATTGCGGGCTCGGGTCATGCTGGGAATGAATGATGTCCCGGGTCGGCGTGGCTGGAACCGTCCGACGCACGTGTGTGCAGCGGTTCTGCCCAATAGCCCTGCTTCCGCCACAGCGCTTTACGATTCGACAGGCACCTGGATGTACTCAGGTTCAACGAAGGGGAAGAAGTGCCGGTACGCCGAGGGAGTGACATCCCGCGATGTCGAGAATAGACTGGCTGACCTGCGTCGCGCCACTCCGCACCTTGCTAAGATTAGCTTCACCGTCCAGACGGAGGCCTTCTACAAAACACAGCGCGCGGTAGTAGAAGCCGTAGGAACCGAACGCTTCTGCGGCACAAAAGATCGCAAAATAGACCAGAATGGCCCGTATGAGGGCTACATCGTCAGACTAACCCCTCAGGGTTCCGACCCGCTGATCGACACCAAGCTCAACGAGTTCGTCTTCTTCAACAAGAAGAAGAATCACATATCCCTTCCCGTCAGCGAGGACATCCTCGATCGCTTGGTAGAAGTCATTCACAGCTACCTGGAGAACATTCGCCAACTCATGGACCGCGAGAAGGCGGGCACCCCTCGTAATACGAATACTCGCAAGTCGACCGACTCGAAGACATGGCTAATCCATGAGATCGACAATGGCAAGATCAATAAGCACGGACAGATACTCGGCGCCTCTGATCCCAAGGTACACACGGGCAAAGACTCCGCTGTCATGGCCGACCGCGTACAGATCAAGCAGTTCTTGCTGAAACTCGCCTCCAAAGGCCCAGGCATCCCTCTGTTCGCCTCGGTGTCGAACAAGGGCAACATCACCGGGCTCACGCCGTCTCAAGTTGGCCGGCGCGTCGCTCCGGGCTCGGTTTCCCCGGCAGCGCTGGCCGAGAAGACGGGCGTTTCCCCGGCGCGCACTTACGACGAGGCCTCCGCCGGGGACCGCATGTGGGGCTTCGTCACCGACAAGAAGCAGCCGGGTACGGACCAGGCGGCGGCCGTACGAGGCCGCATCACCATTCGGCCTGTAACGCCGGAGCCGCTCCCGCCAGGCCGCACCTGGCTGCGCCTGCCCGAGGAGGGATACTCCGGGTGGTTTGTGCCTACTCTGGCCAGCCCCAAGCCGTCGACAGGGGTTCCCTACCTGCGGGGCAAGCAAGGTGAGCCCCTCCCCGAGGCCACCACTCGCGCCGGTACCTATCAGTTCGGCCAATCGCTCATCCGCAAGGTCTACCCAACGCACCGAGGGCTACTTGGCAGAGACGATGACCTACCGAACAGCACGCCGCTCCATGCCGATGTTGGGCCGCACGACACCGTCGTCGGTTCCTACCTGCTCCCCGGCGCCACATTCAGCACCTCGATCCGGTTCGAAGGAATCACAAGGGAGGAGCTGGCCGTCCTGCTCTGGCTGCTCACGCCCGAGCGCTTGGTACCCGCCGGCGCATCCCTCAATGACCAGTCGATGCGCCGGGGCTATCACCGACTCGGTTTCGGCAAGCCATTGGGGCTTGGCAGTGTGGAGATCAGAGCCACCGATGTGCGCATGAACACCGGTGAGGAATTCGCTCAGCTGTACACGGAGTTGTCCGGATGCCTGGGCAGCATGCCGATCGACACGGCGACAACGCCTTTCGCCAGGCTCGCCGACGCATTGGACACACTACCGGATGGCTTCGAGTCCACGTTGCCGGTGCGTTCCTTCGTACGTGCAGCCTACGGATGGGATGACGCCGCACCGGTCCAGTATCCTGACGCAGACAAGCCCGCGGACAAGAAGACCGGAGTATCCGCTACCACCAACTGGTTCAAGAACCGCGAGGAGAACCGCGTCAAGCAGAGTATCCCGGATAACAAGCACGCACTCGCCCACACCTACGACCTTCCCGGTCTTCTGGCTCCTGATAGCGCACCGAAGGGATGACCATTGACGCCAAACGATGACCAGCGGACAGTACATGGAGAACAAGGAACACGACACCCCCGCCTGCGAAAGCTCCTTGGGTTCAGTCTCGCTATCTTCGTGCCCGTACTGTTGACCTGGCTCGGAGTCAACGACTTCAGATTCGCCCCATGCTTCCGGCCAACTCCAAGCCCATCACCCACGTCGACTTCCCTCGCCGGCGGCGCTACGGCACCGATCGAAGTGACCATACTGGAAGACAACGGGGTGGATATACGATGGAGCATCGTTGACGACCCCGAAGTGCACGGTTACGACCTCACGGTCGTAGCCGTGAAACCTGTAAAATACGCGTACTCCATCCCTCGCTATTCGGGAGACAGGGAAGTTACTGAGAGGCACTACCCGGTTGACTACCTGAATCAACTGCTAGAAGACGACGAGCGCACAGAGAGAGTCGAGGACGGCCAGCTCTGGCACATCTGCGTTCAGGCCATGAAGGAACAACCGCTTAACACTCCCATCGACGAGTACGTCATTCCCGGAACCAGGGCTTGCAGCAACGACTTCACCTTGCCGTAGATACTGAGTAACGAGTTTTGACTGAGGCGCGGCAGCGCAGTGCGCCGCCGTAGAATGCATCCGATACGCACCGCTGCCGATCCGCCCAGCGCTACTCAGCGCGGCGCCCTCGCACCCGGATCTCCTGCCGCCAGCTCTTCAGACGTTCCTTCACGCCGTCGAGCTGCTGGGGCGTCACGCTGTAGTCAGCCACGAGCCGGGTGTAATCGAACTGACCTGATCGAGACGCTGCGCCAGGTAGTGCGGGCGAAAGCCGGGATCTGCTCGGCGGCGAGGTTGTCTACCACTGCCGCGCACGCCCGTGCAGCTCCGGAAACCGCCCCTCCCACAGCTGCACGATCCTCTTGTCAAGGTTGAGCACCGGCCACAGCTCAATGGTCCGGCCACGGTTGAGGAACCGACGCTGCTCGTCTACCAGGCCCTCGGCAAGCACGGCCTGGTAGACGAGTCTCCCTGTGTACTCGCGACCCACGTCATAGGTGCGGTCACCGGACACCCAACGCACACCGGCAGGCAACTGCACCGGCCCCGTGGCCGGCCCCCGTAACTCGTCGAGCGAATCCGGTACGTCATAAGGCTCGACGTCGCGGAACCGCACCCGTCCCGTTGCAATGTCTGCCATTGCCGCCCCTCCTTCGCCCCAGCGTACACTGATCCGCCAATGACAATCGGAGGCACCCATGCCCGCAATAGCGTCGGAGTCGACTGCACCCGGCCCCAACCAGATCGAGCCGTCCCCCACAGCCGAGGTTGATGAGGAGACCGGCTTGCACCTGCTTCGAATAGGCCGCCCAATCAGTGCTGAGGAGATCACCGCATTCCTATCGGAGGACGATTGACGCTGCCTCGTCCCGGCGCCTTGCCGGCGGCCAGCGCTGTCTCACCACACCCCGCGGTACAGGCCGCCGTCGTCAAGGGCCGGGGCGGTGCCGTGCACCTCAGCGCGCCCCAGGCAGTTCGCGCACAACGGATAGAGGTGAACCACATCGTCCCGGGAGTCGATGATGTCATTGACACGCTCACGCACCTCGTCGAGCTCCCCCTCCTCCAGCCGCAGCTGGAACACCGACTCCTGAATCCGGTATCCCCAGCTCTCCAGCGCCGCGGCCAGGCGGGTGCGGCGAGAGTCCGCCGCGACGTCGTAGGCCAGAATAACGATCATCGCCATGCCGCACCGGTCCACTCGTAGCCGGGCTCGGTGATGGCCCGCCCCAGCAGCTGCGCCTGGTGGTGAATGTGGCGCCGCCAGGTACCCGCAAAGCCCGGCAGCGCCCCCTTGACCTGCCGCTGCAAAGTCGCCTCGTAGCCGTCCACCAGTGCCTTCTTGCCCTCCGGCCCCAGCCAGACGCCGTCGCCGTCGGGAGAGTCGGTGGCGTGTTCGGGGCGCAGACGGCGGGAGCGCAGCAGCGCCATGACGGTACGGTCCACCAGTAGCGGGCGGAACTCCTCCATCAGGTCCAGGGACAGGCTGGGGCGTTTGTCGGTGGAGGCGTGCAACACGCCCAGCGAGGGCTCGAGCCCGGCGGCGATGAGCGCCCCGGTGCACTCCGACAGCAGGATCGCATACGCATAGGAGAAGGCGGCGTTGGCCAGGTCCTTGGGCGGGCGTCGACTGCGTCCCTGGAAGGAGACGTCCTCGGGCACGAGTCGGGACAGTGCTTCGAAGTACTCGGTCGACGCCGCCCCCTCCAGGCCCATGAGTTCGTCGGTGTCGGCGGCGTGGGCGGCGTCCTCGGACAGCTCCCGGATGGTGGTGCAGGTCGCCTCGATGTCGGCCCCGCTGTCGCGCCGGCCGATGCGGTGCAGGACGCCTACCTGGTGGCGCAGCTTGGCCCGCACAATGGCGCGGGCGAGCGGTAGGCGGGCACCGTCGTCGGCGGCGAAGGCGGCCTGGGTGAGCAGGCGCCGGGCGTTGGCGGTGTCGCGCAGGCCGGAGAGCTGCCCCAGGTAGCTGCCGCGGCGGGAGAGGAAGACGACGTCGATGTCGTTGTACAGCGCCCAGGAGCGCGCCCCGGCGGAGAGCCCCACGGCGCCGGTGAGCACTATGCGGCTGACCGCCTGCCGGGGAATGGAGACCTGGGGGAGGCCGTCGGCGCCGTCGACGATCAGCCGGCCCTTGGTCACGTGCAGCCGCGCGCCGTCGCGGCCGACGTAGACGACCTTGTCCGGGTTGGGACGGCCCTTGATGTCGTGGTGGGGGTCCACCGCCGGGCGGGTGCGGGAGAAGTCGACTCCGAGGTAGCAGAAGCCCTCGTCGAAGGTGGTCATGGTGGTCTTCTCCTGATTCAGGCTCAGCCCGTGGGCGGCGACCCGGGAACTGAGCAGGTCGTAGGCGGACAGCAGGTCGTCCTCGGTGGGGGCGCACACGACGATGTCGTCGGCGAAGCGGGCATAGCCGTAGCCGGCGTCGCACAGCGCGGTATCGACGTCGGCCAGCGCCAGGTTGGCCAGCAGCGGGGACAGGCAGGAGCCCTGGGCGATACCACGGCCCCGCACGCGCCGCTCGCCGTGGGCGCGGCGGGGCCGGGCGAGCAGACGGATCAGGTTGATGGTCCGCGTGCACCGCAGCACCGGGGAGAGCACGGTGAGGGCGTCCTCGACGTCCGCGTTGGGGAAGTAGTCCTCCACGTCGGTGCGCAGCACGTACTGGTAGCCGTCGTCGCGGAGGGTGGCGAGCAGGTCGATGGCGTCGTCGGTGCCGATGCCGGTGCGGTAGGCGAATGAGCAGGTGGACATCAGCAGGTCGGCCCTGTGGGCGATCGTATCCAGGACGGCGCGCTCGACTATGCGGTCGCGAATGGAGGGGACGTGGAGCGCCCGTGTCTCGCCGGGCTCACGCTTGGGGATGTCCAGGCGCATGAAGGGCTCGGGGGTGTAGATGCCCTCGCGCAGTGAGGTTGAGAGTTCGTCGAGGAAGCGCTCGAGGTCGCCGACGATGGCGCGGGTCTGCTTCTGGAGCACCCCGTCGCGGGCGTCACGTGCGAGCACGGTCTCCCAGGCCGCTGTCAGGGTCTCGATCGAGCTGATGCGCTCGTACACGGAGTTCGAGGTGGTACCGGCCGAGTCCTGTGCGTCGGCGTCCGCGGACGCAGTCGGCAGGAGGGAGCGCCTCGCCAGTGGTGGAAGGTCCTGGCCGAGGAACTGGTCCCGGCGCGGAGCACGGAACTCGTCATTGCGGCGGCGCCTGCGCCGTTGCCGATAGCTCCTGGGACCTCGCCGGCGAGCAGGCGCCGGGATTCCCGTCGGACGTGCTCCGCCGGCGGAAGGTGGTGGGATGTCTGGGTGCGAGTCCATTCCATGATCTCTTCGTCGAGTGGCGAGGTGGCGCAGGTTGATCGTAGCGCCGACGGCGTGAATGAGTGGGGCATTCGGGCACACCGGCACCCACCATCCGCCCTCGGGAGAGGCGGTGGCGGGCGAAACCGTACATCCGAGCGCACAAGACCGCCTAGATCAGTCCGGTCATACCAGTTATACTCAGTGTGTGAAGACAGCGGTATCCATTCCAGACCCGGTATTCCAGGAGGCCGAGGAAGTTGCGCGGCGCCTCGGCTGGAGCCGTTCGCAGCTGTACACGAAGGCCGTCCACGACCTGATTGTTCGCTACAGCGATGATCCTGTGACTGAAGCGCTCAACGCCCTCGAAGATGTCGAGTCGGCACAGACGCCGTTGACACCGGCCAGGAGACTCATCGAGTCGGGGGCATGGCCGTGGTAGCTCGGGGTGAGGTCTGGTGGCTCGACTTCGGCGACCCCATCGGCTCGGAACCCGGCTACCTCAGGCCCGCCCTGATCGTCTCCTCGGACCGGTTCAACCGATCCCGTATAGCCACCGTCATCGTGTCAGCCATAACCAGCAACCTGCGCCTGGCAGCGGCGCCGGGCAACGTCGAGCTGGAGCGCGGTGAGGCGGGTCTGCCCAAGCAGTGCGTCGTCAATGTCTCGCAAACTCTTGTCGTTGACCGCTCCAGGTTGAACAACCGCATCGGCGCTGTCCCCATGCACATTCTCGCCCGCGTGGACGATGGACTTCGACTGGTGCTGGACCTTTGACCGCAGGCCCGCAGGGCAGGCCCCGGTGTAACGGGCTCTTCCAGCTTGAGGGTGCGTTGTCCGGCGCACGTGTGGCTCGCGTGCTGCTCTACTCACCTGCGGGTACGCCTGCGGCGGCGCTCGCTGCTGCCGCACATCCCGGAAAAGTGTCCAGATTCGGGACAAACGCCGCCCACGTGGGCGTGAGTCGTTCTGGAACCCGCATGATTCCAACGTTTTGGTCGTGGCCTGGGACGCTGCCCGCACCGTTTGTCCCGAATCTGGACATTCACCACCACTCACACCCCGAACGCCAGCTGTCCGCGCGTATACGCCTGGGCTCGACACGCGCGACCAGCCCGCGGGTTCGACTACTGACACCGGGCAGGCCCACCAGCCAGGCCCGAGTCACTACCACACCAGACCGAGGCGCCCGCGCCTACCCCACACCCCTAAATCCGGAAGAGCCCCTTATCAACGGCGTAGCGATTCGATACGCCTGCGGGTCTTAATGCACCTTGAGGTGCGAGGCGCTTCCTGACCCCATGTGGGGCACGATCTTCAAGCCGAGCGAGGAGGTCTTAATGCACCTTGAGGTGCGAGGTGCTTCCTGACAGGTCGCCCTGATCTTCCAGCTCAACGGACGTCCGTCTTAATGCACCTTGAGGTGCGAGGTGCTTCCTGACTAACAATTTGGACAGGAGGTCCAGAATGATAGCAATCAGTCTTAATGCACCTTGAGGTGCGAGGTGCTTCCTGACTCAGGTTTGAGACGGAGGTCTGGTCGGAGGAGCGTGTGTCTTAATGCACCTTGAGGTGCGAGGTGCTTCCTGACCTATGTCGCGGCGATGGTCAAGGAGCGTGCGTGACAGTCTTAATGCACCTTGAGGTGCGAGGTGCTTCCTGACCTGCGCGAACGTAATTTTGTGCTTCACAGCCCTTGTCTTAATGCACCTTGAGGTGCGAGGTGCTTCCTGACACGTCTGCGTTGTGCAGCAGAGGACCGGGAAGAGATGTCTTAATGCACCTTGAGGTGCGAGGTGCTTCCTGACTCAAGGAGGAAGCATGAGTAACGACCGCAATGACTGGTCTTAATGCACCTTGAGGTGCGAGGTGCTTCCTGACTCGCCCGTGGCCGGCTACGGCCGACACTGCAAAAGTCTTAATGCACCTTGAGGTGCGAGGTGCTTCCTGACTCGCCGCACAGGCCGACACCGCCGCCGAGGCGGAAGTCTTAATGCACCTTGAGGTGCGAGGTGCTTCCTGACGAGCTGAGTAAGGAGGATCTAGAGCGAATCGGTCTTAATGCACCTTGAGGTGCGAGGTGCTTCCTGACGCAGCCCCAGTCCCAGGCTCCCGCTGCGAACGAGGTCGTCTTAATGCACCTTGAGGTGCGAGGTGCTTCCTGACGCGTCAATCACGCCCTCAACAAACTTTCCTTCTCGTCTTAATGCACCTTGAGGTGCGAGGTGCTTCCTGACCGTCTCCGCCGAGCGCGTCCAGCGTCGCGTCACCAAGTCTTAATGCACCTTGAGGTGCGAGGTGCTTCCTGACGCGACGATGCGTAACAAAAAATTGATGTCGGTCATGTCTTAATGCACCTTGAGGTGCGAGGTGCTTCCTGACCTACCAGAACACCATCACCACGTCCGTGAAGCAGAGCGTCTTAATGCACCTTGAGGTGCGAGGTGCTTCCTGACTATATGTTGGGCTCTGGGCAGACGCTTGCCCGGAGGTCTTAATGCACCTTGAGGTGCGAGGTGCTTCCTGACCTAGCGCTGCGCTCCGCGCGGCGCGGCCGGCACGTTCGTCTTAATGCACCTTGAGGTGCGAGGTGCTTCCTGACGTATCAACGAAGCTGTCAACCGCGTCATCGCCGCCAAGTCTTAATGCACCTTGAGGTGCGAGGTGCTTCCTGACCTTCCGTCGGCACGCCGGGAACACTCTTCGGGAGAAGTCTTAATGCACCTTGAGGTGCGAGGTGCTTCCTGACATGTCTATTGTTGCGGCTGGGCTGGACTATACAGCGTCTTAATGCACCTTGAGGTGCGAGGTGCTTCCTGACGGGCGCTTTGTAGATAAACGCACACTTCACCAACGGGTCTTAATGCACCTTGAGGTGCGAGGTGCTTCCTGACCAATTTGGACAGGAGGTCCAAATGGAAGCCAACGTCGTCTTAATGCACCTTGAGGTGCGAGGTGCTTCCTGACCCCTACCCCTGGAAACCGCGTCATTCCGCCACTTCCAGAGGCGAGATCGCCACCGACCCCGCAAGCACCCCACGGGACCGACCGGCACCACCCCAAAAGTACCACCTTTCGTTGAAAACACGCCAAGCGCCACCGACACCCCTCCAGGCCCCTCCAGCCACCAACTTTCAACGAAGTCATGCGGAAAAGTCGGGGTCAAAACGTACCAATCTTTGTATCGTAGACCGAACTGTGACCTACCAGCAGGTGTCACACCATCCACACAGGCCACACCAACGCCACCAGCCACACCCGCAACCCGGCACTGTCGCTCCGTCTCCTCTCCCCTTGCCAACGCCCCCTGTACAACGGCACTCCTCATCGCAAGACTCCACCAGCTAGTACAGCTAATTCGCTCCCGTACCCGCTTGATCGGTGACAGGATGTACTCGGCGTCCCGATCCCACCACCGCCGCACACAACGTCGTGACGCACACGCGTACAAACCAGCAGGAGGCGTGACCGTGCCCGCTACCGTGTACATCCGCTTCGATGTCGACGCCCGCGTCCACGCCACGCCCCGACGTCTCCACGCGGCCTGGGGCCACGTACTGGATCTGCCCGCAGGCATCTCCCCCGCACGCGCCCGGCACCTGCCCAGCCTGGCCCACCGCACGCCGCACGACGCCCCCGGCCCCAAGCCCTACTGCCTGGGCCAGATGGACGAGTCGCCGGGCATGATCGGAATCGAGCTGCGTATCCTGAACGATCACCTCCTGGACACGCTCGACGCCTGGCTCGCCTGGGGCGGCGTACTGCCGCTCGGCGACGGCGCCGAGCACACGGTCCTCGCCGCCGCCCTGGAAGCGCAGGTGCTTGAGCAGTCCTCCTGGGAGGAACTGGCCGCCACCTGCGAGCACAACGCCTGGAGCATCCAGCTGCTGTCCCCCACCGTGTTCACCACCCGGGGCCGACACTCGCCCGGCATCACCCCAACATCCCTGGCAACCAGCCTCCACAGCCGCTGGCGCCGCTGGTCGCCCCAGACCGCGCCAACGCTGCCGGAACGCGCCCATCTGGAACGGCTCCTGGCCATGGAGGACCGCACTCACGCCGTCGCCGTCGGCCTGGGCATGCCCCGACGCGACTCCCGCGGCCGACTCGCCGACCGACGCATCCCCGCCCGCGCCGGCCGGCTGCGCATCTGCGGCCCCACCGGCACCCCGGCCACGGCCGCCTTCTCGCGGCTAATGGCCCTGGCCCGCTATACCAACGTCGGTTCACATACCTCCTACGGAATGGGCGTGATCGACGTCATCCCCGACCCGCTCCCCTGACAATCGTTGGACACGCACCCGACGCGGCACCAGGCTCGACGGCGTCATCCAGGCCGAAGCCCACGCCTCAGCCGCCGTAGACCTCCGGGCGCAGGGTCCCGATGAACGGCAGGTTGCGGTACTTCTCCGCGTAGTCCAGCCCGTAGCCGACCACGAACTCGGTGGGGATGTCGAAGCCGACGTACTTGACGTCCACCTCCACCTTGGCAGCCTCCGGCTTGCGCAGCAGGGTGGCGATCTCCACGCTGGCCGCGCCGCGGCTGGACAGGTTCCCCAGCAGCCAGGACAGGGTCAGCCCGGAGTCGATGATGTCCTCCACCACCAGCACGTGCCGGCCGGTGACGTCCGCGTCCAGATCCTTCAGGATGCGCACGACCCCGCTGGACTTGGTGCCCGACCCGTAGGAGGACACCGCCATCCAGTCCATGGGCACCGAGCGGTGCAGTCGGCGCGACAGGTCCGCCATCACGTAGACGGCCCCCTTGAGCACGCCCACCAGCAGCAGGTCGCGGTCGGCGTAGTCGACGTCGATCTGTGCGGCCATCTCATCAAGGCGCTGGTTGATCTCCTCCTCGGTGATGAGCACCTGCTGCAGGTCCTGTCCCATGTCCGCGGCATCCATGTGTGAGCCTCCTGGTTCTCCGGCGAGTTCTCGGCATACAACTTGCGGCGGCTGGGGCGGCGTCGGGAGAACGCGAGGGCTCCAGTCCCGGCGGCATCCTTTCACACCCGGCTACAGTCCCAGCCGCTCGATCCAGGCCTCGGGCCGGGCGATCTCCTCGGGCCGCGGCAGGTTCTCCGGCGCCCGCCACACCACGTTCAGTCCCGCATGCCCCACCCGGTCGACGACGGCGCGCACGAACTCCGCCCCGTCAACGTACTGGGCCCGCTTGGCCTCCGCCCCCAGCAGCCGCTCCAGCACCGTGGCCGCGGCACCGTCGCGAGAGTGCCGCAGCACGGCACGCAGCCGGTGCACCGAGGGCATCCGGCTGGGCTCGACGGCGTCGAGCACCGCCTCCGCATGCCCCTCCAGCAGCGCCATGGTGGCGGCGACGGCGGCCAGCCGTTCACGCTCGGCGGCCCCCAGGCGGTCGGCCAGCAGCGGCGAGAGCGCCTCCGGCCCCGCCGCCGTCCCGGACCGCAGCGCCCGAACCAGTCGGGACACGCCCCGGGGCTCGCCCGGTTCCGGCAGGCGCACCAGCGCGTCGGCGACCTCAACCACCTGCGCGGCCAGATAGTCGGCCAGCCAGGGCGCGGCCGTCAGCTGCAGGACGTGAGCGGCCTCGTGCAGCGCCACCCAGGCGGGCAGGTCCAGCCGGTCCAGGTCCCACTCCCGCTGCACACCGAGCACATTCGGCGCCACCAGCAGCATGCGGACCGTGCCCGCGACGGCGCCAGCACCCGGCCCCGCGGCGGCCCCCTGCGCGGGGTCAGGCGCGGCCTGGTGGGCGGCCCCAGCACCCGCGCCCGCGTCCACGCCGCCGCCCTCTCCGGGCTCCGCCCCCGCCGGCAGCACCTGGCCGAGCACACGCGTGGACACCAGGCCGAGCAGGCCGGCCACCGCGCCGGTCACGGCGGCGCGTCCGACGCCGTCGGGCACCCCGGCCCGCGAGCCCGCGGGCTCCGGCACCCGCTCCATGAGCGTGCGCAGGAACGCGGCATTGGCCCGCTGCAGGCCCGCCCGGTCCACCACCAGCACACGCATCGTCTGCGCCGCCAGACGGCCCGCACGACTCATGCCGGTGATCTGCGCCGCCCACGGCAGCGCGTCCTCCGCACTGCGCCGCAGCAGCACCACGATGCCGCGGCGGTCCGCCCCGGGCACCCGCGGCCCGGCCGGCGTGGCCAGGCGGGCCAGCCGCAACGCCCCCTCCCAGTCGACGCCGTCGGCCGCAGCCCCGCAAGCCGCAGCCCCGCCGACGCCGTCCTGGACGGGCCCGCCCGGCACCGCGCTCACCGCTCAGCCCCCGCAGCCGCAGGCGGCCAGCGGGGAGACCAGATCGTCGTCGATGGCCATCCGGGCGGAGTACAGCCCGCCCTCCTCGAAGCCGTCCACGATCACACTGAATGCCAGCAGGCGCCCGTCGGCGGTGACCACCGTGCCCGTCAAGGATGCCGCCGTATCCAGGGAGCCGGTCTTGGCGCGCACCGTGCCCGCGCCGGAGATCCCCACGTAGCGGTCATCCAGCGTCCCGTCCAGGCCGCCCACGGGCAGTGCCGTCATGAGGCTGCGTCCGGTGGTGCCGGCGTCGTCGCCCGCCGCCCGGGCGATGATCTGGGCCAGGAGCCGGGCCGGGACCTTGTCCCCCAGGGCCAGGCCGCAGGAGTCGCGCATGGTGACGCCGCTGACGTCGAAGCCGTCGTCCCGCAGCCGGGCGAGCACCGCCCGAGTCGCGCCGTCGAAGCTGGCCTCCTCCCCGGCGGCGAGCGCCACCAGGCGCCCCTCAACCTCCGTCATCGTGTTGTCGGAGGCCTTCAGGGAGACGGACAGGATGTCGGCCAGCGGCGCGGACTCGACGGCCGCCAACTCGGTGGCCTCCGCGCCCGCCGCCGCCCGGCTGACCTGCCCGGTCACCGAAATGCCGGCGGCGCGCAGGTGGTCGGCGAAGACCTGGGCGGCATCCATGGCGGGGTCGGCCGGGTAGCCGCCGGAGGGGTAGGCGGTCACGTCAACCATGAGCGGCTGTATCGGCGCCACCCAGGACTCGTTGCCCGCGGCCCAGGCGTCGTTCCAGGTGGGACCGGTGAACAGGGTGTCATCCAGGGCGACGGTGACGCTGGTGACGCCCTGCGCCTCCAGCTGCGCGGCGGCGCTCCGGGCCAGGTCGCCCAGGCCGGCGCGGCCCACCGTCGCGTCCGGGTCGCCGGCGTCCTCAGCGAGCAGGACGTCCCCGCCACCCACCAGGGTCAGCGTGCTCCCCTCCAGGACGGCGGTGGTGCGCAGCGTGTGCTCGGCGCCCATGAGTGACAGCGCCGCCCAGGCCACCGGCACCTTGTTCGAGGATGCGGGAGTCAGGGGCGAGCCGGCGCGAACATCCACCAGTTCCTCGCCGCTGACCACGTCCACGATCGACACCCCTGTCGTGCCCTTGCCTACCCGCTCATCCCCCGCCAGCGTGTTCGCCAGGGCGGTCAGCTCGGCGGCATCGGGCACCGGTGCGTCCGCGGCCAGGCCGGAGGCGGCGTCGGGCTCCTGGGCGACGGCGGAGGCCGTGGGGAAGGGCTGGACCGTGTAGTCGGCGGGCGATGCGGTCAGCACGCCGGGTACCAGATCCAGTGCGTCGGCCAGCCCGTAATAGGCGCCGAAGACGACGAGCGTGGCTGCCGTCAGGGCAGCGATCTGGGCCTTGTGCACGGCTCCTCCGAGGGTCGGGCGGACGTTGTAGGCGAGCTTCGGGCGCGACCGCGGCGGGAAGCCCTGCCACCTCGGGCGGGCCGCATGGCTTTCCCCTCCGGATGCGCCGTCATAGTCCACACTAGTGCTATCGGACCGGCCCTTCCGGCGCGACGCCGTCCTCGTCGTGTCGCGGGCAGGCCGGCGTCCCGAGCACTCGGGGCGCCCACACGCAGGCAACGCAAGATATGGAGACAGCCGTGGAATTCGACGTGACGATTGAGATCCCCAAGGGGAACCGCAACAAGTACGAGCTCGACCACACCACCGGGCGCATCAAGCTGGACCGGATGCTGTTCACCTCCACCCGCTACCCCGACGACTACGGGTTCATCGACAACACCCTGGGCGAGGACGGGGACCCGCTCGACGCGCTGGTCCTGCTGGAGGAGCCCACCTTCCCGGGCTGCCTGATCCGCTGCCGCGCCCTGGGCATGTTCCGCATGCGCGACGAGAAGGGCGGGGACGACAAGGTCCTGTGCGTGCCCGCGGGCGACCAGCGCGCCTCCTGGCGCACCGACATTGAGGACGTCTCCGAGTTCCACCGCCTGGAGATCCAGCACTTCTTCGAGGTGTACAAGGACCTCGAGCCCGGCAAGAGCGTGGAGGGCGCGCACTGGGTCGGCCGTGAGGAGGCCGAGGCGGAGATCCGCCTGTCCTACGAGCGCGAGGCCGCCCGCATCGCCCGCGAGGGGCACTGAGACGGGCCACCGTGGCCGCCCCTGATTGAACCGCGGTGGGGCGGCCGCGTCGCGCCCGGGCGGACGCCTGCCGCCCGGACCGGTCGGCCGCCCCGGCTCCGGCGGTGAGCCCGACGACGGCGCCCCTGAGTCGCCGCCGTCGGGCAGATCAGGGGCGCACGGCGTAGGGCATGACCCCGGAGTAGCGCATCGAGGTCACGCGCACCGTGTAGCCGAAGGTCGGCGCTTCGATCATCTGACCGTTGCCCAGGTACATGGCCACGTGGTAGATCCCGGACTGGGTGCCGTTGGAGGACCAGAAGACCAGGTCGCCCGGCTGGGCGCTGGACAGGGGGATCATCGTGCCCTGGCCGTACTGCGCGCGGGAGGAGTGCGTCAGGTACACGCCCGCCGCCCGGTAGGACATCATCGTCAGCCCCGAGCAGTCGACTCCCGCGTAGGACTCGCCCGCCCACACGTAGGGCACGCCGATGTAGGTGTAGGCCGTCGCAATGGCGGTGCTCGCCGCGCCGCCGGAGCTCGCTGTGCTGGTGTTCGTCGCGGTTTGCCGCGGAGTCTGGGAAGAGGAACCGGAGGACGAGCCGGACGAGCCGCCTGACGACGAGCCACCGGAGGACGAGCCGCCCGACGACGAGCCGCCGGAGGAGCTTCCAGAGGACGAGGAGCCGGACGAGCCGCTCGATGAGGAGCCGGATGAGGACTGCCCGCCCGAGCTCGTGGACTCCTCGGAGGACTGCCCGGAGGAGGACTGCGAATTGCGCTCCTCAGCCTGACGCGCCGCCTCGGCCTGGGCGGCCTGCTCACGAGCCGCCTGCTCGGCCGCCTCCTTGGCGGCGGCCTCCTCCCGGGCCTTGCGCTCCGCCTCCAGCTGCTCCTGGTAGGCGGTCTCGAGCTCAACGGTGGTGTTGCGCTGCTCTGCGAGCTGGGCGATGAGGCTTGCCCGTTCGGTCTCGGCCGAGGCCTGCGCCGCCTGCGCAGCGGTGGCGGCGGCATCGGCATTGGCCTTGGCGGTGGCGGCGGCGTCGGCGGCCGTCTGCTTGGCCTCCACCTTGGAGTCGGCAATGGACTGCATCGTGTCCGCGACCGCCTGCAGGGCCTCGACGCTCTGCAGCTGCGAGTCAGTGTCCTCGCCCGCGCGCACCAGCGCAACACTGACGTCGGTGGCATCGCCGAGGGACTCACCGGACAGGTAGGGGGCCAGGACGTCCAGCGTGCCGGCGCTGCCCTGCTCGTAGGTCTCGGCGACGACGGCGCCCAGGTCGGTGCGCGCCTCATCCGTCTCCTCGGCGGCGGCGTCGGCGTTGGCCTGGGCGGTCTCGGCCTCGGTGGTGGCGGCGTCGAGCTCATCCACCGCGGTCAGGTAGTCCTCGTTCGCCGCGGCCGCCTCGATCTCGGCCGCGGCGGTGTTGACGCTCAGCTGGGCCAGGGAGGCCTCGAGCGAGGCGATGGAGGCCGCCGTCGTCTGCTCGGCGGACTTGGCGCGGTCAATATCGTCCTGGGTCACCTCATCGGCAACTGCCGGGGTGAACGTCACGGCGAGTGCGAGTACCGCGGCGGTCAGGCTCGCGCGCATGGGGGCGCTTGAGCGGCGCGGGCGATGGGTCGTGCTCACAAGTTCTCCGTACATGTTCCGGCGCGCCTCCTTGACCGACGCACCCCGGTTGTTCTCGCATACCGTACCCATCAATACCCGCAAGAGAAACACGAACAACAGAATTCACAGCAGCCACAGGGGGCACCCCACGTACCACCAACCCCGGAATGGCGCGGTTCTACGACACGCATCGCGGATGCGTGGCATTCGTCACACTGAGCTCTGAGGTAGCGTTTCCCTCACAGGTCCGCTCGGCCCGGCCCTCCCGCGGTCCCGGCCACCACTCCACGACCTGCCATCAAATCCGTCGTAGATTCCGCCATTGATCAAGGAGTTCTCATGGCTGAAGCACCGTCCAGCACTCCGGAGCACGTCCCCTCCCCCGCAGACCCGACCGGCTGGCGCTTCGAGACCATGCAGGTCCAGGCCGGCCACACCCCCGACTCCGACACCGGCGCTCGGGCCATCCCGATCTACCAGTCGACCTCATTCGTCTTCCCCAACGCCCAGGAGGCCGCCGAGCGCTTCGAGCTGAAGTCCCTCGGCCCCATCTACACGCGCCTGGACAACCCCACCAACCAGATCGTCGCGCGCCGCATCGCCGCACTGGAAGGCGGCATCGGCGCCCACCTGGTCGCCTCCGGAATGGCCGCGCAGGCACTGACCTTCTTCACGCTGGGCGGGCAGGGCAGCAACATCGTCGCCTCCCCCTCCCTGTACGGGGGCACCGTCAACCAGCTGAACCACACCCTGCCCAAGCTCGGCATCGAGACGCGCTTCGTGAGCGACCCCGGTGATCCGGAGGCCTGGGCGGCTCTGGCCGATGAGCGCACCATCTGCTTCTTCGGCGAGTCCATCCCCAACCCCAAGGGCGACATCCTCGACATCGAGGCGATCGCGCAGGCCGCGCACGCGCTCGGCATCCCGCTGGTGGTGGACAACACCGTCGCCTCCCCCTACCTGATCCGCCCCTTCGAGTGGGGTGCGGACATCGTCGTTCACGCGGCCACGAAGTTCCTCGGCGGGCACGGCTCCACCGTCATGGGCGTGATCGTCGACTCCGGGAACTTCGACTTCTCCCTCCAGCCCGAGCGCTTCCCCGCCTTCAACACGCCCGACCCCTCCTACAACGGCCTGGTCTACGCCCGCGACCTCGGCGTGGGCAGCCCCCTGGGCAACATGGCCTTCATCCTGCGGGCCCACACCGCCGGCCAGCGGGACCTCGGCTTCGCCGCGAGCCCGGCGGACTCCTTCCTGATCGCCCAGGGCGTGGAGACCCTCTCCCTACGCATGGAGCGGCACGTGGACAACGCGCTGGCAGTCGCGAAGTGGCTCGAGGGCCGGCCGGAGGTGTCCGAGGTCCGCTACTCGGGCCTCGAGTCCAGCCCCTACTACGAGCTGCACCGCAAGTACTGCCCGCGCGGGGCGGGCAGCGTCTTCGCCTTCGACCTGGTCGGCGGGCGTGAGGCGGGGGCCGCCTTCATCGACGCGCTGTCCCTGTTCTCCAACCTGGCCAACATCGGCGACGTCCGCTCGCTGTGCGTCCACCCGGCCACGACCACGCACTCCCAGCTCTCCGACGAGGAGCTCGCCCGCGCCGGCATCAGCGCCGGCACCGTACGCCTGAGCATCGGCATTGAGCACGTCGATGACATCATCGCCGACCTGGAGCGGGGCCTGGCCGCCGTCGCCGCGCTCTAATATCCCGCTCCCATCCCGCTCTCATCCCGCTCCCCACCGAGGTCGGTAGATCTTACGTACCGAGGTCGGTCCGAGGACGCCTCACTCGTGCGGCCGTGCTGGCCGGCGGCAAGACCGCTGGCCAGCACGGCCCGCCCCACCACGGCCCGCCCGCCCCAGCACATCCCCGGCCCCGGGGCGCCCAACACTTATCCCGGCTACGATGTCACCCATGACCGCGCCCATTTCACAGGTGCCGGGGGTCGGTACAGCAACCCTCAAGCTCGTCGACCGCTCGGCGGGCTCCCCCACGGGCGCCTGGCGCCCGGGCGATGACCCGGGCCGCCGACACTTCCTGGAGATCGGCGACCTCCCCCTGGACTCCGGCGAGATCCTGCCCGAGACGCACCTGGCCTTCGAGACCTGGGGACAGCTGAGCCCCGCACGCGACAACGCCGTCCTGGTGCTGCACGCCCTGACCGGCGACTCCCACGTCACCGGCGAGGCCGGCCCCGGCCACCCGACCGCCGGCTGGTGGGACACGCTCGTCGGCCCCGGCCGCGCCATCGACACCGACCGCTACTACGTGGTGGCGGCGAACATCCTGGGCGGCTGCCAGGGCTCCACCGGCCCCTCCTCCACCGCCCCGGACGGGCGCCCCTGGGGCTCCCGCTTCCCGTGGCTGACCACGCGCGACGCCGTGCGCGCCGAGTCGCGCCTGGCCGACGCCCTCGGCATCGACACCTTCCACCTGGTGATCGGCGCCTCCCTCGGCGGACACCGCGCCCTGGAGTGGGGCGTGATGCACCCCGAGCGCGTACGCAACCTGGCACTGGTTGCCACCGGCGCCTCCACCACCGCCGACCAGCTCGCCTGGTGCCACCTGCAGGAGCTCGCCATCGTGGGCGACCCCTACTTCTTCGACGGCGACTACTACAACCACCGTGTCGGCCCCGTGCGCGGGCTGGGCCTGGCCCGCGCCATCGCCCACACCACCTACCGCTCCGCCGGGGAACTGGACACGCGCTTCGGCCGCGCCCACCAGGGCCAGGAGGACCCCGCCGTCGGCGGCCGCTACCAGATCGAGTCCTACCTGGACCACCACTCCGGCAAGCTGCTGGCCCGCTTCGACGCCAACACCTACCTGATCGTCAACCACTCGATGATGGTTCACGACGTCGGCGCCGGACGCGGCGGCATCGAGGCGGCCCTGGGGACGGTGACCGCCCGCACCCTGGTGGTCGACGTCGACTCCGACCGCCTCTTCCTGCCCGCACAGGCCGAGGAGCTCGCCGCCGGCATCCCGGACACCCGCCGCACCACCATCCACTCCCTGCACGGGCACGACGGCTTCCTCATTGAGGCCGACCAGATGGACGCCGCCCTGCGCGGCTTCCTGACCGAGGACGAGCCCGGCCGATGAGCAACCCCGCCCACCCGGCCCCCGCAGTCCCCGTGGCACCCGTTGACGCCTGGGGTCCGGACGTGCTCGGTCCCGGCTTCCGCGCCCGCACCCTGCGGCTGCTGCCGGACGCCGAGGACGACGACGCCGTCGCCACCCTGGTCCACCACGTGCCGGCCCTGGACCCGGCGGCCCTACCCGGCACGCCGACGGCGCCGCGCTTCACCATGCTCTACCTGCACGGCTGGAACGACTACTTCTTCCAGGCGGACTTCGCCCGTGAGATCTCCCGGATCGGCGGCGCCTTCTACGCCTTGGACCTGCGCCGTTACGGCCGCTCCCTGCGTGAGGGGCAGATGCTCGGCTGGGTCACCTCGCTGACCGACTACGACGAGGAGATCGGCCTGGCCCTGGCGGCCATGCGCGCCGCCGAGGGCTGGGACACCCCCACGGTGCTGTGTGGTCATTCCACCGGCGGCCTGACCGCCGCGCTTTGGGCGGACCGCCACCCGGGCGCCATCTCCGCGCTGGTGCTGAACTCCGCCTGGTTGGAGATCCAGGGCGCCGAGCCGGTGCGGCTCGCGGGTGAGCCGGTGGTGCGTACGCTGGCTCGTCGCGACCCGCGCCGGGTGATCCCCATCCCCGCCTTCCCGCCGGAGTCCTTGTACTCGCTCGCCGACGGGTGGGTCGCCGAGCGCGACGGCGAACTGCCCGACCCGGCCTGGGCGGATGACCCCTACGTCACCGGCTGGCGCGTCGACCATCGCTGGCGGATGGTCCCGACGGCGCCGATCCGGCCCGGCTGGCTGCTGGCGATCCTGGCCGGGCAGGCGCGGGTGGCAGCGGGCCTGGATGTGCGCTGCCCGGTGCTGTCGATGGGCTCCGCGCGCAGCCATTTGAGCGTCACCTGGACCCCGGAGGCGCGCCGCACCGACACGGTGGTCGACGCCGATGCCACGGCCCGCCGGGCGATCGGCCTGGGCAACCTGGTTACGGTGGCCCGCTTCGACGGCGGCGTGCACGACCTGCTGCTGTCCGCCCCGCCCGTGCGTGAGCAGGTCTACTCCGCGCTGAGGCGTTGGCTGCGCGGCTACGTGCTGACCTGAGGCCACGGCGCCAGCGCGACTTTCGTCTTCCCGACCCCCACCTTTAGGTAGGGGATGTCCCCGACTCGGGGCCGAGTCGCTTTCAGGGGCCGATCATCCGCCCGGCGGAGGTGACGTACGCCACCCGCCGCGCACCATGAAGACATGTCCGCCACAGCCGTTTCACCGCGTCCTCCCAGCATTGCACCGGTCCCCGCCGCCCCGCGCATCAGCGCCCCCGCCCCGACCACGCACCTCATCCCGCCCGCCCCCGCCCCGACCACGCACCTCATCCCGCCCACCCCCGCCCCGACCACGCACCTCATCCCGCCCGCCCCCGCCGCGCCCACGACGACGCCCATCGCCTCCCGGCCGACGACGCGCCCCTCCCGGGCGGCGCGCTACCGCACCATCCTGCGCACGCTGCTGGGCACCGGCGTCGGCCTGCTCGCCGTCATCGTCACCCTGGCCTGGGCCGCCGACGCCCAGCACTCGACCCGGGTGCTGGCCCCGCTGCTGGTGGGGCTCGTGCTGTTGGCCGTCTGGCACCGCGAGCGCATGACGCGGCGCGCCCGCCACAGCGCCTCAGGGGCGCGGCGGGCTCAGCTGGGTGAACTGGTGCGCACCCACGGTGCGGGCACCCTCGGCTGGATGCTGACCTGGCCGGGCAATCAGGCCTGGATCGCCCCCGGCCACAGGTGCGGCTTCGCCTACCGCACCGGCGGCGGCGTCGCCCTCACACTCGGCGACCCGGCCGCCGCCCCCGACCAGGTGGGTGCCGCCGTCGACGACTTCACCGCCTTCGCCGTTGACGCCGGCCTCATCCCGGCCCTGTACTCCGTGCACGAGCCGACGATGCGGGCGGCGCGGGAGCGCGGCTGGACGGTTGTGCAGGTCGCCGAGGAGGCGGTGCTGGACCTGGAGGGCCTGGCCTTCCGCGGTAAGGCCTTCCAGGACGTGCGCACCGCGCTGAACCACGCCCGCCGTGAGGGCGTCACCGCCCAGTGGACCACGTGGGCGGACGCCCCCACCGACTGGCGCAACCAGATCCGCGCCATCTCCGCGCAGTGGGCGGAGCAGCAGGCGCTGCCGGAGATGGGCTTCACCCTCGGCGGCCTGAAGGAGCTCACCGACGCCGATACCCGCCTGCTGCTGGCCGTTGACGCGGAGGGCACCGTTCATGCCGTCACCTCCTGGCTGCCCGTGCACCGCGGCGGCGCGGTAGTCGGCCTGACGCTGGACGTGATGCGCCGTCGCCGGGACGGCTGGCGTCCGGCGATCGAGTTCCTGATCGCCCGGGCCGCGCAGGACGCGCAGGCCGACGGGCTGGAGCTGCTGTCGCTGTCCGGCGCGCCTCTGGCCCGCTCGCAGGATGCGGACTGCCCGGGTGCGGCGGCGGCCCGCCTGGAGCCGGTTCTGGACCGTGTGGCGGGGCTGCTGGAGCCCGCCTACGGCTTCGCCTCCCTGCACGCCTTCAAGCAGAAGTTCCAGCCGCGCGCGGTGCCCATGTACTTGGCGGTCCCGGAGGCCATTGACCTGCCGGCGGTGGGGCTGGCGATCGCCCGCGCCTACCTGCCCGGGATGAGCCCCGTGCAGGCGGCCCGGTTCGGCAAGGTCCTGGTGCGTCATGGGTGACGACGTCGTCCAGCTGCTGCGGCAGGTGCGTCTGCTGCACCCGTGGATGGGGGCGGCGTGCCTGGCGGTCGTCGTGGTGGTGGCGGCGCTGGTGTGGCTGACCCGCACCCGGCACCTGCCCTGGCGGCGGCAGCTGGCCGCGCCGCTGGCCGGGGCCGGGGTCGGGGCGGCCTGCTGGGTGGCGGTCGACTGCGTGTGGCGGCCCTTCGCCGACGGCGTGGGCACGACCGTGTGGCTGTGGGTGGCGCTGACGGCGGGCGTCGTCGTCCAGGTGCTCCTCGGTGGGGACGCCGCCGCCGACCGGGCGCGCGTGCACGAGCGCAAGCGGCGGCTGGTGCGGGCGGCCGGGTCGGGCGGGAGCATCACCGCGACGGTGGCGGCGGCGTGCCTGGCCGTGAACGCGTTCTTCGCGGCCTACCCGTCGGCCGCCGCAGTGCTCGGCATGGGGGTGGCGACGACGCCGCTGGACTCCCTGCCGGCCGCGGCCGCACTGCCCCGGCCTCCTGAGCGGGGCCCGGGAGCACTGGAGGACTCCTGGCGGCCTCCCGCAGACATGCCGCAGGACGGCGCGGTCGTGACCGCCGCGATCCCGGCCGGGGACCAGTCGGGCACCAGCGGCTTCACCCCGCGCGAGGCCTACATCTACCTGCCTCCCGCCTACCTGACGGCGCAGCGCCCGGCGCTGCCGGTGCTGGTGCTGCTCACCGGCCAGCCGGGCAGCCCCTCAGACTGGTTCGAGCTGGGCGGCTTGAAGGACTCGCTGGACGCCTACGCCGCCGCGCACGCCGGCTTGGCGCCGGTGGTCGTGGTCGCGGACATGCTGGGCAGTCCCTACCGCAACCCGCTGTGCGCGGACACGGTGCGCGGCGGGAGGGTCGCCACCTACCTGGAGCAGGATGTGCCGGCGTGGATCCGCAGCCACCTGCAGGTGGACGGCGCCGCTGCGCGCTGGGCGATAGGCGGATTGTCCAATGGCGGCACCTGCGCCCTGCAGGCGGTGACCCGCTCGCCGCAGGTGTACCCGACCTTCCTGGCGCTGAGCGCCGAGGAGCACCCCACGTTGGGCTCGGAGCGGCGCACCATTGAGGTCGGCTTCGGCGGGGACCGCGCCGCCTATGCGGCCAATGACCCGCTCTCCCTGCTGGCGGCGGCGCCGTCGGGCCGCTATGCGGGCGTGGCCGGGGTGCTTTCGGTGGGCACGGGGGATGAGCGCTACGCGCAGGTTGTGCCCACCGTCGCGGACGCCGCCATGCGCGCGGGCATGACCGTGACTGAGCGGGAGTACCCCGGCGGGCACACCTGGGCGGTGTGGTCGGTGGCGCTGCGCGACCAGCTGGACTGGCTGGGGCGGCGCCTCGCGCTCACGGCCTGAGCCTGGACCGCACCCTTGCCGCCCGCCGTGCCGGTTCCCGCCCTCAGGCCAGTAGTTCGCGCAGGCTCGGGCCGCCGACGCCGACGCGCCACACCCGCCAGCCGTCGATGTCCTGAGTGTTCTGGGCCGCGTTGGCCGCGGCGGAGGGGTCGCGGAAGGAGGTGCCGTCCGCGATGGTGATGGTGCCGTCGGCGGCCAGGGTCGCCCGGTGGTCGATGCCGCGGCGTCGGCGCAGCCACACGAGGGTGGCCGGGGTCTCGATCGTCTGGGCGATAGTTGCCAGGGCCTCCTCCGAGGCCTGGCCGGAGGGGATGGTTGGCTCTGCACCGAGTGCCGCCGCCTCCAGGCGGTGCCCGTTGCCGGCGCCGGCGGGCGACGGCGCCGCCGGGGCGTCCTCCTGCGGCCCGGACTCGGGCTCGGACGGCTGTGCGACCACGGGGGTGGGCACAGTGGCGTCCTCGGGCAGGGGGGTCTCCGGTGTCTGGGCTCCGGGCGCGGCAGTACGCCAGTTCAGGTCCGGGGCGTGGTCGACGACGCCGGTGCGCAGTGGCTCGACGTCTACCAGGGCGCGCCCGTCCTCGGTGGAGCGGACCCGCAGCTCGTGAAGCTCCACGCCGGAGCCGACGATCATGCCCAGGGCCGGGCGTACGTAGTCGGCGATCTCGGTTGCCAGGAGGGTCAGCCGGGGACCGGGCTCGACGCCGGTCGGCATGCTGCCGCGGAATGCGGCCAGGTCACGTTCGAATGCGGGCAGGCCACCCGGGTAGCGGGAGGCGAGCTGGTCGCGCCCGCTGCGGGCCGCGCCGGTGGCACGCGCCATGGCGAGCAGCAGCGCCGTCGAGTCGAGCGCGTCGATGACCTCGATGGTGACCACCTGGCCGGCGGCATCCAGTGCGGTGAGGGCGTCCCCGCCGACTACCTGGTCCCAGCCGATCGCCAGCAGCGGCCGACGCAGCACTTCGGTGATCTGCCGGCGCACTGCGGCCAGGACGGCGCTGCGATCCGCGTCTGTTGCGCGGCGGCCCAGAACCGCGGGCTCAAGCCGGTTGTCCTTGAGGTCAAAGAGCGCCATCTTGTGTGCCTTCCTGATCCGGCGCTCACCGCCCCGACGGGTCGCGCGCTACTTCGGTCATCCTCTCATGCACAGGGCTGCATATCGCACTCGTGTGGGCCGCTGCACACGCCGTCTTCCGGCCGCCTCCAAGGCACCTGGGAGGCTCGTCTGCGCCGTCTTGCGCCCGGCTGTGCGGCGGTCAGCGCCGGCGCCACAGGCTGTCCGGCAGCAGGCGGGCGCGCAGGCGCCGGGACCGTGAGGCCGACAGCGCCAGTCCTGCCCGCGCGGTGCGCAGCAACCGCCCCGGGTCCGGTCGGCTGCCGTCTGCGGCGGCTGACGCGTCCCCGGCGTCCCCGGCGGCTGAGGCAGTTGAGCGCGCGGCGTCCCGCTCCCGGTCCCCGAAGGCCTCGGCGACGGCGGCCTGCGCCAACTCCACGATGGCGCGCCCGGCGGCGGCGCCCAGGCCCTCAGTGGCGGCCAGGTGCTCGGCGAGCGCCTCATGTGTGCGGGCACGTGGACCGGCGGCGTCGGCTCCGCCCGGCGCGGCGGTCGGAGCTCCGGCTCCTGGGCGCCGCGCCTGCTGCGCGGGCCCCCATGCGCCCAGGTCGGTCGCGGTGTCGTACAGCTCATCCCAGGCGGCCGCGGCGGGACGGTCACCGGCACGGATGCGGGCGATACGGCGCCGCCGCCGAACACCGCGCGCCAGCGCCGGGCCGGCGAGCAGCAGGGCGCCGGCCACCGCGCCCACCGCCCACAGCGTCAGGCGCCCCAGTCGGAGGCCACTACCGGCCGCCCGGCCCGTGCCGGGTTCCGGCGTCGCCTCGCCGGACGCCAAGGTCGTAGCCGTCGCCACGGCCCGTGCCGACGCCGACGCCGTCGCCGTCGCCGTCGGCGTGGGCTGCGGGTCCGCCCCGGTGTCCGCCCGCTGCCCGGCGCCGCCGGGGGTCGGCTCGAAGGCCACCCAGCCGAGGCCGTCGAACCAGACCTCGGGCCAGGCGTGCAGGTCCCGCCCGGACACGGCGGTGGGCGTGGTCGGATCCTCGGCGCGGGAGGCGTAGCCGACGGCGATGCGGGTGGGTAGGCCCAGGCTGCGGGCCATGAGCGTGAAGGCGGCCGCGTAGTGGACGCAGTAGCCCTGACGCTCAGCCAGGAAGCTGTTGACCGTCTCAACCGGGGTGGTTTCGGAGTTCGCGTCGAACCCGCCCGGGGCGTCCTCGTCGTAGGTGAAGTCGCCGCCGTGGAACCAGGCGGCCAGGGCGGCGGCCCGGGCAGTCGGGGCGGCGTCGGCGAGTCCCGCGGCCTCGACCACCTCTTGCGCGGTAGCGGCGATCGTGCCGATACCCCGGGGCGTGTCCGTGTAGGCGGCCAGGGCCCCGGGATCCGCAGCGGCGGCCGTGTAGGGCGGGAGCACCTGCGGGTTGCCGTCGGCGCCGGCGACCGCGTTCCAGCCCAGCGCCGTGAAGGTGCTGCCGGTGGCGGCGTTGTCTCCCCGGGCGACGACGGTGGAGGTGCCGGGCACCCACGCCCAGTGGGAGGGGGTGAGGCCCCCGTCCTCTGAGGCGTCCCGGCCCTCCTCCGCGGCGACGAGGACGGTCGCCTGCGGCAGTGGCAGGCGCGGGGAGGACAGCTCCCGGATGCGGATGCGTATCCGCGTCAGGTCGGCGGTGCCGGCGATCACGTCGTCGCTCGTCACGCCGGCGGTGACGACCGCGCCGCCGGCGGTCAGCGTGGCGTCGCCGACGGGCGCCAGCAGGGTGTCGGCGCTGCTGGGCCCCGGCTGCGCCAGCGGCTCCCAGACCTCGCCGTCGAGGTCGCGGATGACGGCGAGGGTGAAGCGCATGGCCGTGCCCGCGGGCACGGACTCGGCCGTGTACTCGAAGGCGGTTGCGGCCGAGCCGCGCACCAGGTCCTGTCCGAGCGTGAGCGTCGTGTCGGGCACGGGCACCGCCGCAGGGCCGACGCCGCTCACATTCCAGCTCCAGGCCCGCATCTGGCCGGCGGGGGCGTGCGGCATGACGAGCCCGGCCAGGCCGACCGCCAGGGCGGTGACGGCCGCCGCAGCCGTCCACATCCCGGCCCGGTCGGCGAGCACACCAACCGTGCCGCCCCGGGGCGCGCGTCGGGCTGAGGCCCCGGCCGCGGGCACCGGCATCGGCACCGAGGTGATGATGAGCGCGAGCAGGCCGGCTGCGGCCGCCAGTACGACGGCGTCGTCGGGGTACCGCCCCAGGACGACGCCGGGCGCCAGCAGCGGCGGCCGGGGGCAGCCCGGTGGCGCCGCAGCGGTCGGCGCCGCCCGCGCTCATGAGTGCGCACACCCAGGCGAGCAGGAGGCTCAGCAGGCACAGGGCGAAGCCGAGTGCGCCGTCGGTGCCCAGTGGGGCGATACCGTCGCGCAGGACGGCGCCGACAGCGCGCAGCTCACCTGCCGGGTCCGCCAGCCAGGTTCCCACCTGGCCGGTACCGCGCCAGCACCACAGCAGCGCACCGACGCCGGCCACCAGGCCCGCGCCACAGGCGTACCCCGCCCGCCGAGGCCAGGCGGTGCGCACCAGCCCGGGCACCATCACGGTGGCGGCGGCGACGGCCAGGCCGCGGGCCGCCCACGGCTCGGGGGTCAGCAGGGGCGACAGCGCAATCGTCGCCAGGTGCCACAGGGCCACCACGATGAGCGCGGACGCCGTTGGCTGCCAGCGTGAGGTGCGGGTGGTCGGCCGGCTGGACGGCGCCGCCCGCACAGCCGCCGAGCGTGGGGGCGGCGCCGCGGTGGGAGAAGCCGTTGCCGTGGCAGTGGCGGCGCAGGCCGGCTCCGGACCCACCGCCAGCACCACGCCTCCAGGAGCCGGCTGAGGCGGTGGTGCGGCGGCGATGCCGGTGATGACCACGTCGGCATCGGGAGCCGGGACGTGGTCGTCGTAGCCCTCCTGCGCATCCACGACCGCCAGGCGCCGCAGCAGCGTGACTGCGTGCGCGGTGGCGGCCCGGTGGCACTCGCCGCCCAGCCGCAGCTCGACGTCGTGGCCTACGCGCGCCCAGGCCTCAATCATCCCGGCGGCCCGGCTCACAGCGGTCTCGAAGGCGTCCGCCGCGGCGGCGTCCGTGCTCCCGCCGGTCCGCGGCGAGCCGGTGGTTTCCGCGCCTTCCGTGTAGGCGCCGGCCCGCAGGTCGAGGCGCAGGCGCCGCGGCCGACGACGCTCGGGCTCCCGGTCGACGACGAGCAGCCGGTCCACCCGTGCGGACTGGCGCCAGTGCACGGATCCGAGCGAGTCCCCGGGCAGGTAGTCGCGCAGGTTGCCCGGCTGCGTCCAGGCGCCCCCGCTGCGGGCGTGCCCGGCCGGGTCCCCGGTTGGGCGGTCGACTCCGCCCGTGTTGGCGGCAACCGCCTCGGTGGGCGGTGGCAGCGGGCGCGGCAGGGCCAGGAGGTCGCCGTCGAGGTGCATGGGGATGCGGGCGCGCGCCAGTCCGAGCGGCTCGAAGCAGCTGAGGGTCTCCGCCGTGACGGCGATCCGGCCGCGTCGTGGCGGGCGGTAGGAGATGGCGCAGCGTCCCGCGGCTACCGGGATCGTGAAGCGGGCGCCGTCGACGCGCCAGGTCACCCACAGCGGCACCCACCGGGGCAGCCGGGCGCCGACGGTGAGCCGCCAGACGGCCTCCTCACCGGCGTGGACGTCGCCCGGTCCGGTCAGGCGCGGGCGCGGACGGGCCGCCAGCGCCGTCGTCCAGGCGGCCAGTAGGGCGGCGGCCGCCAGCGCCGCCAGCAGGATCCCCAGGTTGCGCAGCAGCTCCAGGCCGCCCCAAAGACCTCCCGACACCAGTGCCAGCGCCAGGAGCATGACCTGGCCGCCGGCCGGCGTCGGCGCCGCCCAGGGGATCGCCCGGAGGACGCGGCGTCGGCGGGGGCTGCGGCTGGGCGTGCGCGGATCGGCGGGGCGCCCGGGGCGCGCACGGCCGGTACCCGCCGGACGGCCCGGGAGTAGAGGATCCGCCGGCATCGGTTCAGTTCGCCTCCGGCACGGGCGTGCGGGCGACGATTCGCTCCAGGGACGCGGTGGCGGCGGCGAGCGCCGCGGCGGCCTCGGTGTAGTGGCCGGCGGGCACGAGCCGGTGGGCGAGCACGTCGGTGGCGGCGCGGGCGACGTCGTCGGGGGACACGAATCCGCGCCCGGCCATGGCCGCGCGGGCTCGGGCGACGGCGGCCAGGTGGAGTCCGGCCCGGGGGCTGGCGCCCAGGGCGATGGCATCGTCGCTGCGGGTGGCGGAAACCAGGGCGACGATGTAGCGGGCGACGGCTGGGGCCAGGTGCAGGGCGGCGACGGCGGTGCGGGCCGCGCGGGCATCGTGCTCGGAGGCGATGGGGGCGAGGTCGGCCAGCGGGTCGGCGGTGCCGCGGGCGAGCAGCATGGCCGCTTCGGCGTCGGCGTCGGGGTAGCCCATGGTCAGGCGGGCCATGAAGCGGTCGCGTTGCGCCTCCGGCAGCGCGAAGGTGCCCTCCATCTCCAGGGGGTTCTGGGTGGCGACGACGATGAACGGGTCGGGCAGGGGCAGGGAGCGGCCCTCGACGCTGACCTGCCCCTCCCCCATGGCCTCCAACAGGGCCGACTGGGTGCGGGGCGTGGCCCGGTTGATCTCGTCGGCGACCACGACGCCGGCGAACACCGGGCCGGGGTGGAAGCGGAACTCGCGGGTGGACTGGTCGTAGACGCTTACGCCGGTGACGTCGGCGGGCAGGAGGTCGGCGGTGAACTGGATGCGGGAGGAGGACAGGTCCAGGCAGCGGGCCAGCGCCAGGGCGAGGGTGGTCTTGGCGACGCCGGGCACGTCCTCGATCAGGAGGTGGCCGCCGGCCAGGAAGGTGGCCAGGAGGGTGTCGATCGCCTCGGTCTTGCCGACGACGACGCGCCCCATCCGCTCGCGCAGCGCTTCGGCGAGTTCGCGCAGGGCGGCGGGGGTCATCGGTGTGTACGCGTCGGCGGCGCCACGGCTATCAGCGCTGGTCATGCGCCGATTCTGGCAGAGCCCACCGGTCGGTGGCAGGGGGTCGCAGTACCTGGCAGCGCGAGTCCGGGCGCTTCCCGCAAGGCGCGAGTTCGTGTCGCCTAAGTATTGACCTGCGTCTGATTATCGCGCATCCTGAGACCACCGTCACAACGCGGCTCGCATTGTGTGGATGCACGCGCAGCGGCCCGCAGAAGGAGCGTGAGTCCCGTGCCCCCGACTGTCCCCGTGGCCCTCGCGGTGGGGCGGATCCTGATCGGCCTGCTACTCACGGTCAGCGCCTACACGAGGCTCACCGCCCCGCGAGAGCTGCAGGTGGCCGACGTCACCGGTTACCGCCTTCTCCCCGGACGAGGCCCGCGGGCCGTGGCGATTGCCCTGCCCGCGGTCGAACTGTTCTTGGCGGGCTGCCTGGTGCTGGGCGGTCGCCTGCCCATCACCGAAACGATCACCGCCGTCCTGCTGCTGGCGCTGGCCGGCGCCTCGGTCAGCGTGCTCGCGCGCGGCATCAAGGCCGACTGCGGCTACTTCGGCTCGCGGCTGCGGTGGCGGGTGGGACCCGGCGTCGTCGCAGCGAATGTGGCGCTGGCCGCGGTGCTCGTGGCCGACCTGCTTGTCACCCCGCAGCGCCTGGTGCTGGCCAGCCCCGGCAGCAACATGGTGGTCATCGTGCTGGGTATCGCCATGGTCTTCAATCTGCTGACGAACTGGGACAAGTTCCGTCAGCCGCAGCCGGCCTGAGGACCACCCGCCGGGTCGCGCTCTGTGCTGGACGGCCGATGGTGACGGCGCAGTGGTCGTACAGCGCCGCGTTCATGCTCCGCCCGCATCGTGGCCCGCTTCAAACGCATCTACTGCTGGCACGCCATCACGGATGGTCACTCCGGAAAGATCGGGATCGAGTAACCAGCTGGCGAATTGAAGCATGTTGCCCGAGTCGGACGACAGCACTACGGCGTCTAGCCTGGGGCGCCCGGTGGAGTCCTGTTTCATCCACGCGTAGGTGTAGCGCCTGCCGTCGGGGTTCTCGTAGGCGCCGGGTGGAAGCAGTCCGCGCTCATCGAGCTTGGCGTACACCTCCGCCAGGAAGTGCCGCCTGACCGCCTCAGACATTCCGAGCTCCTGCACGTCAGTCCGCCCGGGTGCGCCGACAGTGGGATTCTGCAGTGCGGCCGCGGTGTAGGCCCGCGCGGTGTGCCGCGCCGTACCGCCCCAGGCGGGCCCGGCGGCACCGGCAACGGTATCGGCGGTGGAATACACCCCGTCGTCGAAGGCATTGAGGAGCATCTGGCTTGTCGCATCCAGCTGCTCTCCCTCAGCACCGCGACCCTTTTCAGCGGCGCCCTGGATGTATCCGAGCAGACGACCATCGGGGTAAAGCTTCTGAACGATCAGGGCGCTCGCGCCCTTCAGAGTCGACTTGCCTGCGTCTTCCAAGTCATCTGAGTCGGCAGGGAGCGTGTTCAGCGCATCGTCGAGGCGCAGCGAGGTGTACCTGCCAGCAGCGGCCGACACGGTCTGTAGCGCAATGTCGTCTTTAAGCGTCTCCTGCAACAACGACCGAACCTCGTTCGGATGGTAACCCTCCCAACCGGCCGACAAATTGGCATTGAATGCCGAGTCCTCGTTCGAATTCTCAGTATTGTTTGCGGCCTCATCCACTTCCTGCATGGAGTTGGCCAGCACTACGGCCGTGTTCTGCCGCGAAGTACCCGTCCACAGGCCGTCCTTGCGCCCGGCCATGTCGACCGCGGCCTGCTCCGTGATCCACGCGGCACGCTCGTCCTTGGTACCCGTGGTCAGCTGCCTGTGCTCCGAGGCTCCCGCGAAGGCCGCAGTGAGCGCCTCAAAACCGGCCGAGTCCCAGTCACGCCCCTTAAGCCACTCCCAAGTAGTGACATCAACCTCCACGGTCTGCTCGGTAGCACGATCATCAACCGGCGGCGCCAGGAAGTCCAGAGCCGCATCGGGCTGCCGCCCCATCGCAGTCAGAATCCCGGCCATGGGATCCCAATCACCCACGCTGCCTTCCGGAGGCGACGCTTTCATCCGCTGCGACTGCCACGCCGGCAGCCCGTCACGGCTCTGCTCGTGTGCTCGTATCGCGTACCCCAGGTCCTGGAGGAAGTAGTGGTTGAACACCCCGCCAGCAGTCGTCGGCGCCCCGGTCAGTATGTTCGTCGCCGAGCGGTTGGCCCCTTCCAGCAGCAGGTTGAAGCCGAGCGGCATGTAGTAGGGGTAGTCCTCGTCTGTGACCAGCCCGCTCAGTTTCTTGGCGTAGTCAGAGCGGTGCTGCGGAGTCCAGGCCGAGGAGTGAGTAGCAGTGCCGAAGCAGATCGACAGCGCCGCCTGGGCTGACAACCATGCGTCGTCGGTCCGCTGCCGACGGGTCGCGTATTCGGTGTCAGGATCACTCGGATCGTAAGCGGGAAGGTTCTCGGTCTGCTGCAGCCGCAGCTGATTAATCGTATAGGCCAGTTCCGCCATGCTCTCGGGACCCATGGCGTCGGCGAAGGCAGCGGCATACACCTCGTCGTTCTGATGCTCAGCCACCGAACCATTCATCAGCTCCAGCAGCTCATCAGGACCGGCGTTCTTCACCTCCTCCGCATCACTTCGGGCCCGGTCCAATGAATCCGCAGTCGCCGCGACCGCTGCGGTTTGCTCAGCGGTGGCGAAAGCAGTCGGTTCAGCGCTGGGAGCAGCATCGGTCGGGTCGTTCCAGTTAGGGCCTGGGTCATCGGCGCGTGAGTCCACTCCATCCAGCACCTGTGGTGCGTACTTGATCACCAGCTCCTCCAGCGCCGCAACCGTCGACTCATCAGCATCCTCCGCAACCACCGTGTACATGGCAAACCCGGCACGACCTTCCAGCCAATATGCATAACCATTCGGGTGCACAGGATTTCCCGTGGACAGGTAAGAGAATACGCGCGCTTCCGTACCCGGGATCTCACGCCCCTCACCCCCAGTAATCGCCTCCAACGTCGCAAATGCGTTGTCACCATCCTGCCCAAACACAACCCACGAGTCGCTAGTGCCGTGCACCGCCAGCACAGCCCGCTCACCCTCGATAGCACAATACGACAATCTGCCGGCCCCCTCCTCAACCTCCGTCACACGACCCACAATCGGAGCCACATCCTCCTCCGCAATCAATCCACAATAAGGGCCCGCAACCGAACCACCACCACAACCACTCATGCAACCCACCGATGCCACCATAAACAACACCATCACAACCGCACAGAGCGGCGGCATACGGCTAAATTTGAACCGCAGCATTGTCACCGTCCTGGCGATCCGGTGGACGTAGACTCCGCCTCGTTGGACGAGTCCGCAGTCTGGACGGCAGACGGCTCGCCGCTCGGCGCCGAAGTAGCCGGATCGTTCCAGTTCGGACCGGGGTCCTCCGTACGCGATGCCACCCCATCCAAGACCTGCGGCGCGTACTTGATCACCAACTCCTCCAACGCCGCAACCGTCGTCTCATCAGCATCCTCGGCAACCACGGTGTACATCGTGAACCCGGCACGACCCTCCAGCCAGTACGCATAAGCATCCGGGTATTGCCGACTAGCGTCGAGATAGGAGAACACCCGCGCACCGGTCCCCGGAATCTCACGCCCCTCACCCCCAGTAATCGTTTCCAACGTGGTGAACGCATTATTGCCACCCTGACCGAACCCGACCCACGAGTCAGTAGTGCTGATTGCGACAAGTATGCCGCGCTCACCATGAATCCGACAGCCCATCACGCTAGAACGTTCATCTTCAACACTTTCCACCCGACCCACGATAGACGTGACATCATCCTGCTCAAAAACACCACAATACGGGCCCGCAACCGAATCACCAGCACATGAGCCGACACATCCCACCCCCACCAGCAGCATCACAAGAAACGCAACTCTCATACGTCGCAACAGCGTACCCATTTGAGCAACCACGGTCATCGTTTCCCCGCGTTCACACCGTCTTTAAAACCATCTGATGAGCGTTTAGCGTCACTAGACACTCCTGAAATGTCAGAATCATCCTGAATCCAACCATTGAATTGCTCAAGGTTATCAGGGTCCGACAACAGCGCACCTGAATCAATATATGGATCCCCACCGCTGTCCTGCTTCATCCATCCGCTGTAGGAAGAATAGAAGTCGCCTTCACGATTCTTGTATGCGCCAGGCGGAAGATAACCGCGCTCGTCAAGCTTAACGTATGTCTCCGCAAGGAGTCGTTGCTCGACCTTGTCCTGCATTTCGACCGCCTCGTCCTGCGCCTGCTGCGCGTTTGACGGCAACGAGTCGCCCGCCGCATCGAGTGCGTAGGACTCCGCGATGCTTAGCGCCTTACTCGCCACAGCGGACTGCGGCCCCGGGATGAAGCTCAGCCCTTTACCGAAGGCATTGAGGATCATTTGGTTAGTCGCGTCTTTTTCAGCCGCCGCGTCGCCGCGACCTTTCTCCGCGGCTCCCTGAATGTAGCCGAGCAGACGACCATCGGCGTTGCGGGTCTGGGAAACCCGGTCATAAGCGTCCTCATAACTTGCGTCCTCGGGCAGTGTGTCCAGTGAGCTATCGAGGCGCAGCGATGCGTATCTACCCGCGGCGTCCGACACGGTCTGTAGCGCGATGTCGTCTTTAAGCGTCTCCTGCAACAACGACCGAACTTCTTCCTCGTGTCCTTTCTTCCAGCCCGCAGGCATCGAGACATTGAAATCTGATGCCTCGCCAGATCTTTGTGCACCATTAGCGGCCTCGTCTATCTCCTGCATGGAGTTGGCCAGCACTACGGCCGCGTTCTGCCGCGAAGTATCAGTCCACAGGCTGCCCTTACGTCCGGCCATGTCGACCACCGCCTGCTCCGTGATCCATGCAGCACGCTCATCCTTGGTCCCCGTGGTCAGCTGTCTGTGCTCCGAAGCGCCGGCAACGGCTGCCGTGAGCGCTTCAAAACTGGTCGAGTCCCAGCCACGTCCCTGCAGCCACTCCCAGGTCGTGCCATCAACCTCCACGGTCTGCTCGATGGCACGGTCATCAACCGGCGGTGCCAGGAAGTCCAAAGCCGCATCAGGCTGCCGCCCCATCGCAGTCAGGATCCCGGCCATGGGATCCCAATCACCCACGCTGCCTTCCGGAGACGGCGTCTTCATCCGCTGCGACTGCCACGCCGGGTAACCGTCGCAAGTCTTCTCATGCGCCTGTACGGCATGTCCCAAGTCCAGCAGGAAGTACTTGTTGAACACCCCACCGGCCTGACCAACCTCACCGTCCACTTCAACCGTATTCGCCGCCGTGCGGTTCGCTCCTTCCAGCAGCAGGTTGAAGCCGAGCGGCATGTAGTAGGGCTGGTCCTCATCCGTGACCAGCTCCGCCAACCCCTCCGCATAGTCCGCGCGGTGCTGCGGCGTCCATGCCGAGGAGTTCGTCGCTGTGCCGAAGCAGATCGACAGGGTTGCCTGAGCGGAAAGCCACGCGTCGTTGGTCTTGTCCCAGCGAGTGCCGTAGTCGGTGTCAGGATCATTCGGATCATAGTCGGGAAAGTTCTCAAGCTTATACTGTCGGTCCTTATCAATCCTGTACGCCAGATCGGCCATGCCCTCAGACCCCAAGGCGTCGGCGAAGGCAGCGGCGTATACCTCGTCGTTCTGATGATCCGCCACCGACCCATTCATCAGCTCCAACAGTTCATCAGGCTTGGCATTCTTAGCCTTCTCCGCGTCGATTTCAGCCTGCACCACCGAACTGAGATCGGTCGACGAGTTGATCGTCACGGTGTCCGGCAGGTCATAGGTGATGACGCCGTCCGCATCCATGCCCGCAATGCCCGACTCATTCAGGCGCACGATCTCATCCTTACAGGACTCAATCTCATCCGCTCTGGCCTTCAAACTGTCAATGGCGGTCAATGCGTCCGCACTGAAGTCACTGTCAGGAAGATCGACGTCAGCGTTGTCGAACTGTAGATTGATGGCACTTCTGGCGTCCTCCGCATCGGTGGCGACCTTACGGATTTGAGCGATGGCGGTTTCCAGCTTCTCGGAGTTGAGGGATACCTTCGTCATTACTGTTCTTCTCTCGTCTCAGCAGCGATCCTACGGGATCGCCGACATCCGTCCTGGATCTCAGTCATCCTTCGTCACCGTCCTCCGCGTTCGCTATTGCCGTCGCGAGATCGTCACTGAGCCCCGCGAATACCGCAATCAGCGCATCGATGTCGGTCTTCGTGTATTCAGACTCTTCATCCGCCAGCGGACCTTCCCAGGTATCGGATGCATTCACCCAGGCGTACAGCCCCTCTACAATAGTGCACGCATACGGGTTCACCAGGTTTATGTCACAGTTCTTGCGATCGACATAATCCTTCAACTCGGTGAGCTTTTCCTTCTCGGACATCTCTTCCTCCAGGGGTACGTACCGACTCGCGCGTGACGTTACGTCGCTGTCACTGTACCGCAACGAACGGACGATGGCACTTGCAACTGAAACCCCTCTTGCCGGCGCGACACTTGATCGTTTGTTCGTAGCGCGCCGGGACGCCGCTCCACAGGAACTCCAGGTGGCCGCCACCATCGGTTATCGCATCACGTCCGCGCCGGGTGCACGCGAAGCCGCATCAGGGCTGACTGCGGCTACTTCGGCTCACTACTGCGGTAGCAGGTGGGCCCGGGCGTCGTCGTGGCGAACTACGAACGAATGCCCCCTGCTACGACGTTTTGCACCCTGGTGTACGGCGAATACCCGCACACCAGGGTGCAAAAGCTCCTCTCAGGAGACAAAGACTCGCGGCAGCCGACAGCCGCTGGGACACACGCCGAGTAAGCGGCAAGACCCTGCCGACTCGCCGACCGGACGACGTCGGCTGGGCTGGCACCCCGTCGGCCGACGTCAGCCCGACGCGGTTCAGCCCGCCGACGCCGTCGTCACTACGCCGTCGTCACTCCGCCGGCGCCAGCACCGCGGCGCGACCGGCCTCCAGGCGCGCAACCGGCACCCGGAACGGCGAGCAGGACACGTAGTCCAGGCCGACCCGGTGGAAGAAGGCAATCGAGTCGGGGTCGCCGCCGTGCTCTCCACACACGCCCATCTTCATGCCCGGCTTGGTGGACCGGCCGCCGTCGACGCCCAGCCGCACCATGCCACCCACGCCGTCGACGTCAATGGACTCGAACGGGGAGGTGCCGAAAATGCCCGCCTCGATGTAGCGGCCTACGAAGGAGGACTCCACGTCGTCGCGGGAGAAGCCCCAGGTGGTCTGGGTCAGGTCGTTGGTGCCGAAGGAGAAGAAGTCCGCCTCCTCGGCCACATGCGCGGCAGTGACCGCCGCCCGCGGCAGCTCGATCATGCAGCCGATCGGGAAGTCAAGCTCGAAACCGGACTCCGCGGACACCTCCGCCAGCACCGACTCCGCGCGCTCCCGCGCCAACTGCAGCTCACGCACCGACCCGATCAGCGGGATCATCACCTCCGGACGCGGGTCACCGCCCGCCTTCAACCTCTCCACGGCGGCCTCGGCGATGGCCCGCACCTGCAACTCGATCAGGCCCGGCATGGTCAGCAGCAGCCGCACGCCCCGCAGGCCAAGCATCGGGTTGGCCTCATGGTTGCGACGCACCACGCTCAGCAGCTGCTCGTCGGCGGGGTCCAGCGTGCCGCGTTCGCGGGCAACGGCGACCTTCACGCTCAGCTCGGTCAGGTCCGGCAGGAACTCGTGCAGCGGCGGGTCGATCAGGCGCACCGTCATGGGCTTGCCGTCCATCGTCTGAAGCATCTGCACGAAGTCGCCCTTCTGCAACGGCAGCAGGGCGGCCAGGGCGGCCTCACGCTCGGCGTCGTCGGCCGCAAGGATCAGGTTCTGCACGTACTGCTTGCGCTCCCCGAGGAACATGTGCTCGGTACGGCACAGGCCCACGCCCTGGGCGCCGCGGTGAATCGCGTGGCGGGCGTCGTCGGGCGTGTCGGCGTTGGCGCGCACCTGCAGGCGCCGCACCTCGTCCGCGCGGCTCATGATGCGGTCCACGCTGGTGACCAGCTCACGGGCATCCTCATCGCCGGCGACGTCGAGGGCAGCCTGCAGGCCACGGCGCAGGTAGGTCATCACCGGGGAGTCAACGACGGCGACCTCCCCCAGGAAGACCTCGCCGGTGGTGCCATCGATGGCAATGACGTCGTCGCTCGTCAGCGGCGCCTCCCGCCCGGCCACACGCACGGTGCGGGCGGCGGCGTCGACCTCGAGGGCCTCGGCACCGCACACGCAGGTCTTGCCCATGCCGCGGGCGACGACGGCGGCGTGCGAGGTCTTGCCGCCACGGGCGGTCAGCACGCCGACCGCGGCGACCATCCCCGGCAGGTCGTCGGGGTTGGTCTCGCGGCGCACCAGGATGACGGACTCGCCGGCCTCGGCGCGGGCGATGGCCTCGGCGTTGTCGAAGGCGATGTGGCCGACGGCGGCACCCGGGGATGCGGGCATGGCACGCGTGATCAGGTCACGTCCGGCGTCGTCCCCGAACTGCGGGAACATCAGCTGGTTGAGCTGGTCGCCGGTGACGCGGGTGAGGGCCTCATCCATGGTGATGAGCTTCTCATCCACCAGCTGCGTGGCCACGCGGAAGGCGGCCGCGGCGGTGCGCTTGCCCACGCGGGTCTGCAGCAGCCAAAGCTTGCCGCGCTCGATGGTGAACTCGATGTCGCACAGGTCCCGGTAGTGGGTCTCCAGGCGGCGCATGGCGGCACGCAGCTCGTCGTAGCTGGTCTTGTCCAGGCGCTCGAGATCGGCCAGGGACAGGGTGTTGCGAATACCGGCGACGACGTCCTCACCCTGGGCGTTGACCAGGTAGTCGCCGTACACGCCGGAGCGGCCGGTGGAGGGGTCCCGCGTGAAGCACACGCCGGTGCCGGAGGTCTCCCCCATGTTGCCGAACACCATGGTGCACACGTTCACGGCGGTGCCCAGGTCGTGCGGGATCTTCTCGCGGCGCCGGTAGATGTGGGCGCGCTCGGTGTTCCAGGAGCGGAAGACGGCCTCGGTGGCCATGTCCAGCTGGGCGCGCGGGTCCTGGGGGAAGTCGATGCCGGCGTGGGCGGCGACGATCGCCTTGTACTCCTCCACGAGTTCCTTCAGGGCGTCCACGTCCAGCTCGTAGTCGAGGCTGACGCCACGCTCGGCCTTCTTCGCGTCCAGGGCGTCGGAGAAGTGGTCGCCGTCGACGTCGAGCACGGTCTTGCCGAACATCTGGATCAGGCGCCGGTAGGAGTCCCAGGCGAAGCGCTCGTCGCCGGAGACCGCGGCCAGGCCCTGCACCGAGGAGTCGTTCAAGCCGATGTTCAGGACGGTCTCCATCATGCCGGGCATGGAGAACTTGGCGCCCGAGCGCACGGAGACGAGCAGCGGATCCTCCGCGTCACCCAGCTGGCGGCCGAGCTCCTCCTCCACCTGCCGCAGAGCGGTGGTCACCTGTACGGCGAGCTCGTCGGGGACGACGCCGTCGCGCAGGTAGGCACGACACGCGTCGGTGGTGATGGTGAAGCCGGGCGGAACCGGCAGGCCGAGTCGGGTCATCTCGGCGAGGTTGGCCCCTTTACCGCCCAGGAGGTCCTTCTGGTCCTTGTCTCCCTCGCTGAAGCGGTATACGTACTTGGGCATCGTCGCCTCTTTCTGGTTCTAGTGAGCTGTGCGCCCGCGCGCGTTGACGGCCACACTCTAATGTGACTTCAGTCCTAACGCCACTCTCAGCGCCGAGGTCGGTAGATCTTACGTACCGAGGTCGGTAGTTGTTACATACTGAGGTCGGTAGTTGTTACGTGCCGAGGTCGGTAGTTGTTACGTGCTGAGGTCGGTAGTTGTTACGTACCGAGGTCGGTCGCTATGACGCATAGGCGACCGCAGCGAGCGCATACCCGAGCTACCTGGCGCACCATCCTCCCCACGCAGCCATGCAGGGGTAACGAGTCGCCAGGCGCCCGCTGGAAAGAAGTTCGCAGCGCCTCCTCCGCCAACGACGGGCAGAGGACGACGGCTCATGCACTCGGTCGACCATTCTCAATCTTCCTGCGGTGGTTCGAGGATGCGATGCCCTGCGACACCACGGGATCCCCGGGTCTAAGGGCGGCGGGTTGGGCCTGTTGAGAGCGGGCGGTGTCCCCACCGAGAGCCCCTACGGCGAAGGGGTATGCAAGATGGGCGCCAGCGGCGATCCACTGACCGGGAGACCCAGAGGCCCCAACGCCCACAGCGGTCCCGCACCACTTCGACCGACCTCAGTACGTAAGATCTACCGACCTCGGTACGTAAGATCTACCGACCTCGGTACGTAAGATCTACCGACCTCGGTACGTAAGATCTACCGACCTCGGTACGTAAGATCTACCGACCTCGGTGAAGGGGCTCGGGGATCAGGGGGTCAGCGCGAGGACGCCTCCGTGGGGGGCCAGCCGCAGGCGGCGGGGCAGGGGCTCGCCGTCGGGCCGCCCCAGGGGACCGGGACGCACGGCGCCGGCCGGAAGCGTCACCGTCCCGCCGTGCTCCCCATCCGGGACGGCCGCCGCGACACCACCCTCGAAGCGGCGCCGCCACACCCGGCCCGACTTGCGCACCGGCCCAAGCGGCCTGCCGAGATCCGCGTCCATGGCGGGGAACCACGGCGTGCGCGAATAGTCGTCGTGGCCGGTGGCCGTGAAGGACAGGGTCGGTGCCCCGCCCCCGATGATCCAGAACATCGCCAACCCGTACAGCGCCGAGCGGGAACCGTCATGGTCCGGGCCGGACCCGCCCGACGGCGTGCGCAGCACCCCCAGCCCCGGGCCGCTCAGCTGGTCGGCCTGCGCCGCCGCCGTCCCGGCGTCGAACAGGACGCCGTCGCCCCAGCCGAGCCAGCACTCGTCGAAGCCCCCGCCCCAGGCGGCGTGGCGCCCCCAGCGGCCCGGCTCACGGCGTGCCTCGGCGATGTTGGGCACGAGCAGGCGGCCGACGGCGGACAGGGCGCGGCCCGCCCCCTCCACCAGGTCCGTGAGGGCCGCCCGCAGCCCCGCGACGTCTGCCGGAGCGAGCGGATCGGTGGCCGAGATCGCCGGCAGGTCCAAGCCGTAGTAGTCCTCGAAGACGTCGTTGTCGGCCATGACCCCGTCGAAGGCGGTGCCCTCCAGGGATGCGGACACCTGCTGCGCCCACGCGGCCCGGTAGTCGGGATCCCACACGCGGGCCTGGAAGTGCCCCGGGTAGGAGTCCCACTCCACCGGCTCACCGCCGCGCCCGGCTATCCAGCCGCGGTCGCGCGCCTGCGCCCAGCCGATGCCCGAGGCGCAGCGCTCCGGCGGCTCGAACTCCCGCACCGAGGACAGGCAGCGGTACGCCAGCACGGTCATGTCGGGGCGGGCGTCCTTGAGCCTCGCCGCCGCCTCCCGCTCCCACGGCTGCAGAACCGCTGCCCGGTAGTGGGCGACGGCGAAGTCCAGCTCCGCGGGCGCGATCGGTCCGCCGTAGCGCAGCCAAGCGCCGACTCCCCGTCCGGTGCCGCTCATTTGTTGGCCGCGCGGCCCTTGCGGGCACGACCGGCCCAGCGCAGGGGCCGCCGCGGAGCACGGTGACGGCCCTGCCGCGACGGCGACTGGGCCACGCGGCCGTACCGCTCACCGGTCGTGCGGACGCGGTCGGTCCGACGCCGTACGCCGACCCCGCCCTTCTGGTACAGCTCGTGGTAGGCGGCGTTGACCTTGAGCAGGTTGAAGGCGGTCTCGGCACGGGCACGGGCGGAATTGCTCATCTGCTCGAACAGATCCATGTCGCCGGTGACCTGCTGGATCCGGTCCGCCATGAGCACCGGATCCCCCGGGGAGATGACGAAGCCACCGGGATCCAGCACCGTGCCCTCCTGAGTGGTGATGGCGCCCAGGACCACGGGCCGCAGCGCGCCCACGTCGGTGGACACGGTGGGGATGCCCGCGCCCATGGTCTCCAGGGACACCATGGGCATGCCCTCGTTGTACGACGGCAGGAGGAAGAGGTCCCAGTCGCTCAGATGCTCGCGCACATTGATCGTGCCGCGCACCGTGATGACGTCCTCGAGCCCCAGCTCCGCAATCCGGGCCACACAGCGCTCGTAGTACTCGGGGGCGTGCTCGGTGGGGCCGCACACGTCCAGGTGGAAGCGCAGTCCGCGCTCGCGCAGGATCCGCATGGACTCGATCAGGTCGAGCAGCCCCTTGATGGGCACGACCCTGGCGATGTACACCAGCCGCCACCGGTGGGAGTCCGCTCCCGCGGCGCGCAGCGAGGCGATTGCCGCCTGCCGCCTGGCGTAGGCCTCGTCGAACTCGTCGATGACGATGCCGTTGGGGATGATGTGGACCGCGCCCGAATCGAGCCCCAGGTTCCGCGCCTCCTTCACGGCGTCCGGATACAGGTAGGTGGTGGCGTAGGCCTCCGGGTAGCACAGCCGCCCCATCTCGATCCACCAGGCCATCCACATGCGGTCGCGTCCGCCGACGTCGAAGGTCCGGTAGTCCTGCGACGTGACCGGCTTGTCCATGCGCCGGCCGAGCAGGGTGTTGATGGTGTCGCGCACGTACAGGTTGTGCTCGGTCAGCAGGAAGGAGGCGCGGTTCTCCCGGGCGGCATTGGCCGCCAGCAGGGAGGCGTAACCGGTGGTGTGCGCGTGATACACGCGCGCCCGCGGCATGGTCTCCCCCAGGACGGCGTATGCCTGGGAGAAGAACTCGCGCAGGCACCAGAACAGCTCGCTCAGCGACATGCCCAGGGTGGGCATGCGGTCGCGGTAGGTCTCCATGAACTCGGCCGAACCGAGCAGCGCCCACAGCGGGTAGCGGCGCGTTGAGGCCGCCATGCCCTCCGCGATCAGGTCCCACACGCGCTTGCCGTCCCCGGCGGCCAGGGCCTGGAGGGCGTCGATGAGCCGGTGCGCCAGGACGAGCCGCTCACGGTGGTTCATGTGCAGGTCGGCGGGCCGGCTGGAGGTGAACTCGGGGTGGTCGGCCATGGACAGGTACACGACCTTCACCCAGCGCACATTGCCCGGCATGCCGTACAGGTCGGTGCGCGGGCAGTCATGGTCCCAGGTGATGTGGATGATCCCGAAGGTGAGGTCGGGGTTGCCGGTGATGATGTCGTGCACAACCGCGGACACCCCGCCCTTGAGGTAGGGGTAGGTCGACTCCATGACGATGGCGACGTCAACGTCCTCGTAGTGCCCGTCGGCGGGAACGCCGTCGGGAAGCGGCGCGAGTACCGGACCGACGCCGTCCGCGGCACGTTCCGTAATGCTGCTGATGCTGCTCACCATGACAGGGCCTTTCGCCAGAAGAATGAGTATTCGGGTGAGGACCACCGCACCCGGTAGATGCCCAGTGAAACGGCAATCAGTACGACGTCGACCAGTGCGGTTACGACGAAGGATCCGGTCAGGCCGCCGACCAGTGTGAACGCCGTAAGCGCCGCCAGCAGGTGTGCGGCGGACAGGGCCAGCGCCAGGACGGGATCCCCGGCATGGTCGATCTCGTATGCGAGCAGGGTCAAGACCGCCAGCAGCGCCGAGCCGGTGGACACCGCCAGCACGTCGGGCACGGACCCCGGATCGGCCACGGCCACGACCGCCACTACGACCGTCACCCCCAGGGCGGCCACCAGCCCGGCCCGCACGAGCCCTCGGTCCAGGAGCCTGGTGAGGTAGCGGCTGCGGTCGTGCAGCGAGTCGATGCTCACCGATTCCAGCCCCTTGTGGAAGTCGTTGAATGCGGCGTTGACTCGGGGCGTCGCGATTGCGAAGTAGAAGCTGTACCCGAGGACCGCGGGCTGAAGGCACAGGTAGGCCAGGGCGATGCGCCACTGCGTGCCCAGGGTGAGGAACAGCAGGAGCTTGTCCGCCCACAGCACGCCGCCGAGGATGAGGCCGCGCCCCATGTCCGCCAAGTACTCGGCGGGGCGCACCGGGAGGGGGCGGAGCAGTTCCGCCAGGGCGGAGCGCATCGGCACGACCTGCGTGAGAGTTGCCGCCAGCGGCGGCAGGTACCAGGCCGCCGGGAGCAGCAGGACCGCGGCGGCATATGCCGCCCAGCCGAGCGCCCAGCGACGCCGTCGGCGCAGCAGGTCCGCGACCATCAGGGACTGGGCGAAGATCATGTTCTCCAGCAGCAGGACGAAGTGCGCCACGATCGCCGTCACGGACCAGTGGGTGGTCGCGGCGACCAGTGCGCTCACGAGCAGCACCGGCGGGATGGCGAAGGCCAGCACGGTCGGCCACAGCCGGGCGAACTGCCTGGGGCACTGTGCGGGCTCGGCATCCGCGACCGCCCCCATGAGGCGGTACACCGGCCCGCAGGTGACCTGACTGAGCCAGGGGACTCCCACGGCGACGGAGATGATCAGGGAGCTGACCGGTACGCCGCCGACGGCGTGCCCCACCATCCGGCTCATGGCCAGCGGGTAGGACAGCCCTAGGAGGATGGCGGGTGACATCGCCAGGAACAGGTTCTCAACAACCCATGCGGCCTTACGCCCCAAGGGGGGCTCGCCGGGCCCGGTCAGAGGTCTGATCCACCCGGGAAGCGGGGGCGCTTGCCGGGCAGTAACAGGAATGTTCGCAGTCATGAAAGGCGTATTCCTTGATGGACAAGACAACAGAATGCGTGGACATGGACTTGCAAGCACGTCAGCGCGTGTGCATCGGGCACTCGCGAGCCACTTACGACGCACACACTAACCGAGGAGGCACCCGCGAATAGGGAGGATACAGCAATACCACTAAGGTCACACCAATTTCACAGCCGTGTTATGACCGGGACCACCCGACGCTCGCGCCCACACAGTGCCGCAGGGCCGCGGCCTGCGCCCTCATTCGAGCTCCCGAACACGCAGGGCGGGGCCGCCCCGGTCGGGGCGGCCCCGCACTCTCACGCTCGGGGAATCCGGTGGCGGACTACTGCGCCGGCTCGGCGGCGGCCGAGGCGATCTCCTCGGCCTCGCGCACGGTCTCCTCCGCGTCCTCCCGGGGCACGCCCCGGAAGGTGAACTCGCCCAGGATGCCCTCGCCCTCGGCGTCGACCAGGACCTTCTGGCCCCGCTCAATCTCCCCGAAGAGGATCTTCTCGCTCAGGGCGTCCTCGATGTCGCGCTGGATGGCGCGGCGCAGCGGGCGGGCGCCGAGCACCGGGTCGAAGCCGCGCTCGGCGAGCAGCTCCTTGGCGGCGCCGGTCAGCTCGATGTCCATCTCCTGCTCGTCCAGACGCTGAGACAGGCGACCGATCATCAGGTCGACGATCTGGCGGACCTCCGCCTTGGTCAGCTGCGGGAAGACGATCAGGTCATCCACGCGGTTGAGGAACTCGGGCCGGAACTGCTGCTTGAGCTCGCGGTTCACGTGCGCCTTCATCTCCTCGTAGTCCATGGTGCCGCCCTCGGTGGACTGGAAGCCCGTGGCAACGGCCTTGCCGATGTCCTTGGAGCCGAGGTTGGTGGTCATGATGATGACCGTGTTCTTGAAGTCGACCACGCGGCCCTGGGCGTCGGTGAGGTGGCCGTCCTCCAGGATCTGCAGCAGCGAGTTGAAGATGTCCGGGTGGGCCTTCTCCACCTCATCGAACAGCACCACGCTGAAGGGTCGCCGCCGCACCTTCTCGGTCAGCTGGCCGCCCTCGTCGTAGCCGACGTAGCCGGGGGGCGCGCCGAACAGCCGGGAGACGGTGTGCTTCTCGGCGAACTCGGACATGTCCAGCTGGATCAGGGCGTCCTCGTCGTCGAAGAGGAACTCCGCCAGGGCCTTGGCCAGCTCGGTCTTACCCACACCGGTGGGGCCCGCGAAGATGAACGAGCCGCCCGGGCGCTTGGGGTCCTTCAGCCCGGCGCGGGTGCGCCGGATCGACTTCGACAGCGCCTGGATGGCCTTGTCCTGGCCGACGATGCGCTTGTGCAGCTCATCCTCCATGCCCAGCAGCTTGGCGGACTCGGTCTCCGTGAGCTTGACCACCGGAATGCCGGTGGACATGGCCAGCACCTCGGCCACCAGGTTCTCATCCACCTCGGCCACCTGGTCGAGGTCACCGGCCTTCCAGGCCTTCTCCTTGGCGGCGCGCTCCTCACCGAGGCGGCGTTCGTCGTCGCGCAGGGAGGCGGCCCGCTCGAAGTCCTGGTCGTCGATGGCCGACTCCTTCTCCTTCTTGACCGCGGCGATGCGCTCATCGATCTCACGCAGCTCCGGCGGGGCGGTCATGCGGCGGATCCGCAGGCGCGCACCCGCCTCATCGATCAGGTCGATGGCCTTGTCCGGCAGGAAGCGGTCGTTGATGTAGCGGTCGGCCAGCTTGGCGGCCGCCTCAATGGCGTCGTCGGTGATGACCACGCGGTGGAAGGCCTCGTAGCGGTCGCGCAGACCACCCAGGATCCCGATGGTCTCCTCAATGGAGGGCTGCTCGACGGTGACCGGCTGGAAGCGCCGCTCCAGGGCGGCGTCCTTCTCGATCTTGCGGTACTCCTCCAGCGTGGTGGCGCCGATGGTCTGCAGCTCGCCGCGGGCCAGCATCGGCTTGAGGATGCTGGCGGCGTCGACGGCGCCCTCGGCGGCACCCGCCCCGACGAGCGTGTGGATCTCGTCGATGAACAGGACGATGTCGCCGCGGGTGCGCACCTCCTTGAGGACCTTCTTCAGGCGCTCCTCAAAGTCGCCGCGGTAGCGGGAGCCGGCCACGAGCGAGCCCATGTCCAGGGAGTACAGCTGCTTGTCCCGCAGGGTCTCGGGCACGTCTCCGTGCACGATCGCCTGGCTGAGGCCTTCGACGACGGCGGTCTTGCCGACGCCGGGCTCACCGATGAGGACGGGGTTGTTCTTGGTGCGCCGGGAGAGGATCTGCATGACGCGCTCCATCTCCTTGTGGCGGCCGATGACCGGGTCCAGCTTGCCCTCGCGCGCGGCGGCGGTGAGGTTGCGGCCGAACTGGTCCAGGATGGCCGAGCCCGACGGCGTGCCCTCCTTGTTGGAGCCGCCGGCGGTGACGGTCTCCTTGCCCTCGTAGCCGGAGAGCATCTGCATGACGGTCTGGCGGACGGTGGAAAGGTCGGCGCCGAGCTTGGTCAGCACCTGGGCGGCCACGCCCTCGCCCTCACGCAGCAGGCCGAGCAGGATGTGCTCGGTGCCGATGTAGTTGTGGCCCAGCTGCAGCGCCTCGCGCAGGGACAGCTCCAGCACCTTCTTGGCTCGCGGCGTGAAGGGGATGTGACCGGAGGGGGCCGACTGGCCCTCGCCGATGATCTCCACGACCTGGGCGCGCACGGCGTCCAGGGAGATGTCCATCGACTCCAGCGCCTTGGCGGCGACTCCCTCGCCTTCGTGGATGAGGCCCAGAAGGAGGTGCTCGGTGCCGATGTAGTTGTGGTTGAGCGCGCGGGCCTCGTCCTGGGCCAGGACGACGACGCGGCGGGCGCGGTCAGTAAAGCGTTCGAACATCGTTGATTGCTCCTCGGCACGTGCGGTTGGTGATCGCGTTGCCCGGGTTCGGGCACTGCCCGGATTTGGGGGAACGCGGGGCACGCGCTGATAAGGCTAACGGCGCGAGGCAGGCACGGATGCCCCTGTTCGCAGTGGGCGTGAGCAGGGTTGAGTCTGCCCGACTCAGGAATACGTGCGGCTTGGGTCCATACGCCCGCGTCGCGGGGCCGCGCGCTCCGGTGCCTTCCCCCTGCGCAGCGACAGTGACCTCCGTCCTGCGGACATATAGGCTCACTGGGTCCACCACCTGCCCAACTCGTGGCCACACCCAGGGAAAGGCCCCATGTCTGTCTACACCCGCAGTCTCAAAGGCCCCTACGACGAGCTCCTCCCCTTCCTCACAGCCTCCATCGTCGGCCGGTCCATCTCCGCGTCCGAGGAGCCCTCCGCCGACGTCAGCACCGCCGCCGGGCGCGTGGCCGTGCGCGCCTTCGAGCGCTACTCCTGGGCCGGAAGCAATCGCGTCGGCATGACGCTCACAGCCGTCGAGGACGGCGACGCCGTCCACGTCGTCGGCATCACCGTCGGCGGCAGCCAGGCGGTCTTCATGAAGATCAACACCTTTGGCGAAGACGCCTTCCTCGAGACCCTCATCAACGCCTGCGCCGCGTGGGAATCCAAACACGGCGTGCTCCCCCAGCGCTGACGCCGGGCTGCTGCGCCAGGGCAGAGCAGGAAGAGCGCGGGAGGGCCCGGCAACTCTGACGGAAGGGCCATCGACAACCTCGCTTCAGGCGTCCAGGGCCGTCTGGAAGGCCCGCAGCAGCCGCTCGGAGAAGAGCACGAAGCGCACCAGCTCCAGCCCGCCCGGCTGCGCCGCGGCGGCGTCGACGACGTCGGTGCCGCACACCTCGACGCCGCTGGCCGTGTCCGCCCGGGCCGCCAGGGCGCGGGCCTCGACCACCGCCGCCCGGGCTACGGCGTCGGCGTCCCAGCCGTACACGCCGGCGGAGATCGCCGGCACGGCCACACTGCGGCAGCCTAGCTCCTGGGCCAGCTCCAGGCTGGAGCGGAAGGCGGCGCGCAGCAGGGCGGGGTCGGTCTGGCCCGCGTGCCGGTTGGGTCCGACGGTGTGGATCACCCAGCGGGCGGGCATGTCGAAGCCGGGCGTGGCCACGGCCTCACCCACCGGCAGCCCATCGGGAAGACTCGTGGCGCGCAGCTCGCGGCAGGCCTGCAGCAGGCGCGGCCCGGCGGCGCGGTGAATGGCGCCGTCGACCCCGCCACCCCCGAGCAGCCCGGAGTTGGCCGCGTTGACGACGGCGTCCACCTCCTGGGTGGTGATGTCCCCGTGTACAGCCTCGATCCGCATCATGGTTCCCATTGTGGCAGCCGCATCAGTCAAGCCTGTGGCTAGTCGTCTTCGATGTTGTAGTCGCAGAAGATCAGCCGGGTGCGCCACGCCTGATCGCCGGCGAGCAGGACTCGCTGTTCGTCGGACAGCAGTTCGCTGTCGTCCATACACCACTCAACTACCTCCGAGTCGTATGGAAGGCTCTGCGCGTAGCCCTGCTCCACCAGTCCGTCGTAGCTATCCGGGCTCGCCTCTAAATCGGGAACCGTCATGGTCCGTATTGCCGCTTCGAGGTAGCCACCCTCGTTCGGACCCACGTCGCAGAGATAAACGGCCATGCCCTCCAGCTCCCGCATTTGCTCGAGCGTGAGTTCCGGAGCGGTGTCGACTTGCTCCAGGCACAGCCGCTCCGCCTCCTCGACACCAAGCCCGGGCACAGCAGTTGCGGAGGCCGAAGGAGTAGCGGATACGGACGGAGGCAGCGAATTCTCCCCACCAAACTCAGAGGCACCAGAGCATCCGGAAGCACAAAACGACAGCGCGAGAGAGGCCAGGCCCATAGCGACAACGCTGCCGCGATCATTTACCATACTATCCAACATTGGCCTTCCCGTTCCAGGCGCGCACCCCAGACAACTGAGTGAAGCTATAGGTGCAACCACTGGTACTGCAGCTCGTAACGATCCCGTACGCCATCACTCCCCCCCTTCCCATTACTGTAATAACTCAGACCACCGGAGTCGCCATCCTTGAATCCGCTGCAATCACCAGCACCATCCCGGTTCGAGTCGTGTATGGTGGTTGTCATATGTCCGACGGTGTAACCACTCACCTTGCGGGAAGCGCCTGTCCGTAGTGACCAGCTGTTAGCACGTAGAATTTGCCGCCGATCTCTATGGGCGCTCCCAAGCTGCAACGAGTGTCAGTACCACTGTGCACTATGGACCCTCCAGAATAGAAGGGCGACTTGTCATTCGATCACGTCGCCGCTGGATCCTCCGGTTCTTCTACCGAGATACGTATCGGCACCCCCAAATCGCCGAGGGCGCCAGTGAGTTCTTGTTCCATGTCCCCGAAGCCGGTTCCGTCGCGTACATCAGAGGCAGCGACGTCGCCGTCGTCTGACACGACAACCTCGATTCCATCACCGACAGGATCGGGGGCGACCGACTCGATGTTCAGCGCATCCCAGTCAAGGCCCAATACCTGCTCCTGCGCGGCGTCGACCTGTTCCGGGGAGTTCTCGTTGACGACCACACGGATACGATGTGGGTCAAGAGATACCAGCTCGTCCAGCCCGTCGATGTCACTTGATATGACAAACAACTCAACCATCTGGCGGTCCGAAGTCAAGGCGACTCCGAGCACGGTGTCACTATGCGACTGCGCGAACACCTCAGCTTGATCGGCCAGCGCTGTCACCTCAGGGGACTCCGATCCGTACCATGTGCGCTGACCATACTCGTCTGTAATATTGATACCGATATCTCCTCCACCAGCGTCGTCTGCTGCCGCCATAGAGGTGGCAGCTGTTTGAAAGCATAGAGCGAGCGCAAGCACGGAAGTGGCCGAAATCAGGGAGCGCATATTGAAACCTCATCGCCGTCGAACGGTTTCCTAGCATCTCCTATGCTATGCATGTTCCAGCCGTCTGTCAAGCGTTTGGCGTGACTCATCTCGGGTTCCAGAGCGAGATTCCGGAGTACGCTCAAGCCTGCGGACCTAACATCGCGAGATGGGTAGCCGTTCAAAACGCGTCTCAGCGCACATTTGGTGCCCGACACGCGCCCCGAGCTGCGGGGCGGCATCCGTCCGGGCGCCGCCCCGCCGTCGTCCAGGAGCTACTTGGCCAGCTGACTGGCGACCTCGAAGCCGTCCCAGATCGCGTACATGATGTTCGCGCACCGGCGCGCATCGCCGATGACGTGGTACGGGATGCCGGCGGCCTTGACCTCGGCCTCCAGCTCGTGGCGCGGCTTGTAGCCGATCGCGGTGACCACCGTCTGCGCCGGGACCAGCCGCTCCTCGCCGTCGACACTCACCAGCAGGCCGGCGTCGGTGACGTGCTCGGCGCGGACGCCGGCGAGCACCTCGACGCCGCGGTAGGCGACCAGGTCGTGCAGCATCGCATGGTTGGCCATGCACGTGGGCGCGTTCTTCTTCAGCACGTCGGCCAGCGCCTCCACGATGGTGACCTCAATGCCGCGCTCGCGCAGGGAGATGGCCAGCTCGCAGCCGCTGGTACCACCGCCGACGATGACCACCCGCTCGCCGAGGGAGTCCTGATCGAGCAGGGCGTCGGTGGCCTCCACCACGGGCACGCCCTCGCCGAGGTCGAGTAGCCGCGGGGTGGAGCCGGTGGCGATGAGCACGTGGTCGGCTCCGGAGCGGCGGATCAGCTCGGCGTCGACCCGGGAGCCCAGGTGCACCTCGACCCCGAGCTCCGCCAACTGCCGCTCGTACCAGGCGATCAGGGCGAGGTCGTCCTCCTTGAATGAGGGCTGGCCGCCGGCGATGACCACGCCTCCGAGGCGTTCGGAGGCCTCGTGGAGCACGGGGAGGTGGCCGCGCTCGGCGAGCACGCGGGCCGCCTCCATGCCGGCCACGCCGCCACCGACGATCAGCACGCGCATGCGAGTGCGGTCGGTCGCCTGCGGCAGGGGGCGCTCGAGTTCCCGGGCCGCCAGCGGATTGACCGCGCAGCGCAGCGACGAGCACTTCTCAATGCGGCCGATACAGCCCTCCTGGCAGGAGATGCAGGGGCGAACCAGGTCGCGCCTGCCCCGCTGGAGCTTGTTGACGATCTCCGGGTCCGCGAGGGTGGGGCGGGCCAGCGACACCAGCGTGGCCGTGCCGTCGGCCGTGGCCGCGGCGGCCAGGTCCGGGTCGTCCATGCGCCCGGCCACGATCAGCGGGATCTCGGGGCAGGCCTCGTGCAGCTGGCGCGCGTAGGGGACGTACAGGCCCTTGGCCTGGTACATCGGCGGGTGGCTCCAGTACCAGGAGTCGTAGGAGCCGACGTCGACGTCGAGCGCCTCGTATCCGTAGGACACGAGCAGGCGGGCGGCCTCGATGCCCTCGTCCATGTCCCGCCCCATCTCGGTGAAGGTCTCACCGGGCATGGCGCCCAGCCGAAGTCCTTGATCATGGACTTCGGGGAGAAGCGCAGCTGGACGGGGAAGTCGGCGCCGGCGGACTCGTGAATCGCCTGGGCCACCTCGCGCGCGAAGCGCAGCCGGTTCTGCAGCGAGCCGCCGTAAGCGTCGGTGCGGTGGTTGAAGTATGAGATGGCGAACTGGTCGAGCAGGTAGCCCTCGTGCACGGCGTGCACCTGGATGCCGTCGAATCCGGCCTCGCGCGCCACCATCCCGGCGATGCGGAACTGCGCGACGATCCCCTGGATCTCCTCCACCGTCATCTCCCGGCAGGTGATGGAGGGGTCCCAGCGGTAGGGGATCGCCGACGGCGCCGCCGGGGTGCGGCCGCCGAGCACCCCGGGAATGATCACGCGCCCGAAGCCCGCCCCGACCTGCAGCACGATCTTCGCGCCGTATGCGTGGACGCGCTCGGTCAGGTCTCGGCTGGTGGTGAGGAAGAGTCCTGGCGAGAGGGTCGGGTTCGGGATCAGTCCCGGCGGGACGCCGTCGGCCGGGTTGGTCACCTGGCAGACGCCGGTGATGATCAGGCCGATCCCGCCGCGCGCCCGCGTGGTGTAGAACTCGATCGCCCGCTGGTTCCAGCCGCCCTCCGCGGTGGAGAAGCCCAGGGGCCCCATCGGCCCCATGGCGTAGTGGTTCTTGACCTCGATGCTGCCCACCCGGGTGGGCTCGAATAACTCCGGGTGCTGCACCTGAGAGAGTACGGACGTTGACATACCGGTTCCTCTTGAACTCGGCGCACACATAATTCCGCGCAATTTCAAGGGTAACACCAGGGCTCGAAAGCAGCCAGGCCCACCGCGACAAGGGCGCCCTGACATATTGGGGAGCCCTTGAGCATGCATAGTAACTCACGCCCAACAGCTCGCGGGATGATCCAACATAAACGAACCCTTACTCACCTAACAGTGAATCCAATTACACCGAGGCCTTCATTACGACGGCGCTCGCCAGGAGGCCGCCGCCCGCAGCCCAGCGACCGGTCAGTTCTGCATTGCTATCGGGGCCCGTAGCCAGCCGCACCATGAAGGCGCCGTCGGCGCGGATGCCGACCTCTGCGTCCGCGAAGCGCGGGGGGCGCCGTGCACGGGGGAAGCAGGCCTTGTACACCGCTTCCTTGATGCTGAACAGCAGCCGGTCACCGGCGACGCCCGGCAGCGCCTCGGCCAGTTCGCAGACGTTCTCCCGCTCCGCGGGGGAGGCGATCCGCTCCAGCACGCCGCGAGCCAGTGGCCGACTCGGCTCGGCATCGATGCCGAGCGCGGTCACCTCGCTGGCGCGGGCGACCGCCGCCGCCCGGTAACCGAGGCAGTGGGTCAGGGAGCCGACGACGCCGTCGGGCCAGGCGGGCTCGCCCACAGGCCCCGGCACCATGGGCGGGCGCTCCAATCCCAACTCGGCCAGTGCCCGCCCGGCCAGGTGCCGCACCGTGGTGAACTCGGCACGGCGCCGGGGCGAGGCCCCCGAGATATGCGCGGCCTCCTCCGGCAGCAGCGGCGCGTCGACGTCGTAGGGCGTCTCCCAGACGATCACCGGCGCCGGGACGATCGCCGCGAGCAGGGGGGTCTTGGCGGCCGTGTGCGGCTGCAGCATCGGGACGGACGCCGACGCCGACATCAGGCCTCGAGAAGGATAGTGACCGGGCCATCCAGCTCGGCGTCGATGTCCATCTGCGCGCCGAAGCTGCCGGTGGCCACCTCCAGGCCGCGAGCGCGCAGCTCGGCAACCACCGCCTCCACCAGGGGCTCGGCCACCGCGCCCGGGGCGGCGCCGTTCCATGAGGGGCGGCGCCCCTTGCGCACATCGGCGTACAGGGTGAACTGGGAGACCACCAGCACTGGCGCCCCCAGGTCGGCCACCGACACCTCCCGGCCCGCGGCCCCGCCGTCGTCCCCCGGGCCGTCGAAGAGCCGCAGCTCGGCGATCTTGCGGGCCACGGTGGCGACCTGCGCGGAGCCGTCGTCGTGGGTGACACCGACCAGCGCAAGCAGCCCGGGGCGCTCAATCGCGCCGACCACCTCGCCGTCCACACGCACCGCCGCCCGGCGCACGCGCTGCAGAACGGCGCGCATCAGCGGCCCGGCGTCCAGTCCCGTGGGCCCCTGCCACCCTGGGCACCGCCGCTCCCGGGGAAGCGGATCGAGGAGCGCACCCGCACCGGCGCGTAATACCGCAGCGCCGGGCGGACGTCGGCCAGGTAGACGGCGTTGGCGACCACGCCGAGCAGGCCCACCATGGAGGACGCACCCATCAGCAGGACCACGACGATCCCGGCGGCGTTGACGCCGACCCAGAAGCCCTTGGTGCGCTTGCCGGCGGCAATGAAGTGCGAAGCGTCTCGCGTGAGGGTGTCGATAAGCGCCCAGGCGCCCAGGACCACGGCGGTGAGCTGTGCGAGCCGCCAGATCAAGCCGACGGCAAGAGCGAGGTAGTAGGCAACAAGTCCCAGGATCTCCACGCGGCCACTTTAGCCGCCGCCCCGCGGCGCCGCGAGGCCCATCTCCCGTGGGCGAAAGCGGTACACCGCCCCGCCGGACCGCGCGCCCAGGTCACGCCCAGTGCCGGGGCCGTGCGCCCCGACGGGACTGCGGACTCCTCACTCACAGCGGGTCCCATGCCATAGTTGCCGCGTGCCACCAACGCTAACCGCCGAAGCCACCCCGGTGCTGGAGGCCTCCGGGCTGCGGCGCACCTTCGGCAAGGAGGAATTCGTCGCCGTCGACGACCTCTCCCTGAGCGTCACCCCCGGCCAGGTGCACGCGCTGCTGGGTCCCAACGGCGCCGGCAAGACCACCACCGTGCGCATGTGCGCCACCCTGCTGACGCCCACCGCCGGCCAGATCCGGGTCGACGGCGTCGACGCCGTCCGCCGCCCCGAGGCGGCGCGCGCCCGGCTGGGACTGGTGCTAGGTGGGGAGCTCGGCTTCTACCCGCGCGCCACCGCCCGCGACAACCTGCTGTTCTTCGCCGACCTGCAGGGCCTGGACCGGCGCCGCCGCAGGCGGGCGGTGGATGCGGCGCTGGAGCGCATGGGCCTGGCCGAGGTGGCCGGCCGCAAGGCCGGGGCGTTCTCCCGCGGCATGCTGCAGCGGCTGCACCTGGCGCGCGCCCTGCTCGGGTCTCCCCCACTGCTCCTGCTGGATGAGCCGACCACCGGCCTGGACCCGGACGTCGCCCTGCAGGTGCGCGACCTGATCCGGGAACTCGCCGACGCCGGCACCGGCGTACTGCTGACCTCCCACTCCATGCCGGAGGTGGAGGAACTCGCCCACACGATCAGCGTGATCGGGGCGGGCCGGATCGTCACCCGCGGGACGGTCCGCGATGTGGCCGCCCACGCGGGCATCGGCATGATCAGCGGCTTCACCCTGCCGGCCCGCCTGGCCGACGGCGCCGCCCGGGTCCAGGAGCAGCTGGGCGACGCCGTCGTCGTCGTGCAGCGCCCCGCCTCGAGCCGGTGGGCGGTGACCGTCTACTGGGCCGCGGACGACCCGCGCGCGGACCGGGCGGCCCGCGCCGCCGCCCTGGCCGCAGCTCTGGAGGCGATCGGGGTGGAGGCGCCCGCGGATCTGGTGACTCGGCCGGCGTCACTGGAGGAGGCCTACCTGGCCCTGGCGGACAGGCTCGCCCGGTGATCCGGCAGCTGCGCATGACGGCCTTCCATGTGCGCCAGTTCGTGTCCGTCCCCTACTTCATCCAGTTGATGGTGCTGACCACCGTCGTCACCACGCTGGTGCAGTTCCTCGCCGCCCGCGCCTGGGGCGGGATCACCCCCACCCAGGGTTGGGTGCGCGGCGGCGTGATCGGCATGTGGACCACCACCACCTGCGCCGCGGGCATCATCGGCTTCGAGCGGCACAAGGGCACCCTCGCGCACCTGGTGCTGGCGCCGATCGGGGTCCTGCGGTCCCTGGCCGCCGTTGTCAGCGCCGCTGCCTCCTTCGGACTGGCGGCGCTGCCGGTGGCCTGGTGCACGTGGGCGGCGGCTTCCGGGTCGGTGAACTTCACCGTCCCCGGGTGGGTGGGGGCCGGGCGCATGGCGGCGGCCGCGCTCCTGCTGTTGGCGGGCTGTCTGGCGCTGAGCCTCGTGATCGCGGCCCTGTTCGTGCTCACCCCCAACGCGATCGCCTACGAGGAGCTACTGCTGGTGCCGGTGTTCATCGCCTCCGGCATCCTGTTCACGTCCACCTCGCCACCCGCCTGGCTGGCCGCCGTCAGCCGTTTTCTGCCCCTGTCGGTGCCCTTCGACCTGCTGCTGGGGCGGCCGCTGGGCGTCGTCGACGCGCTGGGTTGGCTGGTGTGCGTGGCGGCCTGGCTGGGGCTGGCCGCGCTGCTCGGGCGGCGGGCGCTGCGACTGGCCACCCGTGCCGGCACCCTGGAGGTGATCTGATGAGCGCCTTTCTGCGCCGACTGGCCTCGGGCGTGCGCGTGACGTGGGCGTCGTCGACGGCCTTCGCCACCCTGGGCACCGCCACCGTGACGCTGCTGGTGCTGCCGCTGCTGAGCATCGCCTACGACGTGCTGCTGGGCGCGGACCTGTCCGCACCCGACCTGGTGCGCACCGGCTACGCCGCCGCGCTGGTGGCCCTGGCGAGTTCCGTATGCGCCGGGGTCGTGGGCACCGTCGCCGCCGACCGCAACCTGGGCATCTTCCAGGAGGTGCACACGCGCCGTCGCCTGGACCTGGCGTACTGGTTGGCGGTCGCGGCCGTGCCCGCACTGCTGGCCGTGCTCACCGGTGCGGCCGCCATCGGCGCGGTGTTCGCCTTCTCCCCCGCCCATGACGTAGCCGTGCTGGGGCGGGTCGTGGCCCTGGCGCCAATCGCCGTCGTCTGCGGGCTGCTGCTGGGGGTGGGTGCGGCGGGTATCGGCGTCGACCTGCCCGACCCCTACCTGGGCGCGACCGTCGTCGGCACGTTCCTGCCGCTGCTGGCCGGCGTGATCGTGCCACTGTCGGCGTGCCCGGCGTGGCTGCGCGGGCTCGGCGCCCTCGCTCCCATGAGCGGGACGGTGAGCGCCCTCGATGCGGGGGCCGACGTCGGCGCGCTCCTGGCCCGCGACCTGCTGGTCGCGCTCGCCTGGGCGGGCGCGGGCCTGGCGGCCACCCGGCACGCCGTCCACCGACTGCGCGCCGGGCTGCGCCGGGACGTCATATGAACCCAGTGGGCCTCTACTGCGCCTCTTGAGCCCTGGCAGGAGCTTTTGCCCTCAGTTGGACGCCTGGGCCATCGCGGTTGCGAACTGCCCGGATCCCGATGAACTGACCGGGTCGTTGTCGTCAATGGCGATGGATGCGGTGATGTCTGTTCCGTCCTTGGCCTGAGCAAGAACATTGGCGTTGGAGGCGTCAAAGATGACAGCGCCGTCAATCTCGACGGTCTTGCTGAACGGAAGAGCCTCATCAGTCAGCTGTTCCTGGCTGATGTTGCCGTTGGCGTCCAGGCTGGTCATGGTGATGTCTGCGACGGTCGCCGTGTCACTGGTAACTTCGAACACGATCGTGTGCTTTCCCGAGCCGCCCCCGGAGGAGGCGTCGGATTCCTCGGCGGCCGCCTCGGAAGTCTCCTCGCTTGCGCCCGCCGCATCCGCTTCATTCGTTGCGGCTGCGTCGTCAGTCTTTGACGACTCCGAGGAGTCTGAGGAGCCTGAGGAGCCGCACGCAGAAAGGGCGGCGGCGGTGACGGCGCTCATGGTTCCCAGCGCGAAAACCCGCCGTGGTATTGCAGTCATGGAAGCGATTCTCCTATGAATCAGGATTGCTAGGACGAGGGGAACTATGCCACCCCCCCCCCCCTTGTCAAACGGACCAAATTCGCCGCATCCGGCCCCGGCCAGGTATCGCCGGTTTGCGTCCGTGAATCAGTGCCCAATCTGCAACCCTTCACCCTTGCGGGTGCCGACCGTTCGCCTCGTCAGCCGATCCGGTCCAGGAAGGTCAGCACCGAGTGCGGCTCCTCAATGCGCTCCTCCAGGCGGGCGTTGAACGGCCCGCCATAGGGCATGCCCAGGTGGGTCTGGAAGGCGTCCTCGTCAACGTAGGCCTCCATGACGAAGAACTTCGCGGGATCATCACTGTGGCGGTAGACATCGAAGACGCGGTTGCCGGGCTCGCTGCGAACCTTCTCACCGAAGTCACAGATCATCCGGGCGACCTCGTCCTCGTATCCGGGCTTGGCGGTGAACTGCGAGTGCAGAATCTTCACGGCTTCTCCTCAGGGCGTGTGGGATGTCGCGCCGATTCTATGATGCACATCACGCCTGCGGTAGGGCCTGCGGGGTTCGCACCCGCACCGCCCCGGGGGGGGGGGGGGGGGAACAGCCCACGCGGCGCTTCGGAGCCCCCACCGGGCGCCCTGCCGCCGACCCTGTGCGCGCAACGACCGCGTGCTCCTGTCCGTCTGCCGCGCCAAGGACGGACCTGGCAGCTACCCGGCACGCCGTCGCCCGGCTGCGCGCCGGAGTGCGTCGGGATGTCATCTGAGTCGGCCCGCCGATGATCGCCGTCGCCCCTCGCCCTCAGCCCCGGGTACGACGTCGCAGGCCGTGAAGCATGCCGTGCGTCATGAGCCGAGCCACCGGCCTTATGAACCGCACCATTCGGCGGGCGGCGATCGTGTGCGGCACATACCGTTCGCGTACCGTCAAGCGGCAGGCATGCAATCCCGTCGGGGCGAGGACGAACGCCCACGTGAAGTCGAAATCCATGGCAACATCCCCGGCAGGAGCGCTGCCGCCCTCGGTGGACAGGACGAGGCAGTGCTCCGGCTCCATGCGGGCAACGGCGAGGGAGATGCTCTCAGCCAGGTCCACCGAGTCACCCTCCGTCAGATTCTGCCACGCCGGGTTGATCGCATCAGTGCTGGAGATGCCCACGCCGACGAGCTGACACAGCGCATCGAAGGAGTAGAAACCGCCACGCCCGTAGCCCATCTGGACCAGCCAGGGCCATACGTCAGCCACGGGTGCCCGCAGCACCGTCTCATGCGTCTCAACGATCTCGGCGTCGGGCAGGAGCTCGTCCCCGGGCAGGGGCTCGGCAGCATCACCGCGCGGACGCAGGCGCCCATTCACATAGGCGACACCAGCGGCGCCAAGGGCGATGGGCACGATCCAGCGGCTGCGCTCCCTCATACACCCATACTTCCACAGCGACAACATTCCCACGAGGACCACAACGCCAAGTCATGGCGAGCGCCGCAGGCGAGATAAACCGGGTCTTCCGGTTTGAGGGTGTGGTGCTTCCGGCGTGGTGGCTTCGGCCCGGGTTGCGGTGTTCGCGGTGGTCGTGTTCGGGCTGGTGGGGTCGTGCTCGGTGGGTGCTGGTTTGCCGAGAACGTCCTCGTCATCCCCAAACCCTCCACGTTCGGGAGGGTTTCGGGCTTACGAGGACGTATTCGACCAGCGCAGGTCGTTGTGGGGCGTACAAGGACGTTTTCGGGCCGCCGAGGACGTCCTCGGGCCGGCGCGGGCGTGCTCGGGGCTGGCGAGGACGTCCTCGGGCCGGCGCGGGCGTGCTCGGGGCTGGTGGGGACGTCGTCGGCCCGGTGGGGGCGTCTTCGCCGCCGGCCGGGCGGAGTGCTCGAGACGTGGGTTGAACCTCCACGGCGCCGGCTCACCACGCCAGAACGCCAGACCTGGCTGCACTTGGCTGCCGACAGCTCCGGCGCCCGGAAGCGGGACCGTCTGCTGCGCCACCCCCGGTCTACTACGCCACTTCGCCGTCTGCAACGCCACTTCGGCGTTAACAACGCCAGTTAACCGTCTGCTGCAGGCCCCAGAGGTATACAGCAGACCGTTAAGTAGCGTTGTTAACGCCCAACCGGCGCACCAGACACCCCACGCCACCCCACCCCATGCCATGCCCCCGGACATCGGCAGCACTCCTGCCGCCGCCCCAGACAACCACCACACCCCAAACCGGAAGAGCCGGTAAACCGGGTCTTCCGGTTTACGGGTGTTGAGGCGGGGGCTGGCGCGGTGTCCGGGGTGCGGGCGCCGGGCCCGGCCGGCGTCACCGCCATCGGCCAGCGCACCGGGCGCCGGGCGCCTGGCCGGACCACAAGCCCCAGGGCAGACCCAAGCCAAATCCCCAGGGGCCTGGAGTTGTATTCCGGGGTGGCATCGGGCGCGTGGGGTAGGAGGCCTGTCCGCGGCGGCTGTCCGTTGGTGCTCGTTCCCGTGCGCGGCGGCCCAAAGTGTCCAGGATCGGCATAAACGACTCCGCCGTCGCCGACGGCCATGGGCAAAACAGTGGAATCATGCGGTCTCTCGATCGGCCCCAGCGGTCGCCGACACCCTTTGTGCCGAACTCGGTACGTAAGATCTACCGACCTCGGCGGTTATAACTACCGACCTCGGTACGTAAGATCTACCGACCTCGGTACGTAAGATCTACCGATCTCGGCGGAGGGGGAGGCCGCGCAGGCCGGCGCCGGGGCGCTCGGCTGGGCTGGCCTGGGCTCGACCCTCGGGGGACACCAGAAGCTCCTGGGCGGCGTCCACCCGGGAAACCGCGATCGGTTCCGCGCCCGCGGCCCCGGCTGCCGCAGTCCCGACCTCCTCCGCATTCGCGTCGGGGGCATCCGCCTCGGTGACCTCCACGGTCAGCGGCGCATCCGCGGGTACGCCCCGGCGCAGCAGCGCCAGCGCCATGGGCCCGTAGTCGACGTGCCGGACCACCGAGGTCACTACGCCGACAGCCCGCTCCCCCAGGTACACGCCCGCCCCCGGCACCGGCAGCTGCCCGGTGAAGCCATCCAGCTGCAGCACGGTCAGGCGTCGTGGCGGACGCCCCAGGTTGAGGGTGCGGGCCACCGTCTCCTGCCCCGGGTAGCAGCCCTTGTGCAAATGCACGGCGGTGCGCAGCCAGTCCAACTCATGCGGGATCGTGCGCGCATCCGCCTCCCGTCCCCACCGCGGCCGCCCGGCCTCCACGCGCAGCGCCTCCCAGGCCAGCGAGCCGGCCAGGCTCCGCCCGGGCACGCCCGGCGCGGCACCGGCGCCTCCGGACGCGGCGCCATCCGCCTGGTCGGTGCCGGCCAAGAACGCCTGCGCGACCTCACCGGCCGCATCGGCCCGCACCAGCACCCAGGTGGCCCGGTAGCCCGCGCCGGGGTGCGTGCCCTCCACGCCGACGTCGTAGCTGGTGCCGCCCTCAACCACGCCCGGCCAGGGGTCGCGCCAGGTGGCCAGGTGTGCACCCGCCGCCCGGCCGGCCTCCTCCAGGGCGACCGCGCCCTCGCCGAGCGCCGCCAGCACGGCCGCGTCCTCGCGCTCGGTCACCTCCACGCGCAGCATGAAGCGCATCGACTCCAGGAACTCGGCCAGCGCCGCCCCACGGCCGGCCTCCGTGACCAGCCACAGGACCTCGCCGTCGTCGACACAGGCCAGGGCATGGGTGATGCGCCCCTGGGCGTCCAGCAGCAGCGCCTCGGCGCCGCCGTCGCCGGGAGTCAGGCGAGTCAGCTCCTGGCTGGACAGCGTGTTCAACCAGCTGAGCCGGTCGGGGCCGGTCACGGCGACGACATCGCGGGCCAGTGCGGTGGCGGCGCGCCCGCTGCTCAGCGCATTCTGCTCGCGCAGTGGGTCCTCATAGCGGGCGGGCACGGCGGCGTCCAGGTCGCCGGCCGGGTTGGCGGCGGCGTCGAGCCGGTCCAAGAGGGGGCTGCGGCGCATCAGGCGGAAGTGTCCGTCGCGGTGTCGGCTGCGGCGCGCATAGCCTCGTCGGCGGCGATGGCCTCACGCAGGGCGGCCCCGGGGTCGGCGTCGTCCTCGGCCTCCACGCGGCCCAGGCGGCCGGAGGCGTAGGACTGCGGCTCCTCCTGCCCGAAGGCGGCCATGTCCTGGGTCCACATGAGCTCCCCGCCCACCAGCCCGAACATGCGGGTCATCTGGGTGACGTCGGCGGCGGTGCGGGTGCGTCCCACGGCCTGGGTGCCGACCTGGGCGCGCGGCCCCTGAATCCAGCCCTCCCAGACGCCGACGTGCCCGGCGGGGTCGGTGGAGACCAGCTCCAGGGAGGTGATCGGCGTCTTCGAGGCCGATCCGGAGGCGGTGCCCGCGGCGCCGTCGTCCCCGCCGCCGGCGTTGGCGGGGGTCTCCTGGCCGACCGGGCGCCAGAAGGTGGTCTCGGTGGACCAGATCTGCGCGGGAGTCAGGCGGGAGGCGCCCTCCAGACCGGGCATCTCAAAGTCGAGGTCCTGGCTGCGGGTGGCGTCAACGGTCCAGATGGTGGTGGTCTGCCGCAGGTAGGGGCCGCCGTCGTGGTCGAAGGTCATCTCCTGGTAGACGGCCTGCTCGGGGACCGTCTCCCCGTAGGTGAGGATGCCGTAGCCGCGCCAGGTGCCCACCAGCCAGGCCAACGGGTAGATCTCGGGGGCGAGGTCGTCGGGAATCGTGAACGCCATGGGTGCAGAGTACGGCCGGGGCGCGGCGGATGCCACGCGCCCGCCGTCAGCCCGCGATGAAACCGCCCATGATCCGCGCAATGGCATACACGGGCGCCCCCAGGGACAGGATCGGCACGATCGCACTGGCGACGGCGGCCCGCCCCCCGGGCACCCACCGGTGGGTCCACAGCACCCGGTTCGCCACCGCCATGAGCACACCGGCCACGAACCCGACCACCAGGCAGGCGGCCGCCGACTGCAGCGCCGGCTCCATGCCCACGTGACCGGCGCCGAAGAAGCCGACGGAGGCGAGTACCCCGCCCACAGCGCCCGCGACCAGCGCGGGCAGGGTGCAGGTCAGCACCTCCAGCACCGTGGCACGCACGTTCAAGGTGGTCAGCAGGGCGCCGGTGAACAGTGCGAGCGTGCAGGGCACGATCACGGCCGGGTCGGCGATTCCGGTGCGCAGGGCGCACCAGCCGGCGCCGGAGACCATGACCAGGTTCCCGGTGACCGTTGAGGACAGGTCCTCCACCAGGTTCCTGCGGCCGTCGCGCCGCGACATCTGCGCCAGGAAGGCCGCGGGCACGCTGAAGGCCATGACCACGCCGGCCATGCCGAAGTCGTTGGTGATCGCCACCAGCACCGCCGCGCACAGGCCGGTGAGGGTGATGACGGCGGTGGCCCCCTGGTCGTGCCGGGTGCGCACGAGCGCCGGCCAGCCCTGGCCGGTCAGGGGCACCAGCAGGACGACGACGATCAGCCGCATCCATGCGGGCAGGGCCGCGGAGATCGCCAGGAGCACCGGGACGACGCCGGCCACCACCAGCCGCGTCCAGGCGGGGTCCACCAGTCCCACCTCGATGGGGAGGTTGCCGCCGCGCCGTGTGCCGAAGCTGCCGGGGTCCGCCGTGCCGGGCAGATCGCGAGTGTTCACGGTCGCATCGTCCCACACCTGTGACCGGCGCACGTAGTCGGGGCGTGTAATCCGGCCGTGTAATCCGCTCGCAAATCCAGATGTGGTTCACTGACGTGCGGGCCCCAGCCGGACCGGAAGGAGGCGGCAGCCGTGCGCGTCATCATGTTCACCCGAGAGAAGGACGCCACCGCCGTCGTCCCCGCCGTGTCATTCCTCGACTGCCGGGTCGAGTGCCTGGAGCCGGTTCCGGCCTCATACGCCGCGGTGGGCGAGGCCGATGTGGTCATGGTCGACGCGCGCGGGGACCTGATGCGCGCCCGTGCGCTGTGCCAACTGCTGTCAGGGCCGATGGACTGTCCGCCGCTGATCCTGGTGCTTCAGGAGGGTGGCGCCGCCGTGGTTCAGCCCGACTGGGGCGCCGCCGACTTCGTCATGTCCCAGGCCACGCCCGCCGAGCTCGGCGCCCGACTGCGACTGGTGCGCGTGCACACCACCGCCCCGGAGCCGATCACCGAGGACCGCATCGAGGCCGGCGACCTGGTCATCGACACCACCGCCTACACCGCCCGCATCCGCGGCACCCTGCTGGACCTGACCTACAAGGAGTTCGAGCTGCTCAAGGCGCTCGCCCTCAACCAGGGGCGGGTGCTGACCCGCCAGGCGCTGCTGGACGAGGTGTGGGGTGAGGACTACATCGGCGGCTCACGCACCGTGGACGTCCATGTGCGTCGCCTGCGCGCCAAGCTCGGCACCGAGTACGACCACCTCATCGGCACGGTCCGCAACGTCGGCTATCGCCTGGACGCCTCCGAGGAGGAATAGGGCCGCCGACGCTGCTGGCCGGGCCGGCGATGACGCGGGGTAGACCACCAGGACGCTGAGCAACCAGTGAGGACGCGCGGCAACCGCCCAGCACGCTCCTAAGGGCAACGTCCTCGAAGGCCACCCAGCGTTCTCGCGGGCCATCCCGCGTGCTCGAGCAACTTACCCCGCTTGCTGAAGCTGGTCGCGGCCGAGCCGGGCGGCCCGCTTGGCCTCCGCGGCGGCCCGCTGCCGCTCCTTCTCGCCGCGGCTGCGTACGCCGAAGACGGCCAGTACGTTCGCCGCGAGTGCGAGTACCAAGATCGTGACGCCGAAGGCGACACCGGAGGCATGGCCGGTGAGCCCCACCAGCGGGCTGGCGGTACCGCCGAAGATGAACTGGACGAAGCCCAGCAGCGCGGAGCCGGTGCCGGCCCAGCGGCCCGTGCGTCCCAGCGCGACGGCCGGCAGGTTGCCCATGCAGATGCCCAGGGTCATGACATGCCCGATGAACAGGGCGATGGTGACGATCATGAGCGGTGTTGAGGACACGGGCGCGGACAGGCGCAGCAGGCAGACCGCGGCGAAGACGACGTCGACGACCAGGACGGCGATGAGCCCCATGCGGATCTGCCGCTCGGGCGAGATCCGCTTGGCCGCGGCACCGCACACCGCCACGGTCACCGTCACCATCAGGCCGCAGACGGCGAAGACGGAGGTGTAGGCGGCCGTGCTCATGCCGAGCACGCCCTGCATCATGAACGGGGCGGCGGACAGGTAGGAGGTGAGCAGGGCGTAGACGAGCGCGTTGATGATGGTCAGCCGGACGAAGACGCGATCCTTGCCCAGCGCCCGCGTGCCCTCAATGAGCACGCCGAGCCCGCCCTCATGACGCCGCTGCGCGGGTAGGGTCTCGGGCACCCACGCGGCAACCAGCAGCACCAGCAGCCCCTGGAAGGCGGCAACAACGGCGAGGATGCCGCGCCAGCCAACCGGCCCGACCAGCGCCCCGCCGAGGATCGGGGCGACCACAGGCGCGATACCCTGGATCGCCATCACCAGGCTCAGTGCCCGTGCCGCCGTGATACCGCGGGAGCGGTCGGAGATGACGGCACGTCCCAGCACCATGCCAGCGGCCCCGCCGAGACCCTGAAGGAAGCGGGCGGCCAGCAGCACGGCGGCACTGGGGGCCACCGCCGTGCCTACCCCGGCGACGAAGGCCAGCACGCTGCCCCATAGCAGCAGGGGACGGCGGCCGAAGCGGTCTGACAGCACGCCGATGCTCAGCTGGCCCAGTGCCACGCCGACCAGGAAGGCGGTCAGGGTCAGCTGGGTGGTCGACGCCGAGACCCCCAGATCGGCGGCCATGTGGTTGAAGGCCGGCAGGTAGGCGTCCGTGGCGAGCGGGGCGATGGCCGCCAGCGCCGCCAGGGAGATCAGCAGGGACGGGGCGAAGGAGGTGCGCACGCCCGCGTCGCGTGAATCGGCGGAACCGACGGCGTGAGCGTCTGCCGCCATGCCGTCGTGAGCGCCCGCGCCGACGGCCTGCGGGGCGGCGGCCTCGCCTCGCAGCTCAGGGGAGGGGTCGGTCGAGGGGAAAGCGGTCATGAGAAGAGACTATGAAACCGGCTGGCGAGGAGTGGCGGGACCACGGCGTATTAGCGGCCTTTATCAGGAACATTCTCATGACTCGCCCAGGTTATCGGCCGATGTGGCAGCCGCCTGCGCTCCGAGGCCCGCTTCATATTCACAGGAGGCCCATACTCGGGCCCCGGCCGGCGCACACGGCCGCCCGCGAGGGTTAGGGGCATGTCCAACACTTCGACCCCTGAATCCGGCAGCGCCGACGCCCAGACCGAGCCCGTCGGCGGCCGCCTCGACACGGCGCCGTCGGACCGGATGGCCGCATCCCAGAACCCGCAGCCCCGCACGCCGCCCGACTCCGCGGGCCAGGCGCCGCGCCGCCACTCGCGCAGACGCGCCCTGCTGGGCGGCAGCGCCCTGGTGGGCGCCGGCCTGCTCGGCACCGCCGCTTGGGCGCTGAACCGGTTCGTCATCGACCACGTGGAGGTCGACGACGTGGCCGCCTACGAGGCCATGAACTCCTCGGTCTCCGCCACGGCCGCGGCCACTGCGACCGCGAAGGCCACCGGTGTCACCGTCACGGACAACAGCTACACGTCCTCGCTGACCTCCATCAAGGTAGAGCAGGTCTCCACCGGCTCCGGGAACGACACGGTCACCTACTACGTCGCCGACGTCCAGGTGTCCGATGCCACCGCCGTGCGCAGCGCCTTCGCCAACAACGCCTACGGCACCAACATCACCGCCCTGCCCAGCGCCATGGCCACCGAGCACGGCGCGGTCCTGGCCGTCAACGGCGACTACTACGGCTTCCGCTCCGACGGCATCCTCATCCGCAACGGCGTCATCTACCGCGACGACGGCGCGCGCGACGGCATCGCCTTCTACACCGACGGCCGCGTCGAGGTCTACGACGAGACCAGCACCACCGCCCAGACCCTGCTGGACGCCGGCGTGTGGAACACCCTCTCCTTCGGGCCCGCGCTGGTGCGCGGCGGCGCGGTGCTGGACGGGGTCGACTCCGTGGAGGTGGACACCAACTTCGGCAACCACTCGATCCAGGGCACCCAGCCGCGCACCGCCGTCGGCGCGATCGCGGACGGGCACTACGTGTTCGTCGTCGTCGACGGGCGCGACAAGGGCTACTCGCGCGGAGTCACCATGACCGAGCTGGCCCAGATCATGGCCGACCTGGGCTGCGAGAGCGCCTACAACCTCGACGGCGGCGGCTCCTCGACGCTCTGGTTCAACGGCGAGGTGGTCAACCGGCCCTCCAACGGCGGCGAGCGCGAGACCTCCGACATCCTCTACATCGCACAGGGGGCCTGAGATGAGTACGTCAACACGGCAAAACACCGGCTCCTTCCCGCGACGCCGCCTGCGGCCCGACGCCGCGTCCCGGCCGCACACCGCCTACGCACCGGGACGGTCCTCCCGCGTGGGACTGGTCGTGCTCATACCCGCCTATCAACCCGACGAGCGCCTGCCGCATCTGGTGGGCGACCTGGTGCGGGAGCTGCCCGGATGCCGGGTGCTCGTCGTCGACGACGGCTCCGGGCCGGAGTATGCGCCGGCGTTTCGGGCGGCGAGCGCACGCGGGGCGGACGTCGTCGGGTACGGCCGTAACCGGGGCAAGGGGGCGGCGCTGCGCACCGGGCTGGCGCAGGTGGCCGAGCTGTGGCCGGAGGCGGACGTGGTGTGCGCGGACGCCGACGGGCAGCACCGGCCCGCGGACATCGCCGCGGTGGCCCGGCGTGTGCACACCACCGGGCACATGACGCTCGGGGTGCGGCGCCTGACCGGGCCGGTGCCGGCGCGCAGCCGGATCGGCAACACCGTGACCGCACTGTTGTTCCGCCTGGCGACCGGCTGGCACCTGGGCGACACCCAGACCGGCCTGCGCGGCTACCCCGCCGGGCAGACCGCCTGGCTGGCGGACGTGCCCGGCGACCGCTATGAGTGGGAACTCAGCGCCCTGCTGCGCGCTCACGAGCTCGGCCTGGAGGTAGAGGAGGTGGAGATCGCCACGGTGTACGAGCCGGGCAACGCCTCCAGTCACTTCCGGCCGCTGCGGGACTCGGCGCGGATCTATGCGCCGCTGCTGGGATTCGTCGGGGCGAGCCTGGCGAGCTTCGGCATCGACTGGGTTGCCTTGATGGCCCTGCACCTGGCCACCGGGAGTCTGCTGGCAAGTGTGGTGGGGGCGCGGCTAATCAGCGGAACGGCCAACTTCTTCATGAACCGGCGCGTCTTCCGGGCGGCGCCCGGCACCGTCGGCCGCACCGCGGTGAGGTATGTGGTGCTGGCGTTGGCGCTGCTGGCGGCCGGCTACGGGATGCTGTGGGCGTTGACCGGAATCGGGGTGCCACTGTGGTTGGCCAAGCCGCTCGGCGACGGGGCGCTGTACCTGGTCAGCTACCTGGTGCAGCAGCGGGCGGTGTTCCGCGAGCGGCCCTGAGGACGGAGCATGGCGGTGCGCCCGCGCCGAGGCGCCCACACGCCGCGACGCACCCGCACACCGAGACGCACCCGCGCCGATCCTCCGATGGTGGCCGCGCCACGACGTTGCACGACCCTGGTGCACGTTCCACGACTTCCGTGCGCGTTCCACGACCCCGGGGTGGTCGTGGAATACACCCCAAGGTCGTGAAACGCCCCCAAGGTCGTGAAACGCCCCCAAGGTCGTGGAACGTGACGGCTAATCGTCGCGGGAGCGCGCCAGATGGCGCGGCGGGCGACCCATCAGCCACGCCACGCCCAGGCCCACCGCGACGAAGCCGGCCAGTCCCACCAGCTGCCAGCCCCACACGCCCTCCAGGCGCAGCCAGGGACCGTCGATGGCCACGTGCCGGTTCCAGGCCACCAGATACGCGGCCACCGCCCAGCCGCACACCGCCCCGGCGGGCACGCCGAGCGCCAGCACGACGGCCGCGTGGGCAGCGGTGAGCCGCCGCAGGAAACGCGGCGAGGCTCCCACCGCGTGCATGGTGACCATGTCGGCGCGCATCTGGGTGCGGGTCAGCAGCAGACTCACCACCAGTGCGAACAGGGCCACCGCCGCCAGCACGGCCAGGACCGCGAAGTCGGCCACGCCGCCCCAAGGCGGCAGATCCGGGTCGGTCCCGACGGTCACCAGGTCGGTGTGCGCCTCGATGATCCGCTGTGCCGTGGCGGTCTCCGCCGCGGTCAGCGGTCGCGACAGCTGCACCATCTCCCCCACGTATTTCGGCGCGTCGGCGCCGGTCAGCCCCAGCTCGGCGGCGGTGGCGGGCGACACCGTGATGGTGGCGGTCATCCGCGGCAGGAAGTAGGCGTCCCGGGATTGCTGGTGCTGGATGGTCATGGCGGCATCGCTGTAGTCCATGAGACCTATACGAACCGTTCCGTCGTCATCGATCCAGGTGGCGTTGTTGACCACCACACCGCCCGCCTCCAGGAGCTCCGCGGCCTCCTGCGCCCCGTCCAGGCCGGTGGCGCGCAGCGCCTGCCCTTCCATTACAAAGACATCGTCTCCCAGCATCCAGGGGGCCGTGATGCCCGGGTTGTATCCCTGCCCCGCAGGCACACAAGTCACCGTGTCCACCAGTCCCAGAGAGGCCGCGACGTCCGGGTCGGTGAAGTCGGGGCAGCGGGAGTCGGCCGGCGGTTCGACTCTGAGGGTGTACGACACGCCCTCCTTACGAAAGTCCATCGCGCGAACCGGCGCGGAGCCGGTGACGGGCAGGCCGGCGTCTTGCAGCACGCTCACGGCGTCGGCCAGGACGGCGGCGTCGAAGGCCTCGGAGACCGGCACGCGTGGTCCCAGCGCAAGGTGCCCGGGCGCCACCAGAACCGTGGAGGTGTCGTTGTAGTTGGCGGTTGCGGACGCCAGGTAGACGGTCTGCCCACAGGCCAGCGCGACGACGACGCCGATCGCACCGACCACCGGCAGGGCGCGGCCGCGGTGGGCGGCGGCGTCTCGGGCGGCCACGCGCAGCGCCAGCGGCCCCTTGGCCAGCACCGCGATTGCGGCGTCGAGCACAACCGGGGCCAACATGAACAGCCCGACAGCACCCAGCAGCAGGGCCGCCACCAGCAGCGGCACGGCGGCTCCCCCGGGCAGTGTGCCGGGCACCACCGGCTCCTCTCCGGGCGCGGCGACGGGTACTTGTATGCGCAGTGAGGCAAGGGCACAGCCGATCGCGGCCGCCAGCAGGCACGCACCGCCGAGCAGGCGCCACCTGCGTCCGGCCCGACTCTGCTGAGCGCCGGCCGCGTCCGCCGACTGGCTCCCGCGCTTGAGCGCCTGGACCGGCTCCATGCGCGCCACTCGCCGGGCGGGCGCGAGTGTGGCCAGCCACCCGGCCAAGGCGGCGCCCGCGACAACGAGCACCGGCAGCCACCCCGGCAGGCCCGCGAGCGCTTGCACCTCGGGTTCGAAGATGCGGTAGGCCGCCCAGGCGGCGACGAGGCCGCCACCGGCGCCGAGTACTCCGCCCACGCAGCCGATCGCAGTCCCCTGCAGGGTGATGGTGCGGGCCAGCTGCCGCGGTGCGGCTCCGGTGGCGGAGGCGAGGGCCAGGGTGCGGCGCTGCTGCTCGGCGGCGACCACGAAGGCGGGGGTTACCAGCCCCAGTAGCAGACCCGCGGCGGCGGCGCAGGCGATCACGGTCATCACCAGGGCGGTGGCCAGGTAGTCGGCGCTGACGGCCACCGGATACAGCTCGGAGGCGTCCGGGTAGTTGGTGAGCACGTGGCGGGAGACGGCGAAGGCCATCTCGCCGTTGAGCTGCTTGGCGACCTCCCACGTGACCGGGTCGGGGCCGGTGACCAGGAAGTGGGTGTCGACGCCGGCCGGGTCGCCCTGGACCGCCGGCGCCAGCCAGGCCGGCAGCGCCCAGGCGCGGGCGGCGTCGTCGTCGACCAGGCCGGTGACGCGGTAGGAGCGCCGGGAGTCCTGCATGACCTCGGCGATGCGTCCGTTAGTGGAGTACCAGCCGTCGAAGGGCGGGGCGATCAGGGTGATCGTCTCCCCCACCTCCATGCCGGTGCGCTCGGCCAGGGCGGTGGTGATGACGACGTCGGCGGTGCCGGTCGGGGCGGTGCCGGCGACCAGCGGGGGCAGGAGCAGCTCCAGGCCGGCGGCGTCGGCCTCGCGCAGGGTGAAGGTGCCGATTGCGCCGAAGTCTGCTCCTTGCAGGTCCTCTGCGGCGGCGGGCGTGGTCGTGCCCGTTTCGGCGTCGGGGTCGGCCAGGGCGAGCAGATCCTCCGAGTCCCAGAACTGCAGGACCCGGTCGCGCGCGGGGAGGTATTCCACCAGCTTCTCCGCGGTCAGGGGCACGGTCTCCAGCGAGTCCATCCAGGGTCCGGGTGCGCCCTCGGGCACCTGCCGGAACGGGGCCTCTGCGGGGTCGACGGCGGTGCCGGTGATCACGGCCTGGGCGCCGTCGGGGATGGAGGCGAGCGCGGCCTGCCGGGTGGGCGGGGTGGACAGCCGCGTGCCCAGGAAGCCGACGATCAGTACCAGGGGAGCGGCCACCAGCAGGATCGCCAGCAGGCTGCGGGCCTTGTGCGCCCGCGCGTCGCGCGCGGCCAGGCGGACGACGGGACGCAGGGCCCGCAGCCGGGCCGCGCTCACCGTCCCTCCCCCGGTACGGGCAGCAGTTCGTCGGCGTCGGCCGGGCCGGAGGACCCGACCATGCGGCCATCGCGCAGGAAGACCGTGCGGTCGGCCCAGGCGGCGAAGCGGGGCTCATGGGTGACCATGAGGACGGCGACGCCGTCGTCGGCGCGCTGACGCAGCACGCCGATGACGGCGGTGCCGGTGGCGGAGTCGAGTGCGCCGGTGGGTTCGTCCGCGAGCAGCAGGCGGCGCGGGCCGACTATCGCCCGGGCGATGGCGGCGCGTTGGGCCTGGCCGCCGGACATGTCGCCGGGCAGGCGGTCGGCAAGATCCGCCAAGCCGACCTGTTCCAGCGCGGTCAGTGCGGCCGCCCGGGCGCGACGGGCGGGCCAGCCGTCAAGCTCCAGGGGGAAGGCGACGTTCTCGGCGGCGGTCAAGGAGGGCAGCAGGTTGAAGTCCTGGAAAACGAAGCCGATGGTGCGGCGGCGCACCTCGGCCAGGGCGGTGCGGTCCAGGCCGGACAGGTCGCGGCCCGCCAGGATCACGCTGCCGGAGGTGGGCCGGTCCAGGGCGCCGGCGAGGTTGAGCAGGGTCGACTTCCCGGATCCGGACGGGCCCATGACGGCGACGAACTCACCGGGCGCGACCGTGAGCTCGCCCCCGTCCAGGGCGGTGACGGCGCGGGCGCCGGTGCCGTGAATGCGGCCAACGCCGCGGAGCTCGAGCACGGGCTGCTGATGTGAGGCGGGCATCAGGACCGCCTCCCGGTGGATGAAACGGGCGTGGTGGAGGCAGCCGACGCGCGGGGCGCGGCGGGCGCAGCCGAAGCGCGGGGCGCGGCGGCGCGGGTCAGGCGGCCCTCGGCGTCGTCGAGCCAGCGCAGCTCGGCCTCGACGATGAACACGTGATGGTCCAGGACGAGCGTGGTGGCCAGATCCTCGTCCGCGGCGGCGCGGCGGGCGCGGTTGATCTCGTGGAGGGTGGTCTGCGTTGCCTGGCGCTGCTGCTGGATCAGTGCGGCGACGTCGACGTCCGGGGACGCGGCGGCCAGGGCGAGCTTGATGACGAGCTCGTCGCGTTCGGGGGCGCGGCGGGCCACCGGACTTGCCCACCAGTGGGCGAGCTCCTCTCGGCCGGCGTCGGTCAGGGTCCAGGCGGCCACGTCCCGGTTGGCGGTGGGCGGCGTCTGCGTCTTGGAAGGCCCGGTTGCGGGAGCCGCGTTAGCGGCCGCGGGCGTGGCGTCGGAGTTGCGCGGCGCGGGCTGCGCCGTTGCCACCGGGACGGGGGCGGAAGCGGTTGCGGCGCCCGGCGTGCCGGCGCCGTTCGCGGGCCGGCCGGGATCGAGGCGTATCACCAGGCCGTCGCGTTCGAGGCGCGCCAGCGTGGTGGCGACCTGGCCGATGTTGAGGGGCCAGGTGGTTCCGGTGGCCGCTTCGAAGTCCTTGCGCAGCTGGTAGGTGCCTGCGGGGCCGCGTGCGAGCAGGGCGAGCAGGGCGTGTTTCACGGCCATTCGGACCTCCGAGTCGCGTGTCGATGCAACAACCGACCTAGTTACTGAGTAACGCTTACTCGGTAAGTATAGGTGTTCGAGGGGGCCGGGCTCAAGCACACGGTCGAGCAGTGGGCAGCAGCGGTGAAGGTGGCACGAAATGCACCACTTTCCCTGCACGGCAGACCCGCCTTGGCCGCAGCAGGCGCGCAATCATGCGGATCGGCGTGTCGTCGAGTACAGCCGACACGTGAAAGTGGTGCATCCCATGACAGCTACGACCCCCGCGATCCCTGCGTTGCGGGTCACACCGTCAGCGTCGGTGGTGGCGGATCGGGCCTACAGCCCTTGGCGCGCGGGTCGCACCAGCCCGGCCTCGTAGGCGGCGATCACCAGCTGCGCCCGATCCCGAGCACTCCCTCCGTCATCGCCGGCTTTGGCCGGATAACGTGGGTTTGTTGCGCGTCCAAGGTGCGCATTGCCGCTCCAGATCGAACACGCCCTCAACAAGCACGCTCACCCCGGTACGCCGCCGGATGGCTTCCACGCCCCCGGACCACACTCCACGACCCCCGTGTGCGTTGCACGACCCCAGGAAGGTCGTGCAACGCACCCCAAGGTCGTGCAATGCCCCCGAGGTCGTGGAACGTGCACCAGAGTCCGGCCCGACAGCACAATTCGCACCGTCCAGTACTGGCCCGTCAGCCCATGCCGGTCTCGGCGAGAGCAGACTGTCAGCCACCAGGTTGACCGACCTCGGCACGTAACAACTACCGACCTCGGCACGTAACAACTACCGACCTCGGCACGTAACAACTACCGACCTCGGCACGTAAGATCTACCGACCTCGGCGGAGGAATCAGGCGGGGCGGTAGGTGAAGCGGTCCCAGCCGAGGGCCTCGACTTGGGCGGCCATACGCTCACACTCGGCGTCCCAGCCGGGCGCGGACACGGCGAAGTCGCCGGTCGTGCCCGCGCCGCGGGCCTGCTGCAGCGCGTAGACCCGGGCGCCGGCGTCGTGCACGCGGCGGGCGACCTCCACGGCGTCGGCGGCCGTGACATCCCCGGGGACCACGGTGGTGCGCACCTCGAAGTCGACGCCGTCGCCGCGAGTGGCCGCGTCCACCAGCACCTGCAGGCACTCCCAGGCCTTGGCGGCGGAGTTGGGGCGGCCGACCACGGCGTCGTAGTGCTCGGGCAGCGCCTTGATGTCGAGGCCGACCCAGTCGACCAGCCCGCGCGCAACCATGTCGCGCAGGCGACCCGGGTAGGGGCCGGCGGTGTGCAGGCCCACCAGGAAACCCATCTCCTTCACCTCGGCGGCGGCGTCGGCGAGGGCGTCCTGGCGCAGCGCCTCCCCGCCGGTGAGGACGACGCCGTCGAGCAGGCCGCGACGGCGGGCGAGCAGGGAGCGGACCTCATCCCAGGCGACCACGCCGGGCGTGCGCGCGGGGATGAGGGCCTGGTTGTGGCAGTAGAAGCAGTTCCAGGGGCAGCCCTGCAGGAAGACCGTCGCTACCAGGTGGTCGGGCCAGTCGACGGTGGACATGGGCACGAGCCCGGCGATCTGCAGATCGTCGGCGGGGCGGTGCGCGACGCCCTTCTTGAGGGTCTCAGTCATCGAGTCCGAGGCTCGCGGCGATCTCATCGAGGCGGCGCGTCTTGACCTCACCACGCCTGGCCGCCTCCGCTTCAGCCTTCAGCGTGTACGCGTACTCCAAGTCATCGATGTAGGACTCAACAGCCTCACGCACATAGAAGGTTGCCGAGCGCCCGGTCCGAGCGCCCAGGTCATCGAGCCGACGCTTGAGCTCCTCCGGCAGTCGCACGCTCAGAACTGCTGTAGACATGTTTACAGCATAGGAGTCGGCCCTCGCTTCCGACAAGCCCCAGCCCATACAGCGAAGGTCCAGAGCCCCCTAGGACGAGCGCCGGGACCCCACCGCTGAAGCGGCAGGCGCCCCGGCGCCCCTGCGGCCAAGTCACGAACAGGCCCGGCGATCTCACCGATAGACCGTGGAGCGATGACCGACATCGATTGCGAGGATCACGCAGCGCTCATCCTGGACGTCGACGATCACCCGGTAGTTCCCGACCCGAAGTCGGAAGAATCCCTTAAGCGGGCCAGTCGTCGGTTTCAGGAAGTTCCGCGGATCATCAGCGCCCTGAATCTCCCGCAGCTTGCCGACCACACGCACCTGGACACTGCGATCGAGTCGGCGCAGCGAATTCTCGGCGCGAGGAGTCAGTTCAACGATCCAGTCCGCCACCTGCCCCTCCCGCTCCGCTGCAGACCCGGCCCTCAGGCGCTGATGGAGGTCAGGCGGGAGGTGGTGGTGCCGTGGGCGCCGGCCGCGGCCTCGGTGAACATCTGCCGCTCCATGTACTCGCCCTTCTTACCGATGTTGAAGGACTTCACGGGGCGGAAGTAGCCCATGACGCGGGTCCACACCTCGCACTCGACCGGCTCGGCGTCGGGATGCAGCTCGGCGCACTTGGGGCAGGTGAAGTGCTCGCCGGCAAGGTAGCCGTGGGTCGGGCAGATCGAGAAGGTCGGGGTGATGGTGATGTAGGGCGTGCGGAACGCGGTCAGCGAGCGGCGCACCAGCTCCTTGCAGGCCTGGGCCGAGGAGATGTGCTCGTTCATGTACAGGTGCAGCACCGTGCCGCCCGTGTACTTGGTCTGCAGCTCCTCCTGCATCTCCTGCGCCTCGAAGGGGTCGTCGGTGTAACCGACGGGCAGCTGGGAGGAGTTGGTGTAGTACGGGTTGGAGTCGGTGCCGGCCTGGAGGATGTCCGGGTAGCGCTTGCGGTCCTCCTTGGCGAACCGGTAGGTGGTGCCCTCGGCGGGGGTGGCCTCCAGGTTGTACAGGTGACCGGTGGCCTCCTGGATCTCGACCATGCGCCCGCGGACGTGGTCAAGGATGCGCACGCACATGGCGTGGCCGCGCGGGTCGGTCAGGTCGTAGGCGTCGTGCGTGAAGTTGCGGACCATCTCGTTCATGCCGTTGACGCCGATGGTGGAGAAGTGGTTGTCCAGCGTGCCGAGCCAGCGCTTGGTGAAGGGGAACAGGCCGGTGTCGATGTGGTGCTGGATGACGGTGCGCTTGAGCTCCAGCGTCTGCGAGGCGATGTCGATGAGGCGGTCCAGCGCCTTCACCAGGGCCTCCTCGTCGTCGGCGTGCAGGTAGCCCAGGCGGGCCATGTTCACGGTGACGACGCCGACGGAGCCGGTCTGCTCGGCGGAGCCGAACAGGCCGTTGCCGCGCTTGAGCAGCTCGCGCAGGTCGAGCTGGAGGCGGCAGCACATGGAGCGGATCATGCCGGGGTCGAGCTCGGAGTTGATGAAGTTCTGGAAGTAGGGCAGGCCGTACTTCGCGGTCATGGTGAACAGCCGGTCGGCGTTGGGGCTGTCCCAGTCGAAGTCCTTGGTGATGTTGTAGGTGGGGATCGGGAAGGTGAAGACGCGGCCGTCGGCGTCACCGGTGGTCATGACCTCCATGAAGGCGCGGTTGATCATGCCCATCTCCTCGGCGAGGTCGCCGTAGGTGAAGTCGCACAGCTCGTCACCGACCAGCGGGTGCTCGTCGGCCAGGTCCGCGGGGCAGGTCCAGTCGAAGGTGAGGTTGGTGAAGGGCGTCTGGGTGCCCCAGCGGGAGGGGACGTTGAGGTTGAAGATGAGCTCCTGCATGCACTGGAGGACGTCGTCGTAGCTCATGTTGTCCAGGCGGACGAAGGGCGCCATGTAGGTGTCGAAGGAGGAGAAGGCCTGCGCGCCGGCCCACTCGTTCTGCAGGGTGCCCAGGAAGTTGACGATCTGGCCGACGGCGGAGGAGAAGTGCTTGGCGGGGCCGGAGGCGATCTTGCCGGGGACGCCGTTGAAGCCCTGCTGGAGCAGGTTCTTCAGCGACCAGCCGGCGCAGTAGCCGGCGAACATGTCCAGGTCGTGGATGTGGATGTCGCCGTTGCGGTGGGCGTCGCCGGCCACCTGCGGGTAGATCTGGCTGAGCCAGTAGTTGGCGATGACCTTGCCGGAGGTGTTCAGGATCATCCCGCCCAGGGAGTAGCCCTGGTTGGCGTTGGCGTTCACGCGCCAGTCGGAGCGGTCCAGGTACTCGGTGATGGTGGAGACGGCGTCCACCTGGGGGCGCGAGCCGTGGGCGACAGCGGAGTCGGCAGAGCCTCGGGCCACGAGCTCGGGGTGGGCGGCGGCCAGATGAGCGGCGGACGGAGTCGGGGTGCTGTCGGACACGAGGGGCCTCCAGTGCTTTGCGTGAGTGCTGAGCGTGCGGTCTTCTTTGAACGGGTGGCACCACCGGGGCCGAGGACCCCTGTCGGCGCCGCCGACGTCGCCGACCCTACTCCAAGATGCCTCTCGAAGCAGCAACGAACGACATGGTTGTAACACATCATCTGGGAGCGTTACTCCCTGGCGACCACAACATGTTGTGGTCAAGATCCGCATGCGACCCCCCTCGATACCGCAACGGCGGCGCCATCTGGCGAGATCCCGACCCACCGCCGCCCCCAGTTCTTGTGGTGTCATGGCTCACACATTTGAGGTGCTGGTCAGCGTGTCGCGCCCCTCCACCGTCCACCCCCTGGACGGCCCGCCCAGCGTAGGCGGACCGCTCACCTCTTCGACTGCGACCATGCCCCACTGCGGCACAAGCCCCATGCACCGCCCGCGCCCTCATGACACGCCCGGAGGCCCGGGCCGACGATCAGTAGCCTTGGAAGACCCTGATCAATCATCCTGAGGAGCCCCCTATGCCCTCGACCGCCCGCCAACTCTTCCACTCCGACCTCTTCCGGTACTTCGGCCGCACCGATGTTCCACTATCCGCGCGCATCGGCGAGCGCAAGGTGCTGAGCTACCTGTGGGCCCTCCGACATGCACAGAGCGCAGAATCACCGCTGCTGCGGAAGGCGTACCGGGCGGCCCTCAGCCACCTGTCGGCGACGACGTTCATCCAGATTCCCTGGTCCACTCGGATCGGTCCCGGCTTCTACATCGGGCATCGGGGCCGCATCATCATCAATCCTGCGGCCGTGATCGGCAGCAACTGCAACATAGCGACGGGCGTAACGATCGGGATCGTGCCCACCGGCCGCCGCGCAGGCACGCCCACCATCGGGGACCGTGTGTGGATCGGCACGAACGCGGTCATCGTCGGCGGGATCACCGTTGGGGACGACGTGCTCATCGCACCTGGGGCGCTGGTCAACACCGATGTCCCATCCGGGTCCATGGTCATCGGCAACCCGGGGGTTATCCGGGAGGGGCATCCGTGCCCACCGGAGTACATGCAGAACCTCTGGCGGGGATGAGGCGGGCGCCTGCGCTGGTCTACCAGAAGCCGACCGGGAGACACGTTTCCCCTGGTCATAGGCGGTTTGCCCAGCAAGTCACGCCCAGTTCAGTCGTCACGATTAGAACCCCGCCACGCCCTGGCATACGCTGCACGGCACGAGTGACAGTCGTCCGCGCCCCTATCAGCAGCAGGTTTGAGGAGCCCTCTTGGAACCCACGCATGTCCCGGTGAACGACTTCTTGTCCACCGTGAGCACCCAGCGGGCGACCGAGGCACACGCACTCATCACCGTCATGCGGGAGGTAACCGGTGCCGTCCCTGTCATGTGGGAGTCGGGCGTGATCGGCTTCGGCTCGACTCCCCACGGCACCTCCGACACCGGCAAGGGCGCCATACCAACCGTCGCCTTCAGCCCACGCAAGTCCGCGGTAGCCGTATACCTCTGCCCGGCCGTGCTGAAGGATGGCTACCTCATGGACCGGCTCGGCAAGCACAGGGTCGGCAAAGACTGCCTGTACATCGCGCATCTGGCTGACGTTGACGCCGAGGTTCTGCGCGAACTCATCACCCGTTCACACTGGGAGCACGTACCTCCTCAGCGGAACCGGCAGGGCGCAGTCGCCCGGACGCATCTGCGCGCCGTCACCGATTACCTGGCGTCCGTGCCGCTGGCGGCGCGCCCGGCCTTGGACGCACTGCGTGACCTGGTGCGGCGCACCGCACCAGGCGTCGAGGAAGTGATCAGCTACGGGATCATCGGCTATCGGATTCCGGGACGCAGCAAGGCCGCGCGGGTTTTCGTCTCGGGCTGGAAGGACCACGTAGCGCTGTACCCACTGCCGTCCCAGGAGGCGCTGCGCACTGAACTCGCCCCATGGGTGCGCGGCAAGGGGACTTTGTGGTTCGGTCTGGATGAGGGCTTGCCGACGACGCTGCTGGAACGAACCGTCGCAGCACTCTTGGATGATCAGCGGCCTTGAGATACGGCGGCAAGCGCCTCGATACGCGGGGCGATAGCGTCAGCCATCCGTACGAAGAGTTCGCGGAGGTCGGCGCGCGGAGAGCGGGACAGGTCGCGGATCGAGTCGACGACGTCGAGGTAGTCGTGCTGCTCACCGTCCCCTGAGTTGCGTTCATGGCACTGATGTAGCCGATCCGATGTCCGAGATCGGATCGGTCGAACCTGCGCAGGACGAGTACACCGCAGTCGTCCACATTGACCAGTCGCCGCTGCGGGCAACGTATTCCGACTTCCTGCATGAGGTCGAGCATGACAGCCTCCCATGCCATGACATTCCACCGGTCGGATGCATGCGGGAATTTGGCTATCGCGAGGCCGCCGTCGTCCAGCCTCACGGAGGCCTTGGGGCGAGCGCCTCCTAGGCCGGTGGCGCCGGTGTCGAGAAGCTGCTTGATGGCGGCGGCCGGATCATCATCTGCTTGCGCCCGGTCGGCCGCAGTGGGGAGGTACGGGTGAAGTGCGCGGTCCCTACGCGCTGCGGCTTCAACTCGGTGTCGAGAAGGACTTCGACGTCGGTCATCGGGCACGCCGCTTCGTCAGGCTTCCGGCGCGCAGGCGGCCGATGTCTGTGGACAGCGGGTCGACGGCGTCGACAACCTGGTCGAGGATGCCGAGGGCGCGCAGCACTTGGGCGACGGCACCGAAGGAGACGGTGGGATCGCCGCGTTCGATCTTGCGCAGCGTGTCGCGGCTGATGTCGGCCCGCTCGGAGGCCTGTTGGGCGGTCAGCCCCAGCACCATGCGCCAGCCGCGGATGTGCTCGCCGAAGGCGGTCATCTGCCGGTTGATCCGGTAGCCAGGCATCTACACCTCCTTATGGCGTGCATGATCGCCATATTAGCAGGTTATGACGAACATGATCGCCGTTGTGCTACTCGGAGCTGGAGTACTCGAGCCAACGCACCCCTGTCCGGGATCATGCATCAAGAAGCTGAGCCACTCTCTGATGCGACACCCCCATAAGCATGCCGACCTCGCGGAGAGTCAACCCGCCCTCGCGCAGAACTCGCGCCGCCGCACGAGACTCGTCCGCTGCCCTGCGCGTCGCCGCATCCGCCTGCTCACGTAGCCGCCGAGCCTCCGCCATGTGCTCGACGTAGTCGGCGGGAAGTGTGGTTTGGACATCGAAGTCGACCTCGGACTCAGGGATGCCCGCGAGGTACGCAACGGCCTCACGCATCTCATCCCTCGCCTGATCGAGACGACGAACCTGGGAGACCGCGCCCACCTCGGGGACCTCAAGAACCCACCAATTGCCGATTCCCCGCTCGGCCTTAAGAACAAATGTTCGACTCATCGCCACCATCCTTTCCCGCCGAGGACCTCGGCGAACTGATCGAAGAACTTGCCCGCCGTCACGTCGTCGATCTCGACGTGACGCCCAAGGGTCCGCGTAACACTCCCGACTCGGACGGCGGTATGGCGAGTGAGTTCACGAACCTCGTATTCAAGTCCCCGGTCGCGCGCTGCGCGCTTGACCCGCTTCAGCACCGCCGACCGTTTCATGACGGCAGTCTAGTCACACTAGAAGTCTTCGGCAATGCCGACTTGCCGTCCCGAATTGCACCTCGCCCCTCCGCCAGCAGCGGGTCGGAGCGCCGCTCCTGCTCGGGCAGGTTCGCGGCCGTCATCAGCACGTCCGCGACGCGCCGCAGCAGCTCGCCCCGCTCACAGGTTTCCGTGGTTTTTGTCGCAGTCAGTCTTCGAAGCGCTCGAAGCCCCCTTCCGCATCCAGAGCGCGCAACTCCTCGAAGGCACGGCGACGCTCGCGCTCGCGCTCATCACGAAGCCGCACTACGTCGTCTCGGCGGAAGCGAGTGTGCGAGCCGACCTTGAAAGAGTCAATCAGGCCGTCGCGGCTCCACTTCAGCAGGGTAGGACGCGAGACGCCGAGCATGTCGGCGGCAACAGTGCTGGTGAGCTCGTCAGGGACACGTCCGATAGTGACCTCGCCATGCTCGGCGATCGAGGCGAGGGCTGCCAACAGAGCCTTCTGAACACCCTGCGTCAACACGACCTCGCGGCCGTCAGGGTCACGCAGTACGAGTACGGCCCCTTCTTTGGGCTTGATCTCCTGGACCTCACGCACGGTCTGCGCCGCAAGGCCGACCCTGGCGAGCGTACCGGCTGACATGATGTCTCCTCTCTCCTCACACACCATTCGAGGTGCTGTTACAGGGTAACGCAGTTTCACATATATGTGAAACACAGTGGGGATCACCACTCTTCTGGTGCAACCACAGGAGACCGGGCCGCGAACCGGGGCGTCCACCGGATGGCGACATCCGCGACCACGCCCTGACGCTCCGCGACGGCACGGATCACTGCGTTTGACCCTAATCGGCGCCGTCCCGGCATGACTCCATGCCATGCATTCCCGACGAGGACGGCTCCTCGTGCGCGGAGTACGGCGGTTGGCGGCGGCATCTGAGGTTGGGTGCGGCACTAGGGCGCGAGCGTCCGCGGTGAGATGCAGCGCTCGGCATGACGTTGGTGACGCGGAGGCCAGAGCCCGATCATTGGGTACGCCCCTTCGGCCTCTACTACGCCAGTTAGACCTCCGCTGAAGGGCCCAGACCCCTTCAACAAACATCTAACCGGCGTAGTAAACCCCGAACCGGCGTAGTAGACGACGTCACCGCTGAGCACGCGGGCGAGTCGGCTTCCGGCTTCATCCACACCTTCAAACGTGAAGCACCGCATTCACGTTCTCCATACCGGCACACTCAAACACCTAACTAGCCAGCACCACCCTGAACTCACACAGCAGCACCAGGCACAACCTAGCCAGCAACCGCGATTCAGGAACTCACCCTATTTGCCTTGACCTCCCCGACTTCCGCACAACCGGTCGGTTCACGACGAATCTGCGCCATTTCACGTGCTACACGCCGTTTGACGTCAACATGAATGTCAGACTCCGTCGCACACCACCATGCAAGCACTCTTGCCAACGAACCCACGGAAGAAAGAGCCACAGACGCGATAACGGCAACCACAACAGTTGCCGCACCCATAGACACTAACTTTATCCCGTCAATGCATACGCCCAACGGCAACAAATGACCGATGCGCCTGTCGAGACAGGTAAGCGCAAGAATCACCAAGACAACAATGATACATAATCTCACAGCCGCCGCGAACGCCCATGCCGCCCATCCCACGATAAGAGGTTTGATCGGCCCGTACTGCGCCGCAGCAAGAAGCAAGATCCATACCGTCCCCGGCGCCCGTGCCCCCATTAGGCCTTCGGCCTCAAAATCAAAGTCACCCAAATGCTCCCCCTCTCGCATCACTCGAACCACCGGACTTATCGCCATCCACACAACCAGCATTACAGTCAGCCTGGCGAACACGTCGTAGCACACAGGATTTTCGTTCGCAACAATCGGAGGCAGTTCGACCGAAAGACCGTTCGCGGCAGACTCGAAACCAAATTCGCGGGCAACAGTCGCAAGAATATCGCTGGGACGCCTCTCCGTCAAATATGATGAGACAACCAACAGGGCAGCGCCACATACTAGCCACGAAAACGCCCTGTCCTTCTTCCGCGACAACCCCGCAACTATCCCTGACAACACTTGAATCATCATCTTGTCCATCGTTCCTCCTTCGCGCGACTACCCTCTCACCTGCCACTGACACAAACACACACCCACAGGTCGCACGTCCGCTCGCACTGTCACTCTCAGGAGCGCCGACTGCTCCTGCCCGAGGTTGCAGATCATGTCTCCCGCTCGTCGGCCACTCCGTATACCGACGCAGTCTTTAGGATCATCCCCGTGACCACGGCCACCCCCTCCGACCCAACCGCAGCGAGCGCGGTCTCCACTCCCGCGCCTTCCGCGGCAACCGTCTCCCCCACCGGCACCGCCCGCTCGGACGCTTCTTCCGCCGACGTTTCCTTGCCCGTCACCGCTCCCGCCAGCGCCGCCCCTTCCCCCGCCACCGCCCCGCCCGCCTCTACTCCCCCGCCGTCACTCGACGTCGCCCCGGGCTCGGTGGTGCGGGTGCGCGACGAGGACTGGCTGGTCACCCAGGTCTCCACGAACTCCGACGGCACCCTGGTGACGGTGCAGGGGCCGTCGGAGCTGGTGCAGGACGTCACCGCCCAGTTCTCCGCCGGGATCGACCGCATCGAGCCCGTGGACCCGCGCCGCACCCGGGTGGTGGCGGATACCTCCACCCGGCATCGGCTCTCGCGCCTGTGGCTGGAGGCGACGCTGCGCAAGACGGCGCTGCCGGCCGGCTCGACGGAGCTGTCGGTGGTGGGCGACATGCTGGCCGACCCGCTCCCCTACCAGCTCACGGCCGTCCGGCAGGCGCTGGACCCGGCCAACCTGCGCCCGCGCATTCTGCTGGCGGACACGGTGGGCCTGGGCAAGACCCTGGAGATCGGCATGATCCTGGCGGAGCTGGTGCGCCGCGGCCGTGGGGACCGGATTCTGATCGTCACGCCCCGTCACGTGCTGGAGCAGATGCAGCATGAGATGTGGTCGCGCTTCGCCCTGCCCTTCGTGCGCCTGGACTCGGTTGGCATTCAGCGGGTGCGGCGCACCATCCCGGCCACCCGCAACCCGTTCTCCGTCTATCACCGAGCGATCATCTCCATCGACACCCTCAAGTCCGACCGCTACCTCAACCACCTGCGCAAGCAGCGCTGGGATGCGGTGGTCATCGACGAGTCACACAACGTCACTAACAAGGGCACGCTCAACAACCGTCTGGCGGACATCCTGGCCCGCCAGACGGACGCCCTGATCCTGGCCTCCGCCACGCCTCACAACGGGGACCCGAAGTCCTTCGCGGAGCTGATTCGCCTGCTGGAGCCGACGGCGGTCCATGCGGACGGCTCGCTGGATCAGGAGGCAGTGCGTCGGCTGGTGATCCGCCGCCACCGCACGACAAACGACATACGACCGAAAGGACGCACGACACGCCCACACAGAATCCGCAACACAGCTAAGCTCTGACATCAGTTACATTCCATGAGAACCAGAAAGGTAGACCGATGCCCATCCAGTGGAACCGCATACGCGCAAGCGCAAGTGCACCGCTAATTGAGCCGAGAGAAATCTATAGCTCCTTAGGGCAACGCACATGGGATCGGCTACGACCTGAGCAGACAGAGGTGCTAGACGAGTGGTTCCGCCGCAGGAACACAAAAGATCTCGTTATCAAGCTCAATACAGGTTCCGGAAAGACACTGACAGGCCTATTGGTTGCCCTGTCTAGCCTACACGAGCAAGTTGGGCCTGCCGCATTCTTGGTGCCTAACAAGTACCTAATCAAACAGGTCGTGAGTGAAGCACGCGACGCCGGAATACTAGTCACAACCAGCGAAGACGACCTGGACTTCTTAGCCTCTAAAGCCATCCTTGTTACAACTTTCCATAAACTATTCAACGCTCGCAGCATATTCGGCGTACGTAGCATAAGGCCGGGGAAGACCCCACTTGGGACCATTGTGATCGACGATGCACATACCGCTATACATACTTCAGAGGCGCAGTTTTCGGCGGAAATACCGTCAACACATGAGGCGTTTGACAAACTCCTCAAGCTATTTGCAAAAGATCTGGAGCTACAAAGACCAAAGGCATACCAAGACATAGTCAGCGGGGAACCTGGAGGACCCATAGCTGTCCCGTTCTGGGCGGTCGCGACGAGAGCGAACGATGTTATCAGCGTCATGCATCCGTATGCGACAAGCCCAAATGATCCCGCAGAACTGTATTTTCGATGGCCTCTGGTCGCCGATCATTTGCAGTACTCAACTATCACCGTCACCTCCGAGTCTATAGAAATCCGACCACCGTGCCCGGACACCGAAATGCTACTCGGATTTGATAACGCGAAACGGCGCATCTACCTCAGCGCAACACTGCAGGACGAGAGTCTGCTAGTAACAGAACTCGGAGCAGATCCAGAATCTGTCGCGACACCCATCACTCCTAAACGAGCGTCTGACCTCGGTGACCGCATCATTCTCGCCCCGCGTTTGATTAATTCAAACTTCTCACTCGAATCGGTTCAACAATTGGTCCGCCGCTTCGCCGATGGGGACAGACACGGAAACGGACCCGACCCTCTGAACGCCATCAACGCCGTTGTTCTCGTGCCGAGTGACCGTGTAGCAGAGACATGGTCGGGGGTCGCGGACGAGATACTTCATGTCAGCGATATGAACCCGTGTATCGACAGAATGAAGGCTGGTGAGCATCTCGGAGTCGTCGTCTTGGTCAATAAGTACGATGGAATTGACCTGCCTGGCAACGCATGCCGCATGTTGGTAATTGACGGTGTCCCCACTCCCTCCACTCCCTACGAGCGGCGCGCGGCAGAAGCGCTCGAGGGCTCCGCCACCTACCGCGGAAGAATAGTGAGCAAGCTTGAGCAGGGAATGGGGCGCGGGACTCGAGATGTCAGTGATTACTGCGCCGTGCTCGTACTTACGAGCGAAGCCGCACTTGCACTCAATGACCCTGCCCAGATAGCTCAGTTCTCACCAGCTACTCGTGCCCAAATCGAACTGAGCGCACGAGTCGCGAATGAGATAAAGGGTGAGGATATGTCTTCGATTTCAGAACTGCTAGACTCATTCTTACGACGACAACAAGATTGGACAGAATTAAGCCTGGAGGCAACTGCTCAAGTGACCTACGATCAATTTGATCGTGTATCCGAATTAGCAGCATGCAGACGCAAGGCGTTTGATCTCATCAAGAACAGCGATATTACCGGTGCAATCAAAACGTTGCGCCCCGCAATCGACGGAATCAGTGACCACAAGGAGAGCTGTTGGTACCTCGAAGAACTTGCAACATATGAGCACATGATTAGTCCCTCCGACGCCCAGGATACTCTCGAGGCAGCCAGGCGACATAACAGCACCGTACTCAAGCCAAGGAGATCCGCAGCGCAGTTGAAGTCTCGCCTTCCACGCCCCATACCACAGGCCGAAGAAATGGCGAGTTATCTTTCGAACTTCGATAGGCGCAACCTCGAACTTATTGTTGACACAGTCTTCGATGGTGTTGCGTGGGGTGTAAAAGGTTCCTCAAGCAAAGCAGAAGCCCAAATACGGGAACTAGGTTCGCTTCTGGGATTCGCCTCCACTCGGCCAGAGAAAGAAGACCACAACGGTGGTCCGGACAACCTGTGGGTGCAGTCAAACGGGCAACTAGTAGTAATCGAACTGAAAACCGAGGTAGACCGCAGCGATCAACGAATAACCAAAAGAGAAGCTGCGCAGCTCGCACACTCCGTTATTTGGGCGCGCGATATATATGGCGAAACGGCGGACGTCGTTCCGGTACTTTTCCACCCGTCGCACAGGTGCAGGGAAGATACTCGACTGCCCCGCGGAACTCGTGTAATAACAAGAGACAACTTCGAGGCACTCAGGCGTAATGTCATGACATTGATTCGCGAGCTTATTAGTTCCGACAATTATTCGCCCGAATTTATCGCTAGCTCATTGTCGCGCAATTATGTGAACGCCGATACCGTCATCCGGAGACACTCGACTAAGCCGAGGCAGAATTAGCCCGGGTATAGCTTTACGCAACCGTTTGTTTACGCCCATCTGGGTGAAAGGTCCCCGAACCTCTCCACGTACGCCGTCAGCGCCTCGACGACGCGCGCCTTGCGCTCGCCGCGGCTCTGGCCGGCTGCGGCCTTGCGGAATCGGGAGACGCGCGGGAGTAGCCGGGTGATCGCGGTGCCCTCGGTTGGGACAACTCCACTACGCAGGGCGGCGCCGACGAACTCCTCGGTTTCTGCCGCACGCAGCCCTTCGGCAGTGACGATGGCAGCCAGCTCGGCCGCCATCCGCGCCGCGATGAACGCCTTCCACTGCTCGTCGACTGCACCGTTGCTGGACACGGACCGGACGAAGTCCTCGATGAGGTCCCGCTTGGAGTGGAGGGTTGGGCTGGAGGCGATGGCACGCTTGATCTCCACGGGGATCTCCCTGTCCTCGCCGTCGCCCCGCTGGGTGCGCTTGTCCTCCACGAGCCGCAGGATGTAGTCGACCCCGACCTCTACCTGCTTGATGAGTTCGATCTCGAAGACGAGGTCCTCGTTGACGACTTCCTTCTCCGCCTCGGCCGCCGCGCGCATCTGGGCGTGGATCTCCAGGTACATGCTGGTGTAGTCGGCGAGGTCGGCGTCGTTGAGGCCTCCCATGTTGTCCTCAGCGAACTCGTCAAAGGAAACGAGGATGTTCCGCAGCCGGAGGATCTGGCCGAACAGCGTCACGAACTCCTTTTGAGCCTCCTCGGAGGTGATCACCTCGCCGGGCTGCCAATCGCTGCGTAGCTGCGCGACCTTGGCGGCGAACTCTTCCAGGTACTCGCGGTAAGACCGCAGGAGGATGGTGCCGGAGGCGTTCTTGTTGCCGAACAGGGCGATGGCGGCGTCGGTCTCGGCCTGAAGGTTGCGGAAGCAGACGATATTGCCGTAGCTCTTGACGGCGTTGAGGATGCGGTTGGTGCGGGAGAAGGCCTGGATGAGGCCGTGAGTGCGCAGTGATTTGTCGACCCACAGGGTGTTGAGGGTCTTGGAGTCGAAGCCGGTGAGGAACATGTTGACGACGATGACCAGGTCGATCTGCCGCTTGGTCAGGCGGGCGGAGATGTCTTCGTAGTAGCCCTCGAAGCCCGAGGCGCTGGTGTCGTAGCTGGTTCCGAACTGCTGGTTGTAGTCAGCGATGGCGGCGTCGAGGAAGGCCCGGTCGTCGGCAGGCAGCGTGGTGGGGTCGGTGGATTCCTCGGCGAGCGAGTCGCCGGGTGCCTCGGCGTTGGCGGCGTAGGAGTAGATGATGCCGACGCTGAGCCGCTGGTCGCTTGGCAGTCCCTGCTGCTGGCGGGCGAACTCCTGGTAGTAGGCGCGCGCGGCGGGGATGGAGGCGGTAGCGAGCAGTGAGTTGAAGCCGGCCAGGCGTTGTTGTCCGAGCGTGTAGGTCCGGTTGCGTCGGGTCTTCTGGTTGAAGTGCTCACGGATGTAGGTGACTACCTGCGCGATCCTCCCCGGGGCGAGGAGCGCCCGCTCGGTGTCGATGGCACTGACTTCCGCGTCGACGACGTCGTCGCGGCTGTGCACGGTGTCGATGTAGTCGATGCGGAAGGGCAGGACGTTCTTGTCGCCGATGGCGTCGACGATCGTGTAGGAGTGGAGCTGGTCGCCGAATGCTTGGGCGGTGGTGCGCAGTTGTACGTTGCCGCTGGAGCCGGCGTTCTCGGCGAATATGGGTGTGCCGGTGAATCCGAAGAGGTGGTAGTTGCGGAAGGCCTTGGTGATGGCGGTGTGCATGTCACCGAACTGGCTGCGGTGGCATTCGTCGAAGATGAGTACGACGTGTCCCGTGTAGACGGCGTGCTTACGGTTGCGCCCAACGAAGGTGGAAAGCTTCTGTATCGTGGTGACGATGATCTTGACCGTGGGGTCGTTGATCTGGGCTGTCAGCTGGGTGGTGGACTGGTTGGCGGAGACGGTGCCCTCGGCGAAGCGGTTGTATTCCTTGATGGTCTGGTGGTCGAGGTCTTTGCGGTCGACGACGAAGATGACCTTGTCGATCTCCTCCATTCCGGCGGCGAGTTTGGCGGTTTTGAAGGAGGTGAGGGTCTTGCCGCTGCCGGTGGTGTGCCAGATGTATCCGCCGGCGTCGAGGGTGCCAGTTTGACGGGCGTTGGTGGAGGTGTTGATGCGCTGGAGGATCGCCTCGGTGGCGGCGATCTGGTAGGGCCGCATCACCAGGAGCTTGCGGTCGGCGAGGGCGTCGGCGACGGTGAAGACGCAGTAGCGGGTCAGGACGGCGAGCAGCGTGTGCTTGGACAGGAAGGTGCGGGTGAAGTCGACGAGGTCGGTGATGCGCCGGTTGGCGGCGTCGGTCCACCAAGAGGTGAACTCGTATGCGTCCGATGTTGCGGCCTTAACCTGCCGCTGGGTGCCGCGGTTCTCGGTGACGTGGTCCTGTCGGGTGGTGTTGGCGTAGTACTTGGTGTAGGTGCCGTTGGAGATGATGAAGATCTGGACGTAGCCGAACAGGCCCGCTCCGGACCAGAAGGAGTCGCGCTGGTAGCGTCTGATCTGGTTGAAGGCCTCGCGGATGTCGACGCCGCGTCGTTTGAGCTCGACGTGGACGAGCGGGAGCCCGTTGACCAGGATGGTGACGTCGTAGCGGTTGGAGCGCGCAGCGTTGGTGGCGACGTATTGGTTGGTGACTTGCAGCCGGTTGTTGTGGATGTGCTGTTTGTCGATGAGGCGGATGTTCTTGGACTCGCCGTTGTCCCGGGTGAGGACCTGGACGTGGTCCTCCTGGATGCGCTGGGTCTTCTCGACGACGTCGAGCGCGCCTCCGGTGGTGAGAATGGAGTGTTCGAAGAAGCGCTTCCACTCGGCATCGGTGAAGCGGTAGTCATTGAGTGTTTCGAGTTGTGTGCGGAGATTCGCGATAAGTTCGGCCTCGGCGTTATCGGGGCTGAACTGTATGTACTCGTACGCCTGGTCCTGGAGCTGGGCGATGAAGGCGCGTTCGAGGTCCGCTTCGGACTGGTACGCCTTGCTGGTGCGCTCGCTCGGCTCGTAGGCGCCGACGACGGTGGACTCGTCGGTCAGGATGACGGGCTCAATGCGTACGGCGCGGGCTTCGCGGATGGTCATGCTGCCGCACCCTTCTCCGGGAAGGCCAAGAGCTTGTCCCGGTAGTACTCGTACTGCTTGCGCCGTGCCGCGATCTCCGCAGGCAGGCCAGAGTTCAGGTCGTTGACAAGGGCGTCGAACTGATCGAGGATGTCCGCGATACGACGCTGTTCTTCGAGCGGAGGGACCGGAATCTTGATCTGCCCGAGTCCTTTGGCGGATAATCGCTTAACCTTTGCCCGCGACACATACTTTTCCTTTTGAGTATGATACCCTGAGGTTCGTAGCACGTAAGAAATAAAACGCGGATCCTGATCGTGTTTCAACGCGAAGGAATCGTCATGGTAGGCAACCGGCTCACCCCCCAGCCACGCGACTCCAATTCCCACATCGGCTACAGTCTCGCCAACAGCGGCGACGATTACGTCTCCCGGCACAGCAAAGCGGAGCGACGCAGAAATCTCCGGACGTACCCGCGAAACAGACTCTGACGCACGAACCCCGTACGTCGTATAAAGCTCACCATAGTGAATCGCCGGCAAACCCTCATGCTGCAGGTCATTTCGAGTAAACCGACGACCGCGCACAAGTGACCCCAACTCGCCGATGCGAACTAACCTGTCCTCAGTACAACTACCCCAAATCAGCACGTCTCGAAAGTAGGCATACTGATCCCTACGGGCCTCCAGCTCCGCCTCCAGCTCCGCCTCCAGCTGGGTGAACTGATCCAATATTCTCACAATTTCACGCTGCACCGCAAGCGGCGGCACCGGAATCTCAATTCTTGCCACATCCTTAGGGTACACATGAGGGACGCCACCGCCACGCTTCATTCTGTGAAGGTCATCTTGCATCCTACGCAATACATGAAAACAGAATCTTCCGACGACTATCGCATCATTTACCTCAATAGAGAACGCGTCAGATACAAAGATTGGCCGATCCCAGTAGGAGACGTAGCCGGCATAAGCTCCCGATCCGGCAACTACGATGACCCCACGTTCTCGGTTTGGGGTGTCACAATAGTATGCTGGCTTCATCCCACCCGCTACGACAGGAATGTCTCCAGGCACCATGGTCTTCCTTGTCGCAGCCGTCCCACGCCTCAACTCAGCCACATCCCCAAGAGCACGGTATTCCACGCCACCCGGGCACAGTTCCTTGACCAAGTCGTCGATGCGGCTCACTTGGCGTCCCCTTCCAGGTCGGCGACGATCGCGTCGATGCTGGCACGCAGCTCGGCTTGGCGCGCCACGATGCGCGCGATCTCAGCGTTCAGCGCCGCGATATCTACCTCCTCGCGCGTATCTTCTGCCTCCACGTAGGCCGACACCGAGAGGTTGTAGCCGTTCTCGGCAAGCTCCTCAGCGCTTACCACAGCGGAGCGGTGCGCCGCCACCTCACGCTTCGCCACGGCGTCGACAATGAAGTCGCGGTGCTCGGCGGCGAGATGGTTCTTGTTGCCGGTGCGGACGAACTGGTCGGAGGCGTCGAGGAAGAAGACATCGTTCGTGGTCTTCGACTTCTTGAGCACGATGATGCAGGTGCCGATCGTCGTGCCGAAGAACAGGTCGGGCGGCAACTGGATGACCGCCTCTACGTAGTTGTTCTTGACCAGGTACTTGCGGATCTTCTGCTCCGCCCCGCCCCGGTACAGCACACCCGGGAACTCGACGATCGCCGCCGTGCCCTTGACGTCTAGCCAGGACAGCATGTGCATGGTGAAGGCCAGGTCGGCCTTCGACTTCGGAGCCAGGACGCCCGCGGGGGCAAAGCGCGGGTCATTGATGAGAGTTGGGTCGTCCTTGCCGATCCAGTGCGTCGAATACGGCGGATTGGAGACGATCGCCTCGAATGGCTTGTTATCCCAGTGCGCTGGATGCTGCAATGTGTCCCCGTGCGCGATGTTGAAGTCCGCAAAGTTGATGTCATGCAGGAACATGTTGATGCGGCATAGGTTGTAGGTGGTCAGGTTGATCTCCTGGCCGAAGAACCCGCCGCGGACGTTCTCCTTGCCGAGCACCTTCGCAAACTGGAGAAGAAGCGAGCCTGAGCCGCACGCCGGGTCATACACCCGGTCCACGCTCGTTTTGCCGGCCACGGCGATGCGCGCCAGCACCTCGCTGACCTCCTGCGGAGTGAAGAACTCACCACCACCTTTACCTCCTTGAGACGCGTACATGGTCATCAGGTACTCGTAGGCGTCCCCAAACGTGTCGATGGTCGAGTCGCCGTATGACAGGTCTAGGTCGCCGACGGCATTGATGATCCGCACCAGCTTCTCGTTGCGCTGGGCAACCGTTGAGCCGAGCTTGTTGGAGTTGACGTCGACGTCGTCGAACAACCCACGCAGGTCCGACTCGGCCCCGGTGCCAAATGCGGAGAGCTCGATGTTCTTGAAGATCCTAGACAGCGTCTCGTTGAGGTTCTCATCGTGCGGTGCCCGCTCACGCACGTTGCCGAACAGTTCCGAAGGGGCAATGAAGAAGCCCTTCTCGTTGATGATGCCGTCGCGCGCCTCACGTACCTCGGAGTCACCCAGTACGGCGTAGTCGAAGTCCAGGTCACCAGCCTCATGCTCACCTGCGTTGATGTACTCGGTGAGGTTCTCGGAGATGAACCGGTAGAAGAGGAAGCCCAGGACGTAGGCCTTGAAGTCCCAGCCGTCCACGCCTCCGCGCAGCTCGTTGGCGACCTTCCAGATCGTCCGGTGGAGCTCGGCGCGCTCGGTCTCTTTGGTCACGGGTTCCTCGTTCTCATCGTCGGGGCGGCGCCGAGGTCGGGCGCCACGGGACAGTGTCGCACCCGCCTCCGACACGAACGCGAGGCGCTCCAGCAGGCGGTCGAACTGTTGTCCGCGCCGACCGCTCACCCGAGGTCATGACTCCGGGCGGCGCAGGTCGAGATGGGCGCCCGTGCTCCGCCGCGTGAGCCGAATGGTGCATCAAGCTTGTAGCACGTTCTCCGCCAGTCCCTCGAAGGTCGACTGCGTCGCTGTCCCCAGCATCCGGTAGGCATCCCGGTACGTAGTCCGCCCCTCAAGGGTTGAGGAGACCACCGCCCGGGTGAAGGGGCGCCCCAGACGCCGCAACTGAGTGTTGTAGTACTCCCCACCCGCACCGCTGCTACGACTGGACTGCTTCAGTTCCATGACCCGCATGCGTTCGGCGTCGTACCGGGACATGAACTCGTCCCAGGTCAGCCTCCCAACTTCTCGGAGCCTGGCAAGCACCACAAGAGTGCTGACCTTGTAGCGGGCGGCCAGTCGCTCCAGTTCGTGCTCACCGTAGCTTCCTGCCCACTCCTCACGGAGCGAGTCAAGGGGGACCAGCACCTCCGCAGCAACCTGGTTACACCAGCGTTCTTCCTCTTTCATCCCTTTCGCAACACCTGTGGTGGCATCGGAAAGCGCGCTGCGCCCCAGCCACAGGTGGGCAAGCTCATGGACGAGAGTGAAGATCTGCGCGGCCTTCGTATCGGCGCCGTTGACGAAGACGAGGGGAGCGATGTCATCAGCTAGGGCGAATCCCCGGAACTCCTCCGGGTCAAGCCCGCGGTGCGTGTTCGCACCGACGATCCCACTGACCATGACCAGGACCCCAATGGCCTCAACACGCTTTATGAGGTCCGTCATAGCGGCGGCCGAGTTAGAGACGTCCAGCTCATCCAGGCAGAGCACATCCCTTATGCGGGCGGCGACATCATCCGCCGGTGTCGCCAGCGTCACGGAGTCCACGAAGTTGAGCGGGGAAGCGCCCAGCTCCAGAGCATCGTCGCGGTACCAGTCCTGGCGCCTTTGACACAGGTAGATCGTCTCCAGCAGGTCGGCGGACGGCTCGCGGACTCCGGCGTCGCGAATGGTCCGCATGTCCGGGATAGGGATCTCCTCGACCGGCGGCGTGGGCAGGAAAAGCATCCCGAAGGGCGTGTGGGTGTCAGAAGCGAACTTCTCCACCTGCTTGAGAGTGGGGCGCCTGGTGCCGTCAATCCAGTCGTAGAACTTGGGGGCACGACGGCGGACGGTCTCCTCGTCCCAGCGGGCCCGCCTGACGGCCCAGCGCAGCAGGTCGGGCGCGACATCCACACGGACTGTGGCCACGGGGTCCTCCTTCGCGTCCCGGTCTCAGGCACAAGTTTGCCGCATACCGCCGACATCGTCAGCCTCGCAGCCGAAGTCGCCCGCCAGCATCCGAGCACGAATGCTGGTTGCCTCGCACTTAACCGCGACCTGAGCTGTCCGGGGTGCGATCCGCTGGGATTCCCGCGTTGGCGCGGAAACACGGCAGTGGGGGCAGTCCGACCACCACTCATGCGTGAGTACATCATTGCCTGAGAGCCTGCTCTCCACCATCCACCGTCACCTCCTCATTGCCCTGGTCACGCACCTGCTTACCACCTTGGTTGCGTATATGCTCGGACACCCCTGTGCGAGCGAGCCCATCGCGTTCGCCATTGACATCCTCTGGACCGTCGTCCGACACCCGGCCACGAAGCGCCTCTGCACGCACGTCATCAGCAGAATGACTCGTCGAGCCGATCCTCCTCGCCACGCCGCGGGACGGCGCCCTCGCCGCCGTGACCGCCGTCGTACACCAAACCATCGAGCTGGTCGGGCGCGGCGGCGCTGCCGGGCAGAAGCGGCGCCGCCGAACTCGACGACGCCGCGGCACTGCTGAGCCTGTGGCTTGAGGAGGACCGCGCCGCGGGGACGGGCGCCCCGGAGTCCATCGCCATCCTGGTGCGCGACCGCTACCAGCGGGACAACGCGGTCACCGGCCTGGCGCACCGGGGCGTGGAGGTGCGCCCGGTGGACCGGGAGGCGGTCGGCCGGGGCCGGCCGGTGGTCATGACCATGCACCGCGCCAAGGGGCTGGAGTTCCGCAAGGTGCTGCTCTTCGACGTGTCCGTGGAGGCGATCCCCCGGTCCCTGCGGGAGCAGGAGTACTCCGAGGCCGACCACGACGACGCCCTGCTGCGCGAGCGCTCACTGCTGTACGTGGCCGCCACGCGCGCCCGCGACCAACTGGCCATCTCCTGGTCCGGCCAGGCCAGCCCGTTGCTGGCAGGGGTCGGGCACGCGTCACAACGGTTGGAGTGAGGCTTGGATCATGGCGGAAACACCGTCCGCCACCTCTGCGCCCTCGCAGCCTGCGCGAATTCCGGAACGCCGCAGCGGGCAAGATGATCTATCAACTCATTGAGCGTCCACGGAGGCTTGCGCGTAGAACGCGCCTGGCGACTCAGCGCGGTCATCACGTTGGCCGGCTCCAGATCAAGTTGATGAAGGAGGAAAACATCGGGACTTTGGACCTCAAGATCGTACGGCGCGAGCACGTCGGCCGGATAGTCCTTGAGGTTCGCCGTCACAATCACATCTGCACGCCCGGTAACGGCCGCCGCGACGACGTGCCGGTCGTCAGGATCGGGAAGGTCGATTGCAGCCACGAGGTGCTCCCACCCGGTCACGCAAGCGTCGGGAAAGGCGGTGTCCATAGCTGCGGCGCGGAGTCGAGCGGCGCCGACCGGTAGGTCAGGATGGACACCCTCGATCGCTCGCACTGTCTCATCAAGTATTTGTGCGCTCCATAGAGCACGATAGAGGCCGGCTTCGGCGATCCTCAGCAGTGTGTCGGCTAGCGTCACAGGGACGAGTACACAGGCGTCCAGCATCGCAGAGAAACGCGCCACGGCCGCTTCATCCCTTGCGCGCGCGACGCAGAGCAGCCGTGTAGTCAGCGGCAGTATCCTCGTACAGGCCGAGGTCGACGGCCTCACGCGTCATGGCATCCAGAGTGCCGCTGCGTTCCTGAGCGGACTGCTGTTGGTACGCGACGATGTCTGCGAGCCGGACCCGGCGGTGCCTACCCGCCGCGGGACGCTCGTAAGGGATCCGGCCGGACTCCAGAAGCTTGACCAGGGTGGGGCGGCTGATACCGAGGAAATCCGCAGCCTCCTGGGTCGTCAGTACCTGATCCACCGGCGCCACCGTGATCGCCCTGCCCTGAGACATGGCGTGCACGACGTCCATAAGCACCCGATGTACCTCCGCCGGGAGACCTACGGTCTGGCCGTCCGGCCCGACGAGCGCAGCCGGTTCCGCAACCTGCCCCAGAAAGCGGGACAGATCCAGCATCGCCTCAAGGTCCTCGGGCGGCAGGGTCGTCTGCATCTGCGCAGCTGTGGCAGCCATGCGGCAATCGTAGCAGCAGTTCGAAAAAATCGAAATTACTAGGTCCTGTTGCGTGAGCGGTCGGGTGGCAGTGTGTGGCCGTTACGCCTGCCAGTTGGACCGCTGTTCCCCCGTTGGACCCCTGTGCCCCCGTTGGACCGCCGTAGCCACCGGTTACAGCGGTCCAAGCGCGCGCAAGCGGTCCAAGTAGGAACACCGGGAATGGTCACGGGGCGCCTTCGAAGGTCCAAGCGCGCGCAAGCGGTCCAACCAGGGGCAGCACAAGATCCACCCACCCCCTTCAACCACCGACAACCAGGCCCCAGCACCGCGGGAACGGCCCTGGACGCCTGACTGCGCCCAACGATCCTCACCGAGCACACGGGCGAGCCCACCCGGAGGCACCCACACCGCCAGCGCCGCCCCACCAGCACAAACGGGCTCTTCCGGTTTGGGGGCATGGTGATTGACGGTGCGGTCCTCCGCGGCGCCGCGGCCTACAGGTGCCGAGACTGCGGGGCCGCAGGGCACATCGGGTACGCCCCTTCGGCGCCTGCTACGCCGGTTAGACCTGCGCTGAAGGCTCCGCAGCCCTTCAATCAACGCCTAACCGGCGTACTGCAGCACGATCCCACGTAGTAGGCCACTCCGTCCCCGGGCACCAACGACCGCCTCCCCGGCTTCACAGCCCGACCCGGTCGAGCTCCTCGCGGACGGTGGGCCGGCGCCGGTACTGCTCGCGCAGATCGGTGAGCCACGCGCGGCAACCCGCCACGCGGCTGCCCTCGGGTGCGGCGTCGTAGGGCTGGGTCACCCCGTACACGCCTTCCGCGCCGTCGGCGGCCGCGGCCAGCGCCATCATGCGGGTGGCGAGCACCGCCGCCTCACGGGCCGCCTTCCGTCCGACCGGAATGAGCGTCTCCTCAATGGCCTGGCGGTACAAGGCGATGGCGTCGTCCGGACGCGGCTGCGGGGTGACGTCGGCGAGCTGCCGCCAGGCGTAGCCGACGCCCCAGCGGTCGGCGGCCGCCCAGGCCCGCTCGACATCGCCCACGTGCAGCGCCAGCTCGATCACCGGGTCGCCGCTGCGCCAGGACTTTCCCTCGACCCATGCCAGCGCCTCCTCCCGCTCCGCATCCTCCCGGCCCGTCCAGGCGCCGACGGCGGTGAGGACGTCGAGCATCTCCGGGGTGGGCGCGCGACGGAACAGGGCACGGGCCATTTCCAGCGCATCGTCGTCGCGCCCGTCCTCGCGGTACAGCTCGGCCGCACGCAGCGGATCGATCCAGTAGCCGCCGCCCCGCCTGCGCCAGTAGTCCAGGTTGCTGGTGGACACACGCCCCTCGGCTACCGCCCGGTCCAGGTACGCCATCGCCTCCCGACGGCGCTCCGCCGCGAGCAGCCGCTCAACGATCGCCCCGTACTCGGCGTGCTCACCCAGGCTCAGCAGCTGGACGGCGCGGTCGACGTCGCCGTCGTGATCGGCCAGCTCCAGCAGTATCCGCTTCAGGTCAAAGTCCGGGCTCTTCCCCGCGGCCTCGGCGGCCGCCTCCGCCTTGGCCGCCGCACGCCGGTAGACGTTCAGGCCCTTGTCCCCCAGCGCCGGCAGGAACTCCGCCAGGGTGACCGAGGGCCAGCCGGGCGAGTCCAGCCGGAACTTCGCCAGCCAGCGTCCGAGCTTGCCGGGCTCGGGCGGGCTGGCGCAGCAGGCGCGGGCGTACAGGTCAACGGCACGCTGGCAGACCCCGCCGACTACGCCACTGGAGTCGTCAATGTTCCTCTCCAACTGCTTGCGCAGGCGGGTGGTGATGTGGAGCAGTGCGGGTGCCGCCGCCTTAGCGCCGTCGGCGGTCTCGAGCAGGGGCTCTAGCTCGTTCAGGACGTCACTCACGTCCTTGCCGTAGTCCATGGCCTCCCGGTAGCCGAGGAAGCGGCGCACTCCAGTGACGGACTTCGCCTGCACCATCAGGTCCGCGGCGACTGCCTCCACGTCCCCGCCGACCAGCGACGCCGTCGTGCTCAGCGAGCGGAACACCTCCGCATTGGATTCGGCGAGGTTCAGGATCAGCCCACGCAGCTGGTCCGCATCCAGGCCATTCAGGTAGTGCTCGACGGCGGTGGCCGCGTCATCCTCAGGGGCCGGTTCCTTCGCCCCCGTCGGCTCCGCCCCCATGAGGGCGCTGGAGCGCTTGGCCGCTTGCAGCACGGCCAGGCCGACGGCCACCAGGTGCTTGCAGAAGGCGCCCGAGGCGTGGTGCGGGCAGTTGCAATTGCCCGCGACCCCGCCGTCCTCATCCTGCTGCCAGGTCAGCCGAACCGAATAGGGGAAGGTGCCGGAAACCGTGGCGGTGGCCTCGCCGTCGGCGATTCGGAGCTCGCCAACCGCGTCCGCCAGGCCCTGACCGCGCCCATAGACGGATCCGCCGGCGGCCGCGGCCAGGGCCGCCTCGGTGAGTGAGCCGAGAGAATCGCTGCGCATGCGCCAATCGTGGCAGACGGCAACCGGGGCGCCAACCCGTCTCATCCGGCTCGGGGCCGCGGGGCCGGGCGGGTCACTCACGAATACGGCTCCGACTCGAGGGCGCCGCCGAGATCGCGGAAGTAGGGGTAGTGCATCCACGCCGCGCGGTCGCCGATCACGTACAGGCGCCTCCTGGCCCGGCTCGCAGCAACGTTGACGAGGTTCACGGTCGACGACGCCCACGCCTTCGCCCCGGGCGCACCCGGATCGCCGCCCAGGACCAGGAACACCACGTCCGCCTCCCGCCCCTGTGCGGTGTGGATCGTGCCGCCCGGCATGATCCCCCACCGCGCCGCCATCGCGCTAATCCGGTCGGCAACCTCCCGGAAGGGGGAGATCGCGATGATCCGCGCGGGATCAACACCCCTGCCGATGAGTGCCTCAAGCTGCTCGCCGAGGCATTGGATCTGCTGGCCCTGCAGGTGGGTGCCGCGCCGCGTGGCCGGCACGTCGAACCACCGGCTGGTGGCGATCCGCGGCCCCTCCGGGCCGTCGAACAGGTCGGGGTGGCCCGGGTCATCCAAACGGCGGTGCACCCCGGTGATCATGATGCCGTCGTAGGCGATCTGATTGCACAGCGAGAACATCGGGTCATCGCAGCGCCGGTGCACGGTGAGCGGCGCACTCACCCAGACCCGGTTCTCTGCCCGCCCCAGCATGGTGCCGTACTGCGATACCCGATCGGTGAGCGTCTGCACGGAGGCCTCCGGCGGCGTCCAGACCGGTGATACGCCAACGCCCTTGGCGATGTCTCGCGTCGCCTTGCGCGGCATCGTCACCACCGGTTGCAGTTGCAGGGGGTCCCCCACCGCCACGACCCGCCGCGCGCGCCAGATCGCCCCGACGGCGTGCTGCGGGCACGCCTGCCCGGCCTCGTCGATCAGCAGCCAGCCGAGCGACTCGGCCCCGAGACCGGAGAACATCCGTCCGATCGAGGCGAAGGTGGTCGACACCAGGGGCACGACCAGGAAGAAGGTCTGCCACGCGGCACGCAGCTTCTCCTCCTCAAGCCGTGCGGGGCTGTCACCGCCGACGACGTCGATCGCGGCGCGCAGGCCCTCAAGCATGTCCCCGGCCGCATTCGCCAGGAAGGCCTCGTGCAGTTGCAGGGCCGCCAGGAACAGTTCTGCACGGGCCGCGTCCAGGGTCTCGTCGAGCCACGGCGCGCGCATTTCACGTTCCGCCCGGTCTCGTGCCCGGCGCGGGTAGGCGGGCCCGTACTCCTCCTGATCGGCTGCGACACGACGGCGCAGCTCGGCCGCCTTCCGGGCCGCTTGTTGGTGGGACGCCTCGGCCCACGCCTGCTGTTCGGCCAGTCTCTGGCTCGTATCCTGGAGCCGGTATGCGCGCTCGCTGACCCCCTGCCAGTTCCGCACCGCCTGTTGCAGGCTGTCCTCCAGGGGCTCCAGGCGCGTGCGCCACTGCCTGGCTGCCCGGCCGAGGGTGAAGATGGTTTCGAGCACCCTGGGGCGGGACTCAAGCTGCCGTCTATGCGCCTGCTCCGCCTCGAGGCGCTCCGCGAGCGCTCGCTGCACCTCGGCCTTGTAGTCGTGCACCCGGTGGTTGGCCGCGGCCACTTCCGCTGCCCGACGGCGCAGCTGTTCGGCCCGCGCGGTCTCCTCCTCCAAGGCCGACCTCAGGTCCTCCCACCGCTCCTGTGCGGCACGCCGCCGCCTGACCAGCTCCTCGACGCGCTGCTCGGCTCGGTGGAAGTCCGCCCGTGCCCTCCCCCAGCTCGGATGCGGCACCTCGCCGTCGCGCCACTGCTTCAAACGGGTCTGCATGCGCTCACCTCCCGGCACTGGCGTCCGCGTCTTCCAGTCCTGCTGGTCGAACCAGAAGGCGCTGCGGAAGGCCGCCCGGTTGCGCTTGTTCCCCAGCGGTGCGGCCACCAGCCCCCAGGCCTCCTGGCGCGGTTGGTCTGCTCCGCTCCCATTGCCGTCATTCATAACCGCTGTGGCTATGTCCGCGAAGTAATTGGCCTCTTCTCGCCATCTGGGAGCGATTGCATCGCGCGTGGGGATCTCCACGCTGATGTTCTCAACGGCCGCGTTGTTGGCGGAGACGACGACCATCTCGAAGCCGGTCAGTTCCGGCCGCAGTTGGCGGACTCTGCGCGGATACCTGTCTGCGGAGCTCCAACGGTGGGTGATGCCGGTGAATGCGTCTTCAGGCCTGCTGAGGGACGCCAACCGATGCGCGCGCTCCACCACGTTCCCCGCCAGGATTTCACGCAGCATCGTGGTCTTCCCGGTGCCGGGAGGACCGTTGACGCCCATGATGCCGCCCGCGGCGGATAGCTCGTTCAGCGCCTGATTGACTGCGAACTGCTGGCGCAGGGCCAGCGGATGCGTAGGTTCGGAGGGCCAGCGCCCCAGCGGCAGTCGCTCGATGCCCACGGCCGCGTCAACCACCCCGTCCTGCTGCATGACGTCGATCCGCTCATGTGCCGGGGCCGACTCGTCCGGGGTCAGGTAGGCGGCCAGCGTCTTCGGGCAGTAGTCACCGTCCAGGTCCCGTTGCACCGCCGCGAGTTCCCCAAGGAAGAAGCTGTTGAGGAAGTCGCTGTCTGCGGCGGCTGCGTCATTACGGTCTCCAGAAACGACCGAAGAGGCAATGATGATGCGGTCACTGGAGAGCGGATTACTGCCGCTGACTCCGGCGGCGCCATAGGCGATTCCCAGCAGCCGTTGCAGGGAGTTGTCATCCTGCGGGAGTGGCGCATCCACACCGAGCTCGTCGCGGCGCAGCCCCTCGGCCACATCCACCTGCTCACCGAAGGCCTGGTTGGCAGTGGCGAAGCTGCCCGCCCAGTCCAAGTCCGGGGCGGCGCCCGTACCGCTGATCTGGGCAGCCGCCCACAGCGCCGAGGAGAGCACCGCCGAACCCTCCACCAGCCTCCCGTACTCGTCGACCTGCACAGCGGCGCAGGCGCTGCGGCCTGCACGGCGCTGGTCATAGGCGTCACGATCATCGGCGAAGACGCGATGCAGGAAGCCATACACCTCTTCCAGCTCGTATACGCCCAGGTAGACCGTGTGACGCCACGCAGAGCGCTTCTTGCCGCGCGGTGCCGGTGCGGGCAGCGTCTGCCAGGGAAGCGGGTCGCCGGGGTGCCACTCGATGACCTGACGCGCGGATGGGCGCCCCGAGCGCCCGGTGAGCTTGGGGACCGGCTGGGGATCGAACAGCTCCAGCATCCACCAGTACCGCAGAATCCGCACACGATCATTGCGCCAGGGTCTCGCCATGCCCCGAGTCTGCCCCCGATGAAGGGAACTGGCGAGCGATTCGCGCCCACGCAGGACTTGCCCGCGAGCGATTCGCGCCCGCGCAGGACCGTGCCCATCAACGTGGCCCGGCCCGGAAGCGGTGCCGGACCCACCCGGAACCGGTGCCAGCCCCACCCGGAACCTATACGTGCCCGGCGGCTCCGCTCGGGGCCGCCTAGGTCTCCCCGCCTGGCCGCGCCTCCCCCGGCTACCGTTCGCGTCGTACCCCTGCGGCACACTTGCCCCATGACCACCCAGCCGCACTCGCCCGCGCGCGACCTCACCGAGTTGCTTGAGAGCATCGGCGCGCGTGACCGTCGGCTGATTCACCTCCAGCGCACCCCGGCCCGGCCCGGCCGCCATGGCGACTGGCCGGAGTGGGCGGACCCCGAGCTGGTCGCCGCCTACACCCGCCTGGGCGTGGAACGCCCGTGGACGCACCAGGTCGCCGCCGCCGTCTCCGCCCACTCGGGCCGCCACACGGTGCTCGCCACCGGCACTGGCTCCGGCAAGTCCCTGGCCGCCTGGCTGCCCGCCCTCTCGGCGGTGCTGGCCGCCCAGCGCGCCGGCGCGGACAGCCGCATCTCCGCCTACGGCCGCCGCCCCACCGCCCTGTACCTGTCCCCGACCAAGGCACTTACCGCCGACCAGGCCGCCGCGCTCAGCCGCCTGGTCGCAGAGCTGGAGGCCGTCCAGCGCGAGGCGGGCGTCTCGGGTGGTTCGCTGCGCACGGTGCACACGGCCGCATGCGATGGTGACACGCCCCTGCCCGAGCGCGACTGGGCCCGCGCCCACGCCGACGTCGTCCTCACCAACCCCGACTTCCTGCACTTCTCGCTCCTGCCCGGGCATGAACGCTGGAACCGCTTCCTGCGCTCACTGCGCTACGTGGTGGTCGACGAGTGCCACGCCTACCGCGGCATCCTCGGCGCTCACGTGGCCCTCGTCATCCGCCGCCTGCTGCGGCTGGTCCGGCGGCTGCGGCCGCACGGCCCCGAGCCGGTGGTGCTGTGCGCGTCGGCGACGGCGGCTGAGCCTGCCCTCACGGCCGCGCGCCTGATCGGGGTCCCGCCTGAGGCCGTCACCGCCATCACCGACGACGACGCCCCCACCGGCGAGCACACGCTCGCCCTGTGGCAGCCGGCCCTGCGCGATCCCTGGTCGGCCTGGGAGAACTCGGTGGCGGCCCTGGCCGAGGCGCTCGACTTCCCCGCCGCCGACCCCCACTTGAACCGGCCGGGCGAGGCCGCCGCGCCCCCCGCGCAGGCACCGGCCGGGCGGGCCCACACGCCCGTCTCACCGTCACAACCGTCTACCTCAGGGACGTCCCCCGGCACCGGCCCGGACACGGACGATCCGTCGGAGGACCCGTCGGCGCGCCGCAGCGCCGTCGTGGAGGCGGCCGAGCTGCTGGTGGACCTGCTCAGCGTGGGGGCACGGGCGCTGGTGTTCGTGCGCTCGCGCCGGAGCGCCGAGATCGTGGCCGAGCACGCCCGGCACACGCTGGGTATGTCCCAGCCGGGGCTGGCGGGCACGGTCGCCGCCTACCGGGGCGGCTACCTGCCCGAGGAGCGCCGTGCCCTGGAGCAGGACCTGCGCCACGGCCGGCTGCGCGCCCTGGCCACCACCAACGCCCTGGAACTGGGCATTGACGTCACCGGCCTGGACGCCGTCATCATCGCCGGCTGGCCGGGCACCCGGGTGAGCCTGTGGCAGCAGGCGGGCCGGGCCGGGCGCGCGGGCGGTAACGGAGTGGCGGTGCTGATCGCCTCCGACAACCCGCTGGACGCCTACCTGGTGCATCACCCCGAGGACGTATTCGCCGCCCCGGAGGCGACCGTCTTCGACCCCTCCAATCCGTATGTGCTGGCCCCGCACCTGTGCGCGGCGGCCTCGGAGTCGCCGCTGCGGGAGGAGGACCTGCCCCTGTTCGGCCTGCCCGACGACTCCCTGCTGGCGGAGCTGGCCGCCCGCGGGGCGCTGCGGCGCCGCCCGGCCGGCTGGTTCTGGAACACGAGCCTGCCGGGACGGGCACAAGACCTGACCTCCCTGCGCGGGGACGGGCCGGCGGACGTGCCGGTGGTGGAGGAGGCGACCGGCGCCGTCGTCGGCACCGTCTCCGGCGCTGCCGCGGACTCCACCGTCCACCCGGGGGCGGTGTACGTGCACCAGGGCCAGGTCTACCTGGTGGAGGAGCTGACCGAGGATGCGGCCGTCGTCAGCCGGAAGGCCGCCGTCGGCTACCGCACGCGGGCGCGCGAGCAGAGCTCGGTGCGCATCGTCGCCGAGCGGGAGCGGCGGCAGTGGGCCGACGGCGTGGTGTGGGCCTTCGGCTCGGTGGAGGTCACCAGCCAGGTGATCGGCTACAACAAGCTGGCGCTGCCGGGCATGGAGGTGATCTCCCAGCACCCGCTGTCCATGCCCGAGCATGTGCTGCCCACGGCCGCGGTGTGGTGGACGGTGCCGGTGGAGGCCACCGTCCGAGCGGGGCTGGATGCGGATGAGCTGCCGGGCGCACTGCACGCGGCCGAGCACGCCATGATCGGGATGCTGCCACTGCTGGCCACCTGCGACCGCTGGGACATCGGCGGACTGTCGACGGCGCTGCACCCGCAGACGCTGACGCCCACGGTGTTCGTGCACGACGCCCAGGCCGGCGGCGCCGGCTTCGCCGAGCGCGGCTTCCGCGCCGGGCGCGCCTGGCTGGAGGCGACGCTCGCAGTGGTCTGCGAGTGCCCGTGCACCGGCGGCTGCCCGAGCTGCGTGCAGTCACCCAAGTGCGGAAACAACAACGAGCCGCTGGACAAGGCGGGCGCGATCGCACTGCTGCGACTGCTGCTGGATGCGATCCCCGACAACGCCGTGTCCGGTGGGGCCGACGGCGCAGCCACGCCGTAGGCGCCGGCCACGGCACAGGCCTGGCGGCGCAGGCCTGGCGGCGCAGGCCTGGCGGCGCGCCCAGCGGCCCGGTCCCCGTGCAGGTTGCGGCCTCAGGCGACGGCTAGCATCCAGGCCAGCCAGCCGCCCGCCACCAGGTAGGGGCCGAAGGCAATGGTGTCTTTCAGCCCGGTTCGGCCAGTGATCACCATCCCGATGGCCGCCAGCCCGGCCAGCACGAAGCTGAGCATTAAGCCGGTGACCACGTGCCCCACCCCCGCGTAGCCGAGCCACAGGCCCAGCAGGGCGCACAGTTTGACATCGCCGAGCCCCATGCCGGATGCGCGGATGAGCCACACGACCAGCGCGGCCGCGCCAACCACGAGCGCGCACAGGACTGCCCGGCGCACCCGCCAGGCTCCCGCCGCCGACGGTGCCACCAGCAGCATATTGCCGAGGGCCTGCGCGACCCTGACCGCCAGGAGCCACAGCGCTGCGGCGCCGAGCAGACGGTCGGGCAGCCGGTGGCAGACGACGTCTACGCTGCCGGCCACACCGAGCAGGGCAATCACCGGGAGGGTCAGGGCCGTCTCGGCGGGCGTGCCGTGGCCCAGTCCCCACGCGAGGGTCACCGTGCACAGGATCGTCGCGAGCACCGCCTGGGGGCGGCGTTCCAGCAGGCCCCGGGCGCGTATGCGCGGGCCGGGACCACTCGGAGCGGTGGGGGAGGCGCCCGGTGCAGCGCCCGGCTCCAGCCGGCCGAGGTAGCTGCGGGCGAAGCCGGAGGCCGGCCCGGCGGCCACGCCTACGGATGCGGCGGCCACGAGGCAGGCCACGGCCACGGGCAAGACGGCGGCTGCGTTCACGATCCCACCTTCTCATGTCATGACGCCGAGGCCCTTCCCCTCGGCGCCCCAGTAATCGGGGTGCTCGCCCCGGATTCGGGCCCGGCGGCGGCATACCGCGGTTTACCGTGCCATGCCGCCGCCGGCCGGCATCACCTCGCATGCGCCGGCGGCGCCTCCCGGCGGTCACAGCGGGTTGACCGGCCCGGCGCGGGCGGCAGCGCCGGCCCGACGCGTGATCCCCAGGACCCGGGTCGGCACCGCGACCGTCACCGTCACATCCTCGCCGTCGACCGTGCAGGAGCCCAGCTCGGCGCCGTTGGCCCGGGCCACCCGCTGGGCGGTGGCGCAGGGGTCGGCGGGGGCGAGCACGGAGGTCAGCGCCGTCGCCCCGGCGAGTGCCGCCAGGTCGGCGGCCGCGCGGGCCCGCCCAGCGGCGGCCTGAGCCTGAATCAGTCCGGTTGCGCCCAGGGCCAGGCACAGGGCAACGGCGATGATGCCCAGCACCATGACCGTGCCGGACCCCCGCTCGGAGCCCCCTGGGGGACCGTCCCGGCAGGCGCGCTCCTCCTCCGCGCCGGGCGGCGCCTGCGGCGGGCGCGCCGCCCGGTTCACGGCGCACCCGCCTGGGCGGAGGCGGGCTCGGTGTAGGCGCAGGCACGTGAGCGGGCGGTGAGCCCCAGGCCGCCCAGCGGCCCCGGAACCCGGCGGCTCGTCGTCACACAGGTGAGCTCGCCGGTCTCGACACTCACCGTCACCGGCCCGCCCGCACGCTGGGCGGCACCGACGACGTCGCTGGAGCCGATCGCGGCCTGCCGGGCGGCGACGCGGGCGGCGTCGGTGACCCGCAGCTGGGTGACGCCTGCGCTGATGGCGGCGAGCATCAGCAGCAGCACGAGGACGACTGCCGGCATGGTCACGGCGAGCTCCGCCGTCACCATCCCCGCCTCACCGCCGGCGTCGGCCGCAGCGGCCCGGCGGTTCGCGGGCGCGACCGCCCACTGGCTTGGTGGCGTCCACATGTCCGCCTCAGCCCACCGACAGCGCCGATTCGATGACGCCGCGCAGGACGCCGGTCAGGCTGCCCGAACGCATGATGGCCAACAGCAACCCGGCGAAGGCCGCCGCCGCGAGTGTGCCGATGGCGTACTCGGCGGTTGCCATGCCGTCCTCACCGTCCCGGCCCTCGAGGCCGTCCAGGGCGGGCGGGACGCCGTGGGCGAGGGCCCAGGCGTTGTGCAAGGTGGACAGGGTCTTCTTCATGGTCTCCTCCTTGGGGATGAGGGCGTGACCGGCCTTGGTCACGTCCTGCGGGCGCCGTGCCCGCACCACCAGCGTCGGGCAGTCGGCCGCTTCCCGCATCCGGGCCATTCGAGCTCTGTGGATAAGGGGTGCACGAACCGCGCCTGTGGACGTTGGCGGCGCCGGGGAGCGTCCGCCCGTGCGCACTACACGACGATCACGAATCTCACCGTCGGGTTGATTAGTGATTGCGATTCCGCGGCTGCGGGCAACGGCCGTCGCCCGCGCCAGTACGGTGCTGAGCATCTGAGGTCCTCTCAGTCCCCACGATTCCCATCCCAGTCCCCAGGAAGTCCCCCATGCCGGCAGCGTCCGCCCACACCCCTTCGACCCGGATCCCGCACCTGTTGAGTCAGCGGCGCGGCACGGTCGTGCTCTTCGCCGTCATCGCCCTCCTGCTCGGCGCCTGCCAGGCGCTTGCGGGATGCGGCGTGTCCCCCGAATCCGAGGCGCAGCCGGTGCAGACCACTGCCGCCGCGCTGGTCGTCCCGGACTTGGTGGGTTTGGACGGCAAGGAGGCTGCCGAGGCGATCGAGCAGGCGGGTTTCACCGCGCGGCCCGACTTCACCGACATTGACGGTGAGGAGACCGTAATCATCCCCGAGAACTGGTCAGTCAGGGAGCAGGACCCCGCCGCCGGGTCGACGGCGGCAGCAGACCAGGTAATCACCCTCACGGTCAACCATGACGCGGCTGACGCGGCCGCATCGGCGGCTGCTTCGGCATCGGCGGCTGCGGCCCGCGCCAAGGCGTCCGCTGCGGCATCGGCGTCGGCTGCGGCGGCAAGGGCTGCCCAGGAGGAGGCCGCCAGGCAGGCCGAGCAGGCTGCCCAGGAGGAGGCGGCGCGGCAGGCCGAGCAGGCCGCCCCGGAGGAGGCCGCCAGGCAGGCCGAGCAGGCCGCCCCGGCGCCGGTGCCCCTGATGCCGCAGCAGGACACGTCGGTGTACTACCAGAATTGCAGTGAGGCCCGGGCTGCGGGCGCCGCGCCCCTGTACCGGGACGACCCGGGATACCGCAGTGGGCTGGACCGCGACAACGACGGAATCGCCTGCGAGTAAACGCAGTACATTGGCCTCGTGTCACATTTCTCCCACGAGCCCACCCGCCGTCGCCTGCTAGGGGCGCTACCCGTCGCCCTGGGCGCCCTGGCCATGACGGGCTGCACCTCCCGCAGCAGCGGTGCGGCGTCGTCGTCGGCAGCAGGCCGCGGAGCGGCGGCCCCCACGAGCAGGCCCGCCAGCGGGTCAGAACCCACCCCGGAGGCCACCGTGTCCCAAGCAGGAACAACCCCGATCCACATCAGCCTCGGCAACGCCTTCGACGGCACCGTCATGGAGGCAACCCTCGACGACAGCGCCGCCACCCGCTCCCTACTGGCTCAGCTGCCCCTGGATGTCAGCTTCTCCGACTACGGCGGGCAGGAGCTGACCGCCTCCCTGCCGCAGGACCTGGACACCACCGGCATGACCGCCGGGGCCCCGCAGCCGGGTGACATCGGCTGGTACGAGCCGGGCAAGGTGCTCGTCCTCTACTACGCGGCCGTCGGCTCCTGGCCGGGCCTGTACGTCATCGGGCACACCGACTACGACGTCGTGCTCCTCGCCCGGCAGGCCGACCTGCCGGCCTCGATCACCCGGGCCCAGTGACGCGCGGGCGGAGCCTCCGAGCACGCGGATAGGCGCGGGGATGCGCCGTCGATATCGGTCCGGGAGGGCGACGGCGGCGCGATACTAAGGAGCATGCTCCAGCCGTACTCCCCCTCCGCCGAGCCGCTGACCCGTATGGCGGACGGGACCGTCAAGCAGATCAGTCCCTTCACCGGCACCGAGGTGTGGACCGTGCCCGGGCGCGGCAACCGCCCCATCTCCCACCCCGCCGCCGAGGTGCACGAGCTCACCCCGGCCGAGCGCACCCGCGCCTGCACCTTCTGCCCGGCGCATTACACCGAGACTCCGCCGGAGAAGTCCCGCGTCGTGGCCACGCCCGACGGCGGCTTCGAGCGGATCGACGCCCTGCCCGCCTCCGAGCTGTTCGACACGGTCGCCGAGTTTCGCCGCATCCCGAACCTGTTCGAGATCCTGTCCTACGACTACTGGCACGCCAACCACGGCTACGAGGTCCCCGACGCCGCCCGGGAACGCATGGAGGCCTACCTGGCCGATCCGGCCGGCGCCGCCCACGTGGCCCGGGTGGCCCGCGCCAAGCTGCGCGCGTCGGGACGCAGCCCCGAGGCCTGGGAGACCATGGACGACGCCGCCCGGCGCGAGTACCTGGCCGCATTCTTCGCCGGCGGTCACGACGTGATCGTGGCGCGGCGGCACTACACCGACGACGCCGTCGACTCCTCCTCCCTGGCCGGGTCCGGCACGCTCACCCCGGCCGAGCACCGCGCCTACATCCGCCTTGCCGTCCAGTCCGCGCATGACCTGTATCAGGCCAACCGCTGGGTTCGTTATGTGGCGGTGTTCCAGAACTGGCTGCGCCCGGCCGGCGCGTCCTTCGACCACCTGCACAAGCAGCTGGTGGGCATCGACGAGCGGGGCGTGTCCTCCGAATTGGAGTTGCAGCGGGTGCGCGCCAACCCCAACCTGTACAACGAGATGGGCGTCGACTACGCCGCCTACCGGGGCCTACTGGTGGCGTCCAATGAACACGCGGTGGCCTTCGCCGGCTTCGGGCACCGCTACCCCACCCTGGAGGTGTACTCGACGTCGCCCACCTGCGAGCCGTGGCTGATGAGCCGGGATGAGGTGGACGCCGTCTCCGACCTGCTGCACGCCCTGCATGCCGCCACGGGCGCGGATGTGCCCAGCAACGAGGAGTGGCACCACAAGCCGATCGACGTCGACCAGCCGATGCCCTGGCACATCACCCTGAAGTGGCGGGTCTCCACCCTGGCGGGCTTTGAGGGCGGCACCAAGATCTACCTCAACACCATCGACCCGTGGACGCTGCGCGACCGGGTGGTGGCGCGCCTGGAGGACCTGCGGGCGGACCGGCTGATCGCGCCGATGGCGGTGGGCGAGGAGTGCCCGACGACGCCGAACCGGCTGCTGTACAACCCGGTGCTGGGGCGGTGAGGCACGGCTATTGCAAGGCGGGACTTCCGTACGTACATTATCCGTACGAGGAGGAACCACCATGTCACCCGTCAAGACCCGGCGGATCGATCTGCGCGCCACGCCGCGCCAAGAGGCCCTGATCCAACAAGCCGCGACCCAAACGGACCGCACCGTCAGCGAGTTCATACTCTCGTCCGCAACTATGGAAGCCGAGCGAGTCATGACAAATCGTCGCTGGTTCACCGTTGATAACGCCACGTTCGATCGAGTCATGCAGGTGCTCGACGCCCCCCTGACCGACACCTCACGCTTCGAGCGGCTATGGAACCGCCCGTCTCCCTTCGGGACCCGCATCGAGCTTTCAAAGGACCCGGAGTAGGAATGGCCACTGGCATCCTGGAGGCTCCTCGGCGACTGACTCGCGACGACTCCCGAAGTGGATTCCACAGCGGCGCCGAGGAGCTGGATGACTGGCTGCATCGTTTCGCCTGGCAGAGCCAGAAGGTGGACAACGCGATCACCTACGTGACCGTCCAGGACGGCGAGGTGCTCGGGTACTACGCGCTCGCAACTGCCTGCATCGTAAAGACAGACGCTCCGGCAGGCGTCGCCAAGCAGGCGCCGCGCGAGATTCCCTGCGTCCTGCTCGCACGGCTCGCCGTCGACCAGCGCGCGCAACGCCAGGGCATCGGCGCCGCACTTCTCAAGGATGCCCTGGCACGAACTCTTGAGGTCAGCGAGATCGTGGGCGCGCGCGCCCTCCTGATCCATTGCCGGGACGAGGCGGCCAAGTCCTTCTACCTGGCCAACGGAGACTTCGTCGTCTCACCCGTCGATGACATGCAACTGCTGCTGCCCATGAAGGCGATCAGGAATTCGCCAGCCGATTAGCCGCACCTTCGAAGACAGGGGCCATCCGCTCATACCCTTCCCGGGTTTGGTGGCAGGGGGCGGCAAAGTCGATGTGTGGCTCGGGGGTTGTTAGGGGCTTGATGGCCTTGATAGCTCTTCGCGTTTGTGAGTGTAGTGGGGTGGGTCCTGTTTCGCGCCCGTAAGGGCGTCCCTCTGCTTCAGTCGCCGCTCCACGACTAGGAATACTGGAAACGTTCGCCTCGCCTACCGCCCCCCTGACCTCGATCTGCGGGCCGTCGGCGCGTCGCAGGCATGGCCGTACGGGTCCGCGCCGCGGCGCAAGGATCGCCGAATGTGCGGGCCGCGGCGTATGGCGCATGGTAGATGGCGTTGGGTATGCCCCTTCGGTGCCTACTACGCCTCTTCGGCGTCCGCTGAAGGGCTCAGGACCCTTCAACAAACACCCAACCGGCGTAGCAGAGCACCAACTGGAGTAGTAGACGAACCCCGACACCGCGGCGCACAAGGACAGCAATGCCGTGGAGCGCTGCATCGGCCGCATCAAACAGAACCGGACCATGGCCACCACATACGACAAGCGCACCGTCCGCCACCAGACCACCACCCACATCGCCAGCATCAACCACTGGCTCAAACGACCTACATAACACGCCCTAGCACCGCATCCAGCCGGTGGCACACCCGCGCCCGACCGGGCCCGCGCGGTGACGAACACCCCTACCAGGGGATGGCACGCCAAGGCAAGTGTGATGGACTGCGATGCGCCGGCGCGACTCCTTACGTGGCGAGAATGGGCTAGCACCACCTATCGTCGCAGGAAGGCCGCGCCGCCCCGAAAACACGCCCAAAACCCCCAACCTTGCCAGCAAAGCCCTAACCAGCCACAAACTTGGTTGCCCCTGCCGTCGGGCCGGATCTCCAGGCCATATCAACTTACAACTCGAAACCTTCCCGCTCCATTATTTGTCATCAGTTCTATCGGCCGGTTCAACATAACCAGGAATCTCCGGCCTGTCATCCACATACGCCTTGCCTTCATTGAAATACCTATCGAAGTCACTCTTCAACTTGGATATAGTATGGTCTCCTAAGCCGGTTCCGACCTCATTCCGCCAACGTGTCAATTGACCCACTATGTCCGTGTCGGAGCTTGCCGCATCCCACATGATACTGTAGTTGCCTTCCGGATCGTGGACTATCCAGTCGTAGTCGTCATTGCTACCATTGTACGTGTACAGATCTTGATCCAAGATCCCAAGCTCAGAAGCATCCTGAACCGCTGCCGTCCACAGCAATTCATCACTTTCAGCGGTGGCCGGAGCCGCCGACTCAACATGATCCGCAACTACAGGCTTCCTTAGAGTTCCGACCCCCGCTGTAGATCCCGCCGCAGCACCCGCCGCTACAGGCCCAAGGGGCGCCGCAGCCGCAGTAATTGCTCCGACAAAGACGGCGTACGTCAAATCAAGGAGGAGATTCTGGAACCCAGCGTCCGCATCTGCATCGGCGTTCATGTTATCCGCTTTTCTGTCGGCAATCCCCACCAACGCACCTGTCGCCTCGCTGGCATTGTTATACGCAGCATTGATGTCTTCTATCTGTTGTGCAGGGGCACCATCGTGGTTCTTCCGCGCCGTCGACACTCCACTTGTGTGCGCATACCCCAGGAGTTGAACGTAAATGGTACTCACGGCGTCAACCGAGTCAGCAACCCGATATGTCAAGATATTCGCGTCTTCGACACTGGCGGCAGAGAACCGCATCTCAGTGTGCATAGTATCTTCGAGCACATCAGCACCGGTCCAAGCATTGGTCAGTTCTCCGGGACAGTTCGCCAGCAGGAGGCCGATGCGAGCCTTCGCATCATCGTCGTATATACTCTCATCGGTATTCACTGCAAGCAAATGGATGCTGTTGTCCGTCAGAGCGTTCGCCCGATCTCGCACGTCTGGAGCATTCGAGGAACGCAAGCTCGAGGCCGCAGCCGCCGCGGCGGTGAATCCTGCAAATCCCTGCTCATCCCACTCGCGCTTCGACAGTTCCTCGAGCCGCGTCGTGTCGAAGTCGCCGCCAGTAGACGCAGGGGCAAGGTAATCAAGCGCAGCCTCGGGATTATTACCCATGGCGTCAAGTACGCCGGCCATCGGGTCGATCGATTGTCCGGCCAGGTACCGACCGCCCGGCGGTACATCCCAATCCCAGTTAATGTCGTCGAGACGGTTGGCCAAAGAAGCCAGGAAGGCGTCATTGAAGTCCAGGTCGTTAACATGATCGCCGTTCTCATCGTGTCCGTCGAGCATGGCGTTCAGGACCGTGGCCTGCCCCCACCCCTCCTTGTCATCAACGGATCCCGAAATAGCTTTTGCGACAGAACGACATTTATCGTCGTCCCACCTTTTGGATGCCGACGCAAGCAGTGTGCCCTGGAGCTCAGCGAGTTCCCCGGCGGCCTTTTGGTCTAGCAACGTCACGCATACGTCACCGGAATCGATTCCCCCGTCGAAGTGCGTGCACACGCGTCCTTCCACATTCAGTGGCAATTGGGTGAGGTTCTCCGGGCCCACGCAATCGATATAGGTCTCCGCGTACACGGAGTCGTCCGCGTGCTCCCGCATCGATTCTATCACTTGGTCGTAGTCACGCCCATTGGACTTGCGTCCGGTTTCAACGATATTCTGCAGGTCGTGGGCATCAATGGCGGCCTCCGACCAAGATACTAGTTGCTCAACATTGTTGATGCTAACACTATCGGGGATATCGCAGCTGATCACTCCTTCCGCGTTCATGCTGCCGACGCCGGACTCGTTGACAGCCACGATGGCATTCTTGGCCTCCTCCAACGTGTCGGCCCTGCCATTGAGGTTACCGATCGCTTTATCGGCGGCGGGCGGAAAGTCGTCGATGGGCGTCGGATCATGCTCCGCCTCGAACTCACTATAGATCCTCGACTTGGCGGCGTCACACTCGTCCGCGAGAGCGCGGATATTCTGTATCACTGATTCCAGCTTAGTGGGATCCATATGCAGCACGGTCATTTGTTACTACCCTCCTTCGGGTTGGACTGTCAGTCTGGTTAGGGCGCCGCACCTAAACGCCACCATTGGGCCAGTTGGCGTCCGGATCGTCCTCCGGCACCTCCACTGGCAAGGCGTTTCTTTCGTTCCGGACATCCCAGAACAGATTGGCGAATACTGCATCAACCGCGTCCACATCCGCTTTGGTGTCTTCGGCCATCTCATCCGCCAACGGCCCCGTCCAGGTGTCCGACGCATTAACCGTCGCCATTATTTCCGCGCCTTTTGAGGGCCCCGCGTAGCGCGGCACCAAGGTGCCGTCAAAGCCAAGCCTCGTGTTCTGGTTGGACACATACTCGCACAGGCGTCCGAGCGCCTGACGCCGCAGATTCTCCGCCATCGGACTAGCCCCTGTTTCCGGTGCAGGTGGACGCATTCATTGGCTCGAGAGTCCGGACCGCCATGGCCGCTTCGCGTGTATTCGCGAAGACGCGCACTGGTGCCAGCGGCACGCCTCGATTACGAGCGCGCTCGCTCGGGTAAGAACGTCGGTCGGATACATGTTTCACGTTCTCTCCTAATGTCGGATACATGCAGGATCATGTATGCATAGGAGAGTACGTGGACAACTACATCCATCAAATGGGCAGGTCTGCCCATAGCCACCCGCGCAACGGCAAAAGCCGGTGACCCGTCTTCGGGTGGTCGGTGGCGTGGCGCCTCAGCGTTGTCCGCCATTCACGGCGATGGTTAGCCCCTGATTGCGCATGGCCCGCCGCCAATGGCGCGGGCACGCCACCACCTCAGAGTCCGAGCGCGCTGCGCTCCTCGGTGCCGACCCAGCCGGCGCGTCCCTCCAGCGCCCGGAACCAGCGGGCCAGCGCCGGCCAGAATGCGATCGACGGAGCCTCGCCACCGGGGTAGTACGCGCGTCCGCCGTACTCGTAGGCCTGCACAGTGGTGAACAGGCGAATGTCACTACCCGTGGGGGCGGCGCCACACAGGAACTGCTCCACGGACACCACGGCGGACAGCGGCGGCACGTCCTGCACGGTCAGGGCCGCCTCGCGGGATGCCTCCATCTTGGTGGCCCGAGCCAGGAGGGTGTCCACGACGTCGAAGGCCAGCAGCACACTGTTGGCGGCAGTCGTCGCCTCATCGGCGTCCTTGGAGTGAGTGGCAGTGGCGTGCGGCTGGTTGATGTGTTCGCCGATCCACTTGTCCCAGGCGTCGGTGGAGTTGCGGCGGTCCAGCGGATACAGGTCGGGGGCGCCGGCCCGGTGCAGCGGCTTCCATGCCGTGGCCAGATCGAACAGTAGGTCTCCGGAGTCGTCGACGACGACGTGCCCAGTGGTGGTGTCCACCAGCGCCGGAACCGTCGGCGGCGGGGTGTAGCCAGGGGTGCCCGCGTAGACCTCAGCAATGGAGGTCGCGTTTCCCAGCGCCGGGTCGGGGCCGGGCTCTCCGTCAGGGCCGGTCAGCTCCCAGAAGCCGTCGACCCCCCGCCCATAGCACCAAGAGACGGGGATCGCCTCGGTGAGTCCCAGCAGTCGCCGGGCGATCAGTACGCGGCGGCACCAGGGGCAGGATCCGGAGGCGACCAGCCGGTAGCGGCCGGCCTCAACTGGCAGGTCTCCTTCAGTGAAACGGTGCGAGTGGGCGATGGCCATGGGTGCCTCCCGGAGCATGGAAACGAACGTCATGTGGGTTCAGACCAATGGTGACCCCTGCACCGGCCTCCCGTCAGCCCCTTCACCGGAGGCGAACCCGCATTGTGAACTTGCCACGCGGCGTACTCACCTCCGGCACGACGACGGGTGCCACTTCTACCGACCTCGGTACGTAAGATCTACCGATCTCGGCGAGGGGTGGGGGCGGGGGCGGGGGCGGGGGCGGGCGGCGCGTCGGCGCGCCTGAAGCTCGGGGTCGGGAACCGGCACGGCCGCAACCAGGCGGCGCGTGTACTCCTCCCGGGGGTGCGCGAGCACCTGCCGGGTCGGCCCCGACTCCACCACCCGCCCATGCGCGAGCACCACGGTCCGGGTGGCCAGGGAGTCGACCACGGCCAGGTCGTGGGAGACGAACAGGCAGGCGAAGCCCAGCTCGGACTGCAGCTCGCGCAGCAGGTCCAGCACCACCGCCTGAACCGACACATCCAGGGCACTGGTCGGCTCGTCGGCGATCACCAGGCGCGGGTCCAGCGCCAGCGCGCGGGCGATGGCGACGCGCTGGCGCTGCCCGCCGCTCATCTCATGCGGGTAGCGGTCGGCCATGCCCTCCGGCAGGCGGACAGCATCCAGCAGCTCCCGCACCCGAGCCCGCCGCGCGGCGGAGCCGTACCCACCGTGCACGATCATCGGCTCCGCAATGGCCGAGCCCGCCGTACGGCGCGGGTTCAGGGAGGAGGCCGGATTCTGGTAGACGACGCCGGTGGCCCGCCGCGCGGGCAGCAGGGCACGGCGCCCGGCCCCGGCCACCTCCACCCCGCATACGCGCACCGACCCGGCCGCGATCGGCACCAGGCCGGTCAGGGTGCCGGCAATGGTGGACTTCCCGGAGCCGGACTCACCCACCAGCCCGAGCACCTCCCCGGCGCCGATGCGCAGGGACACATCGTGCACCGCATGCACCCGGTGACGGCGGTTGCGGTAGACGACGTCGAGGCCGCGAATTTCGACGACGGGCGCAGGCTGCGAGCCGCGCTCGACCGCCCCCGCAATGGGCTCCGCACCGGCGGCGCCACCTCGGATCTCCGCAGGGCGCGGCCCGTCCTCCCGCCGCGCCTGATCCGCCGCGTTCTCCTCCACGGCCCCGTCGCGCAGCGACTCCAGCCGGGGCACTGCCGCCAGCAGGGCGCGGGTGTAGGGGTGGCGGGGCTGGGCGAACAGTTCCCGGGTGCGGCCCCGCTCCACGATCCGCCCCCGACGCATGACGGCGACGTCGTCGGCCACGTCCGCAACCACCCCCATGTCGTGGGTGATCAGCAGGACGGCGACGCCCGACTCGGTCAAGGACCGCAGCAGGTCCAGAATGCCGGCCTGCACGGTTACGTCCAGGGCGGTGGTGGGCTCGTCGGCGATCAGGACCGGCGGGTCGGCGGCCATCGCCAGGGCGATGCAGGCGCGCTGCAGCTGCCCGCCGGAGAGCTGATGCGGGTAGGAGCGGGCGATGCGCTCGGCCTGCTCCCCCTCCCCCAGGCCCACGCGCCCCAGCAGTTCCAGGACGCGGTCGCGCACCTGGGCGCGACGCGGCCGGCCCGGCGCGTGGATGCGCACCGCCTCCCCGATCTGGGAGGCGATGGTCTCCAGCGGGTCCAGCGCCTGGGTCGGCTCCTGGAAGACGGTGCCGACCAGGCGGCCGCGCACGTCGTCGAGCACCTCCCGGGCGGCCCCCACCAGCTGCGTTCCCCGCGGCGAGTCGGCTGCTGGGACCGGCCCGTCGGCACCGGGGCGGGAGGCGTCGTCGACGGCGCCCAGACGGTTGGCGACGTCGGTCACGACGGCGGAGCCGGTCACCACCGCGGTGGGCGGGAGCAGGCCGAGCGCCCCCATGGCCGTGACCGACTTCCCGGAGCCGGACTCACCCACCAGGGCGAGCACTCGGCCCGGCACCAGGTCCAGGTCGATCTCAGCGCTGGCGTGCTCAACCGTGCCCGCGAAGGACACCCCGAAGCCCCGCAGCGACAGCGCGGGCTCCGGCTCCCGGTCGCGCACTACTGGCTCACCCCCAGCACCAGGTAGTTGGGGTAGGCGGGGAAGGGCGCCACGAAGAAGCCGGTCACCTTCGAGCCGTGCAGGAAGGAGTTGCGGCGGTTGACCAGTGGCACCCCGGGGACGTCCTCGGCGATGCGCCGGTCCAGGGCCGCCCACTTGGCGGCGGCCGCCTCGGCATCGGTCTCCTGCAGCGCCTCAGTGATCAGCTGGTCGACCTCCGGATCGGAGTAGCGGGAGATGTTGTGCCCGCCCTGGCCGATCTCGGAGGAGGCGTACAGGGGCTGAATGTTGGCATTGGCCGACGGGTAGTCGGGGTTCCAGGACACCACCGTCAGGTCGTAGGTGGAGCCGTCGCCCTGGGTGGCCCGCTCGGTGTAGGCGTCGGTGGTCTGCGGATCAATGGTCACCTTCAGCCCCAGCTCGGTCAGCGACTGCTGCACGGCCTGGGAGATCGCCAGGCGCGCCTCATTGTTCTGGGACAGCAGGATCAGCTCGGGCACCTCCTTGCCTTCCAGCAGCGCCTTGGCCTTGTCCATGTCCGTGGGGTAGAGGTCGTAGTCCTCCTGGCCGGGGATGCCCGGGGTGATGTAGGTGGTGGCGATGCCGGCGCCGAGCTCCCCGCCCAGGGTGCGCTGCACGGCGGTCTTGTCGACGGCGTAGGCGATCGCCTGGCGCACCTCGGGGTCGGTGATGCGCTCGGTGTTGATCGCCAGGTACAGCAGCGGGCCGGGGTCGGAGGTGGCCAGGCGGGCGGAGGCCGCCTCGTCCGCACTGACCTGGGCCAGCTTGGAGGCGGTCAGCAGCTGGGCGGAGAAGGCGTACTGGTCGTCGCCGGAGTCGGCGATCAGGCGCTGGCTGACGGTGTCCTCGTCCTGCCCGAGGGAGAAGACGATCTTCTCCGGCAGGGCGGTGCGCACCTCGTCGGTGGCGGCCGACCAGTTCTCATTGCGGGCCAGGGTCACGGAGCTGCCCTGGCGGTAGTCATCCACCCGGTAGGGGCCGGAGGCGACCGGCGCCTGGGCGTAGGTGGCGGGGTCGTCGCTGTCCTCGGGGACGGGCGCGAAGGCCGGCAGGGACACGATCCACGGCCAGTCCCCGTAGGCGTGGTCCAGGTGGAAGACGATCGTGGACTCGTCCGGCACCTCAATGGCGTCCAGGTGCGCCCCGTCGTAGGGGCCGGTGTAGTCCCCCGCCCCAGCCAGGAGGGTCTTGTGGTAGCCGAGCCCGCCGGACAGGGCGGGGGCGAAGGAGCGCTCCACGCCGTACTTGATGTGGGAGGCGGTGATCGGGGTCCCGTCCTCAAGGGTGATGCCCTCCTTGAGGGTGTAGGTCCACGTCAGGCCGTCCTCGGAGACGGTGCCCGTGTCGGTGGCCAAGTCGGGGACGACGGCGGGGGCGCCGTCGGCGGTGATGTCCCAGGTGGTCAGGCGCCGGTGCACCAGCGCCAGGGAGGTGATGGCCAGGGACTGGCTCTTGGCGGGATCCCAGTTGATGTCGGTGTCGGTGCTGAGCACGTACAGGGTGCCGCCGGCCGTGCCCGTGGCGGCCGCGGCGCTCTGGGCACCTGCCGAGCCGCGCGAGTTGGCGCCGCAGGCGGCCAGCGCCAGAGCCAGGCCGGACAGGCCCGCGCCGGCCAGCAGGCCGCGGCGGGAGAAGGCGCGGCGGCCGGAAGCGGCGGGCCGGTGCTCGCTGCGCTCCGCGGAGGCGAGCGGGCGGGCGGGGTCGGGCTGCGACGTCGTCGGGCGGGTGGAGGACATGGGCTTTCCTTTCGGGTGGATGAGGGCAGGAGCGGATTCGGGCGGGTCAGACCCGCGGGTCGATGACGGCGGCGAAGGCGTCCACCAGGAGGTTCGCCACGATTACGAAGGCGGCGGCAACCAGCGTGACGCCGGTGATCACCGGCAGGTCGGTGGAGCCGACGGCGTCCATGAGCAGGGCGCCGAGCCCGGGCATGGAGAAGACGCGCTCGGTGATGACGGCGCCGCCGAGCATGCCGCCCAGGTCGAGTGCGAAGTAGGTGATCACCGGCAGGGACACGTTGTGCATGACGTGCCGGCCGATCACCCGGCGCTCGGGCAGGCCGACGGCGCGGGCGGTGCGCACGTAGTCCTCACCCAGGTTCTCCAGCATCTCCCCACGCACCATGCGGGCGTAGACGGCAGCGGAGATCAGGGCCAGCACGCACCAGGGCAGGATCAGGTGCCAGGCCCAGTCGACGGGGCTGTCCGTGAGCGGCACGTAGCCGGATACGGGCACCATGTCCAGGGTGAAGCCGAACAGGAGGATGCCGAGCAGACCCAGCAGGTACGACGGCGTCGACACGCCCACGACCGTGCCGGTCATGATCGCCCGGTCCAGGCGGCTGCCGCGCCGCAGCGCGGAGACGGCGCCCGCGCCCACACCGATCAGCAGCCACAGGACGGCGGCGCCGATGGCGATGGAGGCGGTCACCGGCAGCCGGGAGGCGATCAGCTCCGTGACCGGCGTCGACAGGCGGAAGGAGTAGCCCAGGCAGGGGGCGGCGCAGGTGATGGCGGAGGCGCCCGAGCCGAAGGTGCGTCCGGTGAAGATCCCGGCCAGGTAGTTCCAGAACTGGGTGTACCAGGGCTGGTCGTAGCCCATGAAGCCGCGGGCGCGCTCCAGGTTCTCCGGCGTGCAGGGCTTGCCGCAGGCCATGGTGGCGGGGTCTGAGGGCCACAGGGAGAACACGGCGAAGGTAACGAAGGCGATGAGCACCAGCACCAGCAGGGTCTGGGCGGTGCGGGAGGCGAGGAAGCGCAGGCGGTTCATCGGGTCTCTCCCGTCCTGGGGTCGAGGGCGTCGCGCAGGCCGTCACCGAACAGGTTGAAGGCGAGGGTCACCGTCAGCAGGGCGGCGCCAGGGAACAGTAGGTACCAGGGGTCGGTGCTCACCCAGGTGACGGCGCTGCCGATGGCCCGCCCCCAGGAGGGGGTGGGCGGGGCCACGCCGACGCCGAGGAATGACAGGGCCGCCTCGGAGGTGATCTTGCCGGGAATGGAGATGGTGGTGAACACGATGATGGTGGCCACCAGGCCGGGCAGGATCTGGGTGGTGATCACATGCCATTGGGAGGCGCCCATCGCCCGGGAGGCACCCACGTAGGTGCGCGAGCGCAGCGAGAGCGTGCGGGCGCGCAGCACCCGGGCGGTTGAGGGCCAGCCGAGGATCCCGATGATGGCGATCATCACCGGCACGCGCGGGGCGGTGGCGGGCACGATCGCGGAGACGGCGATCATGAACACCAGGTGGGGGAAGCCCAGGGTGATGTCGGTCAGGCGGGACACCAGGGCGTCCCACCAGCCGCCGAAGTATCCGGCGGACACTCCCAGGGCGATGGCGATGATCATGGACACCACGGTGGCGCCCATACCGATCGCGAAGGAGGTGCGGGTGCCCTCCACGACGATGGCCAGTAGGTCGCGCCCGGTCTGGGGCTCCACGCCGAAGGGGTGGGCGGCGCTGACGCCGCCGAAGCGGCCGAGCGGCAGCCCGGCGGGGTCCAGGGCATCGAGGTCGTAGGTGTAGGGGTCCACGCCGAAGACCCGCGTGATCAGCGGGGCGAACAGGGCGACCAGGGTGGTCAGGACGACGATTCCCGCTCCGATCATGGCCGCCCGGTCGGAGCGCAGCCGACGCAGGCGGCTGCGCGCGGCAGGCGAGGCTTGGACGGCATCGGCGGGTGAGGCGGCGTCGGCGGGTGAGGCGGCGTCGGCGGGCGAGGCGGCGTCGGGGATGTCCTGAACGGACGTGTGCACTGGGGCACCTCACATGGGCTGGGGAGCGCGTCGCGCTCAGGGTGGACGGCGAACGGGTATGAGGCTGTCGTCAGCGACAGCAACAACACATTCGCTCGGCCAGCATGTGGGTGGTTCCTCCGAAGCTCGGGATGCGGCTGGCGGCGTCCGGGTAGTCGGCCGCCGACCGCCGACGCCGGGTGGCGTCGAGGCGAGACGCTAGCAGCGCCAACAGCGATCTGACGAGTCGCTACGGCATTGTGAGACCAGCTTCTCACCCCGCCCCTCACCGAGATCGGTAGACGTTACGTACCGAGATCGGTAGACGTTACGTACCGAGGTCGGTAGACGTTACGTACCGAGATCGGTAGATGTTACGTACCGAGGTCGGTAGATATGGCACCGCCTCCCACCCGCGGCACTTATCAGACGGCGTCGGAGGACACGAGTTCCACGCCCGCCTCGACCATGGCGGCACGCGCCGCGCGCCCCTGCTCCGGGCTGACAGGGGCGGTCAGGTCCGTCAGCACCCGCACGCGGTAACCGGCACGCACGCCGTCGAGCGCCGTCTCCTTCACGCAGTGGGACTCGGCCAGCCCAACTACGTCCAGGGCCTCAATGCCATGAGCGCGCAGGATCCCGTCCAACGCCACGCCGGAGTCGTCCACGCCCTCGAAGCCCGAGTAGGCGGCGGCGTACTGGCCCTTCTTGACGCTCGCATCCGCGGCCACCTCCCTCAAGGCGGGGTGCAGCTCGGCCTCCTCGGTGCCGACGACGCCGTGCGGCGGCCAGGTGTCCACGAAGTCCGGGGCCTCGGAGAAGTGCTCACCGGGATCGATGTGCCAGTCCTGGGTGGTGACCACCAGGGCGTAGTCGCCGCGGTGGGCGGTGACGTAAGCGGCCACCCGCTCGGCGACCGCGTTGCCGCCGGATACCGGCAGGGCGCCGCCCTCGCAGAAGGTCGGCTGGACGTCGACGATGATCAGGGCGTGGTTGGCAGCAGTCATGCCGCCAACCTAGCCGTCCGGGTGTCTTGACACAAGGCGCTCCGGCCCGGGTGTCAAAATCGATGACAAACGCCGCCACCGCCGTCGGACCCCGCCCCAGCACCCGCGTGATTCCGCTGTTTTCAGAAGCAGTACCGACGTCGATGGACCCGTTTGTCATCATTCTTGACAGTCGCGTCCAGCTTGCCTTCCCCACTCGGGCGAGCAAGCAGACCATCGCGCGCGGCCAGCAGTCCCTGGATCTCCGCGCCCACTTTTCCGAGATGGACATCCTTGCGGGTGAAACGAGCAACCCGATATCCCTGTCGGACCAGTTCCCGGTCGCGGCGACGGTCCCGGGCAAACTGGAAGTCGTCCTCGTGGTAGGTGTAGCCATCCAGTTCCAGGACCAGGCGGCCGTCAACCAGCAGATCCACCTCTCCCACGCCGGGAATGTCCACACCATCCTCGAAGGGGATCCCCGCATCGTACAACTGCAAGCGAGCCAGAGTCTCTAGTGGAGAGCGCGCCCGCGAACTGGCCAAAGCCAGCCACTGCCGGGCCTGCCGCGAGCCCGGCCCTCGCAGCAATGCGGCGACGGCGTTGACATCGGCGTGCCCCTCATGCAGAGCCGCGTCGCAGGCCATCAGGGGCGCCTCACGATCAGGGCTGCAGCGCAGGTAGCGCGCCAGCATGAGCGGCACAGGCGCCACCGGGAACCGGGTCGGGGGAAGTGGCTGAAGCGAACCTTCAACATGCAGCACCTCACCCTTGAGCGCAGGCAACAACCTGCCGCGAGGAACCGCCAAATGCACCGGCGTCCACAGCCGGGGGTACGGGTATCCGTAATGCTTGGCGGCGTGCATGCAGGTGATCAACCCGCCGTGAATGCGGGCAAGGACCAGGTCCCAGCCCACTCCCGGCAGACTCACCACGCCATGAGGGTGGGCGATCAGCCTGCGGGCCTCGATCAACCTCTCAATGTGACGGCGCTCCGTCCGGTCCGGATGCAGGTCCCGTATCCGCACAGCGCCGTGGCACGCCCGCACCCGCGCCAGAATGTCATCATTCCGTCCCATGGGCACAGGCTCGCTCCCGCGGACGACGCGGCGCTACCCGCCTCCACGAGACCTGTGGATTGGCCCTGCACGAACCGCGCCTGTGGAAACCGGGGGCCGGCCCTCCGGGCGATGCCTTATGTGTCAATAATGATGACAAACGCCGCCACCGCCGTCGGACCCCGCCCCAGCACCCGCGTGATTCCGCTGTTTTTGGAAACGACGCCGACGCCGATCGGCCCGTTTGTCATCGATTCTGACACCCGCCCGCCCCAGACGCCGGGCCCACGCCACAAACAACGGGTCCCCGGCCCAGTGGACCGGGGACCCGTCGGCTAAGCGCTCAGCGCTCAGGCCTTGGCGGCGGCGATGCGCTCACGGAACTTGGCGAGCTCCTCGCGGATGGCAGCCGGGACCTTGTCGCCGAACTGCTCGTAGTACTCCTCGGTGGAGTCCATCTCGGCGGCCCAGGCGTCGGGGTCGATGTCGTACATCTGGTTCCAGATGGACTCGTCCACGTCCAGGCCCTCGAGGTTGAAGTCCTCGAACTTCGGGTACAGGCCCGTCACGCCCTCAATGGCCTCGACCTCACCGGCGGAGCGGCGCACGATCCAGTCGAGCACGCGGGAGTTGTCGCCGTAGCCCGGCCAGAGGAACTTGCCGTCGGCGTCCTTGCGGAACCAGTTGACCTGGTAGACCTTCGGGAAGTTCTCGCCCAGCTGCTCCTGCATCTCCAGCCAGTGGCCCCAGTAGTCGGCCATGTGGTAACCGCAGAAGGGCAGCATCGCGAAGGGGTCGTGGCGCAGCGAGCCGACCTTGGCGTCAAGGGCGGCCGCGGTGACCTCGGAGGCCACCGAGGAGCCGATGAAGACGCCGTGCGCGGGGCTGTACTGCTCGGCCACCAGCGGCACGTTGGTGGCGCGGCGACCGCCGAACAGGATGGCGTCGATGGCAACGCCCTCGGGGGCCTCCCAGTCGGGGCAGATGATCGGGCACTGCGAAGCGGGCGTGGTGAAGCGCGAGTTCGGGTGCGCGGCCTTCTTGCCGGCCTCGGCGTCGGCGGGGGTGTAGTCGTTGCCCTGCCAGTCGATCAGGTGGTCCGGCAGCTCGGCGTCGATGCCCTCCCACCACACGTCGCCGTCGTCGGTCAGGGCGACGTTGGTGAAGATGGTGTTGGCCTTCATGGTGTCCATGGCCACCGGGTTCGTCTTGTAGGACGTGCCCGGGGCGACGCCGAAGAAACCGGCCTCGGGGTTGATGGCGCGCAGGCGGCCGTCCTCGCCGGGACGCATCCAGGCGATGTCATCACCGACGGTCTCGACCTTGTAGCCGGGGATGGTCGGCTGGAGCATGGCCAGGTTGGTCTTGCCGCAGGCGCTCGGGAAGGCGGCGGTGACGTGGTACTGCTTGCCGGACTTCTCGTCGGTCAGGCGCAGGATGAGCATGTGCTCGGCCATCCAGCCGTCGCGGCGGGCCATCGTGGAGGCGATGCGCAGCGCGTAGCACTTCTTGCCCAGCAGGGCGTTGCCGCCGTAACCGGAACCGTAGGACCAGATCTCGTTGGTCTCCGGGAACTGGGTGATGTACTTCTCGTCGTTACAGGGCCAGGTGGTGTCCGCCTGGCCGGGGGCCAGCGGGGCGCCGACGGAGTGCACACAGGGGACCCAGGTGCGGCCCTCGTTGATCAGGTCCATGGCCTTGGCGCCCATGCGGGTCATGATCCGCATGTTGGTGACGACGTAGGGGGAGTCGGTGATCTCGATGCCCAGCTGGGAGATCGGACCACCGAGCGGCCCCATGGAGAAGGGGATCACGTACATCGTGCGGCCGGCGTAGGTGCCGTCGAACTTCTCGTTGAGGATCTTCTTCATCTCGGCCGGGTCGTACCAGTTGTTGGTCGGGCCGGCGTCCTCCTCCTTCTCGGAGCAGATGAAGGTGCGGGACTCGACGCGGGCAACATCGCTGGGCAGCGAACGCGCGAGGAAGGAGTTGGGGCGCTTCTCCGGGTTGAGGCGGATGAACATGCCCGACTCGACCATCTCGGAGGTCAGGCGGTCCCACTCCTCCTCGGAGCCGTCGCAGAAGTAGACGTCCTCCGGCTTGCCGAGCTCGGCGAGACGGACGGCGAAGGCAATGACGTCCTCGGGGGCGTTGGCCGGTGCAGCCGCCCGGACATCCTGCTCAGACACAGTCATGTGAGTCCTTCTTTCTTTCGATTCTCATGACTACGGGGTCGGGCACTATCCTTCCTCATCCGGCGCCGAAGGTCACGCCCGAAGGTCCCCTGTCAGCGCATTCACCCCCTTCTACGGTGGTGTTTCCTGCCACACCCGCCGCCGTGTAGCGTCGGGGCATGGCCGTCGTCACCTCCAGCCTCCGCCGTCGTTCCGCGCCTGCACAGCTTCGGCGGGGCCTGTCGGCCGCAGTCGCCCTGGGCACCGCCGCGCTGGCCCTGGCGGGCTGCACCGCGCGTATGGACATGCGCCTCGACGTCGCCGGCACCTACGACGCCGACCTGGTCATGCGCGACACCACCGGCACGGTCTTCACCGAGGCCACCGACTGCGAGGAGCTCGCCACCGAGTCCCTGGTCGGAACCGGCGAGGGCGCCACGGTCACCGCCTCCCCGATCGGTTCGGCCGACGACGCCGACGGGCTGGGCTGCGAGGTACACGTCACCGGCGTGCCCATTGCGCAGGCCGACGGCGATTCCTCCGGCTCTGGCCGACTGGTGGTTCGCGACGGCGACCTGTACGTGGTGCATGTGGCCGGCTATGGGAGCGCGTCCGCCGACGGCGCTGAGGGCGCGGGCGGCGCCGAGGGCGCTGGGAGCGCTGAGGGCGCGGGCGGCGCGGGCGACGGCTCTGAGGGAACGGGCCCGTCGGCGGACTCGACCGCCGCGGATGCGACGGAGTCGCTGAGCACGGTCGTGGACGCCCACCTGTCGATCACCTTCCCGGGCGCCGTCGTCGACGCGGGCGGCGGCCGCGTCTCCGGAACCACTGTCACCTGGGAGGACGCCGACGTCCTGTATGACGGGGTGACCGCCTCGGGCTACGCCACCACGGGCGCGGGCGTTTCCGCCTGGGACCGCTACGGGTGGTGGATCATCGCGGGGGTGGTCGCAGCCGGCGTGGCCGTGGGTGCGGCGGCGCTGCGACGGCACCGGCCCCGACGGCGCTGAGCGGCCGACGGCGCCCAGGCGCCCCCTCGGTCCACGCGGGAGATCGGCGCGCCGGGGCGCACCCGCCTCATCCCAGCAGCCGGTGCCGGGTGATGGTGGCCTCGCGGCCAGCACCCACCCCGATGGCGGAGATGCGGCAGCCGGCGAGCTCCTCGATGCGCAGCACGTAGTCGCGGGCGGCGGCGGGCAGGTCCTCGAAGCGGCGCACGCCGGTGATGTCCTCGCTCCAGCCGGGCAGTTCCTCGTAAACCGGCTTGGCGTGGTGGAAGTCGGTCTGGGTCAGTGGCATCTCGGAGGTGACCTCGCCGTCGACGTCGTAGGCGACGCAAACGGGGATGGTCTCGTGTCCGGTGAGCACGTCGAGCTTGGTCATCACCAGGTCGGTGAGTCCGTTGACGCGGGCGGCGTAGCGGGTGACGACGGCATCGTGCCAGCCGCAGCGGCGCGGGCGGCCAGTGGTGACGCCGTACTCGCCGCCCTCGGCGCGCAGCCGCTCCCCCATGGCGTCGGTGAGCTCGGTGGGGAAGGGCCCCTCGCCGACGCGGGTGGTGTAGGCCTTGACCACGCCGACGACGGCGTCGATGCGGGTGGGGCCGACGCCGGTGCCGGTGCAGGCGCCGCCGGCGGTCGGGTTGGAGGAGGTGACGAAGGGGTAGGTGCCGTGGTCGATGTCGAGCATGGTGGCCTGACCGGCCTCGAACAGGACGGTCTTGCCGGCGTCGAGGGCCCGGTTGAGCATCAGGGAGGTGTCCACCACCATGGGGCGCACGCGGTCGGCGTAGGAGAGCAGCTCGTCGGCGACGGCGTCGGGGTCGATGGCGGGCCGGTTGAAGACCTTCAGCAGCAGGCTGTTCTTCTGGTCCAGGGCGGAGTGGACCTTCTGCCGCAGGATCGACTCGTCGAACAGGTCCTGCACGCGCAGGCCGACGCGGTTCATCTTGTCCGCGTAGGTGGGGCCGATGCCGCGGCCGGTGGTGCCCAGCTGGCGGGCGCCGAGGAAGCGCTCGGTGGTGCGGTCCATGACCCGGTTGTAGGAGGGGATCAGGTGGGCGTTGGCGGAGATCTTCAGGGCGGAGGCGTCCTTGCCGCGGGAGGTGATCTCCTCGATCTCCTGGAATAGGACCTCCAGGTCCACCACCACGCCGTTGCCGATCACGGGGGTTACCCCGGGGGTGAGGACGCCTGCGGGAAGAAGGTGGAAGGCGAAGGTTTCGCCATCGATGACGACGGTGTGGCCGGCGTTGTTGCCGCCGTTGAACTTGACGACGTAGTCGACGCCCTGACCGAGCTGGTCGGTCGCCTTGCCCTTTCCTTCGTCTCCCCATTGAGTTCCGACGACGACGACGGCTGGCATTGCTGCTCCCTGTGTGCGTGGGTGCCCCGGAGGGCAGGCGCGGCCTGGGCGCGCCGCGGACAGCCTACCCGAGGCCCGGTGGGCGGGAGCCCATCTGTCTCGGCGCCCGCCCCCACCACCGGGCCCGGTTTTGCCGCTACTTGGCACCACTACCTCATACGACGACCCCGATCGCACCGGCGCCTGGTGGCCTGGGACGCGCCGCCCTCACCGCCCGGCTGTCACCAGGTCCACGCCGCGCACACTGATATTTCCTCCAGCGGGGCCACCAGTCAGGTCCACCCCGACAACATGGGTGGAGGCCGCCTCTTCAGGCAGCACGAACCTGATCGTGGCCAGGGTGTAGTCCCCGTTCGCGTCCACCCTCGCCAGGTTCCGCAGCGCTTCAAGCCTCCCGGAGGGCTCCAGCACGTATCGAGAGCCATCCGCCGCAGTCACCACGACGCGCAGTGGCGTATGCGTCAGGCCGTCTGCACGGTCCCCCGTGGGCGCCAGGTGGACGGCGAGGGACTGCACGTCGTGCGCATCCGTGTCCAGGTGCCCACCACCGCCATCGGTAAGGGTGACGGCGGCCGTGAATGAGCGGGAGGACAGGACTCCCACCTCGGGGTACGGGCACCGGTCCGAATACTGGTTGGGATCCATATCCGCGTAGGTGCGGCAGGTGGTCACGCTTCCGCCATTGAGCGCGGTCAGTGCCGGTGCGTCGGCCGCATCACCGGAGGCAGTCCAGCTCACTCGCTCGACTCCGGGGGCGATGAGCCAGCGCGCCGGAATGCCGACGAGCTGCTCGGGCAGCTCAGCCATCGACGACGTGGGGATCGCCCCGGTCTCCCCCCGCACAGTCTGGGCCAGCCACTGCACGGCTACGTCCGTCAGCATGCGCTCGTGGTCGGCCGCTTTGGGCGCCTCCATCCCCTCGTCCAGTACCCGGTCGTCGAAGCCGCGCTCCGACAGCGCCCGGTTGATGTAGTTATGCCCGTATCCGGGGAGCCGGACACTGATGGCCGGGGCACTGCGCGGCTGGCCGATATGCTCGGCCAGCCACATGGGGCCGGCCTGCTTGACATCGCGGTCGGCATCGCCGTCGACGGCGAGCAGGGGCACATACGCGGGCGCCGGAGCGGCGAAGTCTGCCTCCGGCCCGTCCGGGACACCGTAGTCGCCGCCGTAGGACATCAGTGAGGTGATGGGGCTCGCGGACTCCCGCCAGGACTCCACCGCGGCATTGGCGATGCCGGCGGAGCGCGAGTGCATGATGAGCGCGGTCCGGCTCGCGTCGACGGCCCCGGTCAGTCCTTCCCCCAGGACGGAGTCCCTTCCAGCCGATGCGGCGATGGCCTCCTCGCGCATGCGCCCGACGGTGGCGAGCCAGCCGGCGACTTGGTCATAGGGGGCGGACAGCTCCGCCCCCGACCACAGTGGGGACAGGTCGGGGATCAGCACTGCGTACCCCTGCGCGGCCAGGGCCTTGCCGAAATAGGTCATGCCCCGGTCCGCACGGATCTCCTCGACGCCCCTTGCGCAGGGGTAGCCGAAGGTGTCATCGGCGCAGCCGAAGGTGCGCAGGTGACTGAAGATCACCAGGGGCGCGCTCTGGGCCTCGGTATCGGGGGTGACCAGGACGCCGCGCACCGGCGCCCGGAACGCCCCGGGATTCGACTGGGGACCGAGCTCGACGTCGCCGAGGTCGAAATCCCTGACAACCGCGCCATCGCTGAGCTCAACCGTGGTGTGGGCGGGCACGCGGTCGACCGGGGCGTGCGGACCGTCCACGTCACCGGAGTCGATAACCGCGGTGGCCGTCTCCTTGACGGCGGGCTGTGACTGCTCCGGCCCATACCGGGCACCGGATGCCAGCAGCAACCCGATGACAACCGCCATGACGACCGCCAGCGATGCTCGACGGCGTAGTTGCCTTCGCATCATGAATCCTCCCGAGAAGCTCAGCATCAGGGCGTCCACGACGACTCTGCGCGCGCCCGGCATCCACGTTGCGATACGGGATCGCGGCCGGGAAGAGCCCGGAGGAGGAGATGACGCCGCGAGGGCTCCTTCTCGGAAACGACCTCCATGGCTCCGGCCTCCTGCGCACGACGCACACGCAGCGGGATCCGGCGCGCATTGTCAACGCCGCCTTGCGAGCCGTAACGATAATCATTACCGTTTGCGGCATGAGAACACTCCCCAAACTCAGTGCGTTGACTCTGGCCGCCGCGGCCCTGACCATGGCCTTGGCCGCCTGCGGCTCGTCCTCAGCGGGCGGCTCCGGCTCCCCCACCACCGCCCAGGCGCCGACCGAGGCGACGCCGTCGGAGAAGCCCGTGGAGGTGAGCGACGTCGATCCGCGCGCCGCCATCACCTACGACGGCGGCATCCAGATCGTGGACACCTCCGACGGCTCCGTGGTCGCGGATATCGAGAAGGAGGGCTTTCTGCGGCTGAACCCCGCCGGGGACGGGCGGCACGTGCTCGTCTCCTCCTCCGCGGGCTTCGAGGTCCTGGACCTGGGCATGATCGTCAAGCCCCACGGCGACCACAACCACTACTACACCACCACCCCCGGCCTCACCGGCGCCGTCATCGAGGCGGAGACGCCCGGGCACGTCGTCACCCACGCCGGGAAGACGGCCGTCTTCGATGACGGCACCGGCACAGTCACCATCTTTGACACCAGCGCCTTGGAGGACGGCCAGCTCAGCCCCGACGAGCTGACCAGCTTCCAGACGAACGACCCGCATCACGGCGTCGCCGTTCCCCTGGCCGGTGGCAGCGTCCTGGTGACCGAGGGGACCGAGGACGAGCGGCACACGGTCCATGAGCGCAAGGCCGACGGTTCCATCGGCGCCGAGTCCACCGACTGCCCCGGCGTCCACGGCGAGGCCACCGCCCAGGGCGAGGACGTGGTCAGCTTCGGCTGCACCAACGGCTCGGTGGTGTTCCGCGACGGGCAGTTCCACAAGGTGCCGGTGCCGGAGGCCTACCAGCGCAGCGGCAACCAGTTCGGCTCCCCCGAGTCCCCCTACGTGCTCACCGACTACAAGACCGTGGAGCCCGTCGACGGCGCCGCGCCGGAGCACCCCACGAAGGTCGGCATCATCAACACCACCGATGCCACCACCACAACGGTGGAACTGGGATCGGCCTACTGGTTCCGCTCCTTCGGCCGCGGCGCGGCGGGCGAGGGCGTGGTACTGACCTACGACGGCAAGCTCAACATCCTCGATCCGGCGTCCGCCAAGGTGACCAAGCAGGTGGATGTGGTGTCCCCCTGGACGGAGAAGGAGAACTGGCAGGAGCCCGGCCCCAATGTGAAGACGGCCGGCGACTTCGCCTACGTCACCGACCCCGCCACCCAGAAGCTGCACCTGGTGCAGATCTCCACCGGCGAGCTGCTCTCCAGCCTGGACCTGTCGGTGGTGCCCAACGAGATGACGGTGATCGACGCCGAGCTGAAGCACTGAGGTCCTGGCACTACTACCAGCCGAAGCCAACCCCGCCCCCCACCGAGATCGGTAGTAATAACCACCGAGATCGGTAGTAATAACCACCGAGATCGGTAGTAATAACCACCGAGATCGGTAGATACGGCTACGTCCCGGTGCGTCCGTGGGAGAGCTCCTACGGGACGACGCACCGGGACGGCGTCATGTCACCGCTGTCTGGCTGTGCATCGCGCTTCAGTACGTATGTTTCCCCTGGCGTTTGAGGACACAGTGATGGGAGACAGGAATGCGCGCTTGGGTCGCGAAACGACGCCCAAGTGGCGCGCTCATTGCCATCTCCCACGGTCTGCTGTAGTTCCAGCGCCCTACGTAGCGTCGCCGCGCGGACCCGCACCACCACCGATGGTTACTTCGACCGACCTCGGCGGTCATTACTACCAACCTCGGCGGTCATTACTACCGACCTCGGCGGTCATAGCTACCGACCTCGGCGGTCATTACTACCGACCTCGGCGGTCATTACTACCGACCTCGGCGGTCATAGCTACCGACCTCGGCGGTCATTACTACCGATCTCGGTGGTCATAGCTACCGATCTCGGTGGTGATTACTACCGATCTCGGTGGTTAGGGGTATGGGCTCTCCGTGCGGGCGGCGTCGCGCAGGCGGTCGATGACGGGCCGCTGCACCAGGGCCATGAGGTAGCCGATGAAGGCCACCCCGAGCAGCACCATGAACCAGCCGGCGGCGGCACGCGCGCCCGGCAGGGCCACCACCAAGACCACGGGGGCGGCAAGCAGAAGCAGGCACACGGCGGTACGGCCGAGGGCCCCGACGGCCAGGCGCGCCGCATTGGCCACGTGCGTGCCGGCGGTGTTGTCGAAGAAGGCGACCAGCGGCACCAGCCAGATCAGGACGGCGACGATCAGCAGGGCCCCGGCGTCGACCAGGCCGGTCATGGCGGCACCGCCCAGCTGGGACAGTGACAGGTTCATCCACGCGGCCAGCACGCCCGCGGCCAGCACCGGCAGCCACCAGGCCAGCGACTGCCGGAGGTTGGTGCGGAAGGACCGCCACCAGGTGCGCACCGTGTAGGTGTCCTCCTCGCGCACCATCTCCATCACCACACGGGCACATGCAGTAAGCGCGGACCCCGCCGTCACCACCGGCAGGCACCCCAGCAGGGTGAGCAGATTGACGACGACGAGGTCCGCGGCTGCGGACCAGGCCCGGTAGAAGGCCGAGTCGGGCCGGAGGAAGCTGGGCACGACGACGGGAGGCGGGTGCCGTCAGCCCTTGACGGCGCCGGCGGCCACGCCCTCGACGATGTACTTCTGGCCGAAGGCATAGAAGACGACGATGGGGATGATGGCGAGCACCAGCATGGCCATCTGGGCGCCCATGTCGCGGTTGCCGTTGGAGCCGACGAGCATCTGGATGACGATCGGGATCGTCTTGTAGCGCTCGTCCTGGCCGATGACCAGGTTCGGCAGGAGGAAGTCGTTCCACACCCACATGGCGTTCAGGACCGCCACCGTCACCGCCGTCGGCTTGAGCAGCGGCATCACCACCCGGAAGTAGCTCTGCAGCGGGGAGCAGCCGTCCATGTAGGCGGCCTCCTCGATCTCCAGGGGCACGGACTTGATGAAGCCCGCGAACAGGAACACGGACAGGCCGCCACCGAAGCCCAGGTAGAGGATGATCATGCCCCACGGCGTCGCCAGCCCCAACATGTCGGCGATCTTGACGGTCGGGAACATGACCAGCTGGAAGGGGGCGATCATGGAGAAGGCGAACAGGTAGTAGATCAGCGAGGTCCACCAGGTCTTGACGCGGGTGATGTAGTACGCGGTCATGGCCGTCAGCAGCACGATCACCGCCACCGAGCCGACGGTGATGAACAGCGACCAGCCCAGGGCCCGGGCGAAGCCGGACAGCTGCAGGCCGGTGATGTAGTTGGTCAGCCCGGCGAAGGTCTCGCCGGTGGGCAGTGAGAAGGGCGAGTCGGAGATGAAGAACTTGCCCTTGAAGGAGTTGATCAGGATGAACAGCAGCGGGACGATCCAGATCAGCGTCAGCACCGCGAGAAACGCGGTGAGCAGGTTCTGGCCGACCGTCTGCTTGCGGCGGGCGGGCTTGGAGGACCGCATCGGCTTAATGGCGGTGGAGCCCATGGGGGCGAGAGTCTCGGTGCTCACGCGTCAACCTCCTTGGCGCGGGTCGCGCGCAGCTGCAGCACGGCGATGACGGAAACAATGATGAAGAAGATGACGGCCTGCGCCTGGGCGATGCCCTGCTTGCCGACCTGCTTGTACATCAGGTCGACGATGTTGAGCGCCGCCATCTGGGTCTGCTTGAGCGGGGCGCCGTTGGTCAGGGCCAGGTTCTGGTCGTACATCTTGAAGGTGTTGGCCAGGGTGAGGAACAGGCAGATGGTGATCGACGGCATCACCATGGGGATAGTGACGTTGCGCAGCGTCTCCCACTTGCCGGCGCCGTCGATCTGGGCCGCCTCGATCAGCTCCGGCGGCACGTTCTGCAGGCCGGCGATGTAGATGATCATCATGTAGCCCATGAGCTGCCAGTTGATGAGCAGGATCAGCCCGGCCATGCCCAGGCGCCAGTCGTTGACGATGGTCTGACCCCAGTGGCGCAGGATGGCGTTGAGCATGACCTGCCAGGTGTAGCCCAGCACGATGCCGCCGATCAGGTTCGGCATGAAGAACACCGAGCGGAACAGGTTGGTGCCCCGCAGCTTGCGGGTGAGCAGGTAGGCCAGGGCGAAGGCGCCGAGGTTGACAGTGAGGATGGAGATGGCTGAGACGACGGCGGTGAAGCCGAGCGCCTTGACGAAGCCGGTGTTGCCGGTCAGGGCGGTCTGGTAGTTGTCGAAGCCGACCCACTTGGCGTTGGTCAGCGTGGTGAACTTGGTCAGCGACAGGTAAAGGCCCATGAAGAAGGGCACGATGAAGGCGATCAGGAAGGCGATCAGTGTGGGGCCGGTGAATACGAGGAAGTACTTCTTGAGTGACTTGGTCATGAGTGTCTCGAGGGGTTCACTGGGACTGAAGCTGCGGCGTCGGGCCGACTGAAGGGGTACGGCGGGCGGCGCCCGGCAGTGTCACCGGGCGCCGCCGTCGTCGTTTCTCGCTCAAGCGAGGGGCCCATCAGTGGCCGCTTGGAGGAGTCGTCAGGCGCTCTTCTCGGCCTTCCACTCCTCGACGAAGTACTTCTTGACGTCGTCCCAGGACTCATTGCCCGCGGCGTACTGGGCCAGGTGCTGACCCACCTGGTCCTTGAAGTCCTGACTCGGGTAGGTCTGGAAGACCCAGTTGATCGGGTAGAGCTCGTCGTTGTTCAGATACTCCACGACCTCGGCGCCGAGCGGATCGGCCGGCGCCAGCTCGGCGAAGGCCGAGTACGGGGCGGCGGAGACCACGGAGTTGTCGGTGAGCAGCTTGGCCGCCTCGGCGTCCATGAACAACCAGTTGAGGAAGTCGATGGAGGCCTGCTGGTCCGCCTCGGGGGCCTGGGAGTTGACCGACAGGTAGTTCTCGGTGCCCAGCGCAATGCCGGACTTGTCCTCGCCGTCCACACCGATGTAGATCGGCATGAAGTGGATCTGGTCCTCCTTGACGACGTTGCCGTCGACCTCGGAGATCTGGGACCAGGCCCAGTTGCCGTTCTGGACGAAGGCGGCCTTGCCGAGGGCGAACTCGGCCATGGAGTCGGAAACAGTCTTGGAGGACAGCGCGGAGGGCTCGACCGTGGAGTTGTTGAGGTAGAGGTCGAAGATCTGCTGGTAGTTGTCCGAGTAGGTCAGCTCCAGGTCGGGGGTGTCGGTGACACCCTTGTCCTTGAACTCGTAGTACACGGGGTAGTTGGACAGGTGGGTCTGCCAGCGCCAGTCCTCGCCCGGAGACAGGGAGGTGGAGGCGAAGACGCCGTCGATGCCCAGGTCGCCCTTCTTGGACTGCATGTCCTCGACGACCTCCTTGAGCTTGTCGAAGCTCTTGATCTCATCAATGGAGGTGGCCTTGGCGCCGTCCATCGCGAAGTACTTGTCCAGGATCTCGCCGTTGTAGATCAGGCCGTAGCCCTCGGTGGCCAGCGGGGAGCCGTAGACGGTGCCGGCGTCGTCGGTCAGGGCCATGGAGGGGTCGGTGAGGTCCTTGACGAAGTCGACGTCGGACAGGTCCAGGGCGTAGTCCTGCCAGGTGGCCAGGCCGACCGGGCCGTTGATGTTGAAGATCGTGGGCGGGTTGGACTTGGCGACCTCGGTCTGGAGGGTCTGCTCGTAGGTGCCGGAGGCGGCGGTAACCACCTTGACCTCGACGCCGGTCTTCTCGGTGTAGGTGGAGGCGATGGTCTTGAAGGCCTCCTCGGCCTCGGGCTTGAAGTTGAGGAAGTAGACCGATCCCGTCCCGGAATCGCCGGAGCCGGAGTTGGAGCCGGACCCGTTGGAGCAGGCGGCCAGGGTCGCGGCGAGCGCGACCGCCGCGGAGCCACCGAGCATGGAGCGACGGGTGATGGGTCGCATGAATGTCCTCCCTTGGACGTGGAGTTGTCGAGCCTGAGGCCCGGGTAGAGAGTAGCTGCCAATCGTGAGCCATAGGCCGCGGGGCGGCCCAGCGCCGACGGCGGCCATGACCGCCTCATTACACACGAGACCACGACTTGCTGCAAGCCTTGCAAGCAAAATTCTGGACTCATCCGAGCAAACACGGGGTTTTACGCAGCCTCATGCCACGTCCCGTGATCGTATTGCAAGGGATGCGACATCGGATTGCAGGCCCGTCCGTCCCGCTTCCGGCATCATGGGCGCGGCCGTCCGAGGGTGCCGCACCAACGTAGCGCGCCGGCGAACAGCCCCGCCGTAGCAGCCCGCACCCGGGCGGTATGATTCCGGTATGACTCAGAAGATTGCGGTAAGCCTACCGGATGCGCAGGTCAGCTCCATCCGGCGTGCGGTTGCGCAGGGGCGGGCGGCCTCGGTGTCCGGGTACATCAGCGCGGCGATCGCCCGTGCCGAACGCGAGGACGGCCTGGCCGAGCTGCTCGACGACTTGGACCGCGAGCTGGGCCCGGTCGACGACGCCGACCTGGCCTGGGCCGACCGCGCCCTGGGCCTGGCGTGAGCACGGACGGCGAGGTCACGGGCCTGACCCTGGACACCGGGGCGCTGCTGGCGCTTGAGCGCGGCGATGCCAGAATGCGGGCCCTGCTGCGCCGGGCAGTCGAAGCCGGGATCGCGCTGGCCGTGCCCGCGGGCGTCGTCGCCCAGGCGTGGCGAGGAGGGCCCCGCCAGGCGCGGGTCGCCCGGCTGCTCGCAGACCCGGCGGTCCGGGTGATCCCACTGGACGACGTGACGGCGCGGGCGGTCGGACTGCTGTGCGGACGCAGCGGACACCCCGACGTCGTCGACGTCCATGTGGTGCTGCACGCCCGCGAGCAGGGCCACGCGGTAGTGACCTCGGACCCGGACGACCTGCACGCCGTCGCCCCCGCGCTGCGACTCATCACCGTATAGCCCGCCGACGACGTCGAGGCCGCCTGGGCGGCGCAGGGCTCGCCGCGCCGGTTTCGACACTTTGCGTCCTACTACGAGCTTTTGCACCCTGGTGTGCGGGCACACCCATCGAATCAGGACACAAAAGCTCGTACCAGAGGTGAAGCACGTGTTCCTGCATCATGGGCGTGGCAGGCCAAGGTCACCGCGCCAGCGCCGGGCGCAGGCACCCCGCTGTCACCCCTACTCCCGAGAGGCCGTGGCACTCAGTCGTCGCGGTGGCGCATCCAGTACAGGTAGGAGTACACGCCCATGACACCGAAGAAGAGCGGGTAAAGCCAGACACGCGGGGTCAGCCAAGCCTCGATAGACAGCAGGTTGCCGTTTTCCAGTCCCAGAAGCACCCGCGCGACCAACAGCGACCAGAAGAACTGCGCCACCACCCGCCCCGGCGCAGGCCGACGGCGCTGCGTGCTCTCGCCGGTGACGCTCATGGGGGCTCTCCTTAGTCCGAACTCATCACAGTGTACCCGGCAACTCACCGCCACACGCGGGCGTTTCCACCACCATCGGATGCACCCCGACACTTTGCGTCCTACTACGAGCTTTTGCACCCTGGTGTGCGGGCACACCCATCGGATCAGGGCACAAAAGCTCGGACCAGAGGTGAAGCACGTGTTCCTGCATCATGGGCGCGGCAGACCAAGGCCACCGCGCCAGCGCCGGGCGCAGGCGAACAGTCCCGCCGTCAACAGAGCGACGGCAACCGCCCAGGAGCCCGCCTCGGTGACCGGCGCCTGCCCCCAGTTCCACGACGTAGGCGCGCCCGCCGGATGCCCGAACCAGGCGATGACAAAGAAGCCCGCCAAGGGCCCGATCGCGGCCAGGGACTCGCGCAGCGCGCCAGCGACCAGCAGTGCCAGGCCGAACCAGGCCAGGTAGGCGCGTCCCGCCTCAAGTGCGCACATGCCCGAGCGGGGCAGGGATGCCGCCGCCACAAGTACCAGTCCCAGCACTCCCATGCCAGCCAGATGCAGCCAACGGGCCCGGGCGAGAATGCCGACATCCCCGCGGTCCATGGCCGGGACCGGGGAGGCCAGACTGCCGACCGCCAGCACCGCGATGAAGGCATCGAGCACCAACAGGTAGGGCACGGCCACGGGGTCGCCGCGGGAGACGAGCGTGAACATGTTGGTGCCGATCACCGCACTGATGACTGCGAGCACCGCCATCACCGCACCCGCTGCGAGTAGTCGACGGGAGCGCACGTAGAGTCTCACCGACACTGCTCCGCGGCAATGTCACGCATGGTGTCAAGGCGCGCTTGGATCCAGGCGTTCTGCGTGGCTTGATCGGACTTGGCCACGCGAGCGATCTCCGCGCGGTCGATGTCTCTGGTGTCCCCCATGCCGGCGGGGCGGGTGTCGGCGCCTTGCAGGTGCAGTTCGATCAGCCCCTGGAGTTCGCCATAGGCCCGATAGAAGTCTTCGACGCCAGGATCCGCGTCCGTCGGCAGGCAGTCGACCGGCACCACGGAACCAACGATCAAGCCTGCGAGGTCGTTCGCAGCGAACCAGACGGAGTCGGACTCAATGGTGAAGTTTGAGGCCCCCGGCTCCAGCCCATAGGCACTTACGTGGTCGGGGAGCTCCAGGCCGAGCACCTCCGCCTGGGCGCTGGCGCGTTGGGCAAGCGTGGCCAGCGCGGGCAGGCGGGCAGCGTCCTCGGGCCACACGCACAGCTGCAGCTTCGTGTCGGTGGTGCACACGGGATGCTCGGGAATAGCGCGCTCGACCATCAGCGGCGGACCGGTCAACACGAGGCCGGTCCCGAGCACGCATACCGCACAGCCCGCGGTGACTGCCGCTCGGGTTCGCCGGGGCCAGGGGAAGGCGGCGTGCTCGCGGCGGGCTCGCAGGGCGGCGAGCAGGTTCGGCAGCGCCAGGGCGGCAGCAACCACAATCGCAGCCTCGACGACGGCCAGCGTGACTCCTACGGGTGCCAGTTCCACCCAGGCGTGGCCGGAGAGGAACACTCGGGTCAGCCGACTCTCTGGCGTGCCCACGCCCGTCCCCTGGGTGGTGATGAGCCTGAGGAAGCAGGCCAGGACGGCGACCACGGGCGCGAACCAGGCCGGGCCGCCAAGTCGGCCCAATAGGACGCCAGCAGCCAAACATTCGCTTACCACGGCCAGGGCGATGATGAGGTACGAGGGCCATAGGAAGCCCGCCGGGACGAATGCGGACAGGTTAACCACCACGGCGCACGCGGCCCCAACCGCAACCACTCCCGCACCCGCCAGCAGGTAGGCGGCCAGCAGCGGTCCGGCCCAGGGCTCACCGCCGTTTCGGGACTCACGTTCCCCGCAGCGACGCCGCACCTCCCAGGCTGCCGCCCCGGCCAGGGCGGGACCGAGGTAGTACAGCGGGGCGGTGATGGCCGCCGATGCCTCAGGCCACACACCCTGCCACTGGTGACGATCGCTGAGCATCAGCGCCACCAGTCCCACTGCGGCCAGGGGCGCCACACGTACCAGCAGGGAGCAGCGCAGTTCTATGCGCAGCACGCCGCTCATGGCTGCTCCTGGCTGAGCACACTCATGTAGCCGCGCTCAAGCTGGTTGTCACCGGGAACCTCAGAGGTCGCTCTCGCCTCCAACTGCGTGGTGGTGCCGCGGAAGCGGACCCGCCCGGCGTCAAGCACTATTATCTCGTCGCTGAGTGCACGCACGTCCTCGACCAAGTGGGTGGCCAGCACGGTGGCAGTGTCTTGCAGTTCCTCGACCAGGCCGCGGAAGGCGATGCGCTGGGCAGGGTCCAGGCCCACGGTCGGCTCGTCGAGGAGCAGCAGAGCCGGGCAGCTGACGAGTGCGGCGGCCAGGTGGACACGCTGGACCATGCCGCCGGACAGTGTGCGCAGCGGCCGCTTGGCCTGACCGGTCAGGCCCACCCGGTCGAGCGCCTCCATGCAGGCCTCTCGCCGTCCGCGCGCGGGCAGGCCCTTGGTCCACGCCGCGTACTCGACGGTGTCAAGGGCGCTGAATCCCGGGACCGACGCCGGGCGCTGGGGCATGAGCGCGAGCCGACGCCGGGCCCGGCGGGCGGCGGAAGTGTCAGTGACCGGGATTCCGTTGACCGTCACAGTCCCCGTACTTGGCGCCAGTTCACAGGCCATGATCGACATGAGCGTGGTCTTGCCGGCGCCGTTGGGGCCGAGCAGTCCGAGTACTCGCCCCGCGCCGATCTCCAGATCGAGCGGGGCGAGTACTTGCAGCCGGCCGAACTCTCGCGATACGTGCGCCAAGGCGACGACGGACTGAGAGGACTCGGCTGATGAGGATGTCATCCGCGGTACTCCACCCAGTTGCCGCTGTCCTGAACACGTCTCCACGCTTGCCCCGTGTCAAACGTAGTTATCGCGCCCTTCGTGATCGGGCGCCAAGCCCCCGTGTAGTCCGACTGGTTGGCTCGTGCGACATGCACGCGGTACCGTCCCGAGTACTCGGCCGGATTGCACTTCCCGGCCCAAGCCGTGTTCCACCATTGCACATAGCAACCGTGCGTACTCGCGCTGGTACCAGCGAACGCAGACGTCGTCGTCACGGCACCGACCGAAGGAATCAGCAATGCCGCAATCAGTGTCAACCGCAGAATCTTCCTGATGACTGATACTCTAGTCACTTCAATCTCCTCTCTTATCTAGAGGCCCTTCGCCGCTCAATCAAGTTTCCACGCAAGCACCCTGTCGCTAACATCGACGAATGTTAGCGATCTGGCCGCACCTAGCAAGTGTGGAACGTCGACATGCGCACTGCAGGTGGCCCATTGCCAACTCGGCCGATGCCATCACGCCGAATCACCCGCCACCAGCCCGAGGCGGTTGGCCTTGACCGCGAGTTCGGTTCGAGAGGAGCAGTTCAAGGTTTGGAGGATCTCCGAGAGGTAGGTACGTACGGTCGCCTCCGTGTGCCCAGTCCGCGCCGCCACCTGCCGGTTGGTCAGTCCCCGAGCCACCAAGTTGAGCACCTCGGCATAGCGGGGAGAGAGCGCTTCGGCGCGGTCGAGGAACTCAGCGTTGGCCTCCCGCTCGGCGGCCCGCTGCCGGAGGCTCTGCGCCGCGACTTCCAACGGCTCCGGCCCGAGAACCGTCTTGCCCGCCACAGCATCGCGCACAGCGGCGATGATCTGCTCGATGTCCATGTCCTTGGTGAGGAATCCCTGCGCGCCCGCGCCCAGGGCCTCTGCCAGGCGGGCCTTGTCCTCAAAAGCGGTCAGCATGACCACGACGACTCCGGGATGACGCGTGGCAATCGCCCGAGCCGCCTCAATGCCGTCCATCCTCGGCATCTCCACATCCACCAGCGCCACGTCCACCCGGTGCAGGTCGAGCTCGCGCAGTGCGGCGAATCCGTCCTCGACGGCCGCTACGAGTTCGATCCCCGGTTGATCGGAGAGCATGGCCGCGTATCCCTCACGCACGAGGGAGTTGTCCTCGGCGAGTAGTACCCGCAGGGGCGGGCCTCCCGACGGCAAAGCGGCATTGGATGAGGCGGTCATGTCGTCAGTCTCCCCCCGTGTCACCGGCAGACTCCACTCCCACACGGACATCGGCTCCGCCATCCGGCTCTGCACCCAGGCGCACCGGTACGCTCGCTCCGAGCAGCCAACGATCGCCCGCGGGGCCGTATACCACCTTGCCGCCCAGGCGCGCCGCACGCATGGCCAAACCGCTGAGGCCGGTACTGCCGCTCATGCCCTGCCTGCGCATCTCTTCTATTGTGGCCGACTGCCCGCCGCCGGTCTGCCTGGCCGAGGAAACCTCGAGGTTGATATGATCACCAGTCTGCTCGATTTCTACCACTACCGTAGATCCGTCCGGCGCGTACTTGAGGGCGTTGACGGCACCCTCACGCAACGCCAGTACAAGCAGGGTCTGCGACGGAGGATCAAGGTCGCGCAGCAGCACGTCCCATGACACCGACGAGCCGGCCTCGAACCGGACCCCTCTTGATTCCAACATCCGGCGGCACTCGGAGACCGCGGCGCGCAAATCGATGTTCTTACGTTCCGTCACAGAATCCGGTGTACGCAACCCGTCCATGAGACCGCGCAGATGCGTCATGGCCTGCTGCCCGGCGTCCACAAGGGCACGCGCACGGTCCTCCTCGGAGCCGGCGGGCAGATCCCGGGCAAGACTCTGCCCCGCCACCACGACCTGGGCCAGGTCCGTTGCGATCGAATCGTGTAGTGTCAGCGCGATTTCGGAGCGGACCCGCAGCTCCTCGTTCTCAAGCTCCAAGCGCAGCCGCGCCTCCCGCTCCGCCAGCTCAACGAGCCTGTGTTCGTACTGCCGCAGCGCCATGCCGACAATCACGGCAATCGACATCAGCAAGGCCTGCGCTTGTAAGAACCACATGGGGTCCTCAGCAGAAGCAGCACCAACCAGTGTGTGCGCTATGACGGCGACTGCTGCGGCAGCGTCCCAGCGCCGGGACAACCAATCCACTACCACCAAATGTAACGCGATCGAGGAGACTAGCACACCAGCGGACAGCAATTCGTCCACCACACTACAAATGACTACCAGTACTCCGGCAAGCCGCGGAAACCAGCCCAACAGCGCAGCACCCGATACCATCAGGAGCGTCAACATCACTACGAGCGCCTCCGGCTGGCTCCCGGTCCAAGCATTCGCATCAAACATTAGGAAACACACGCCAAGAACCGCGTAGGTGATCTTCTTCCCCCGCGCCATCCCAGGAACGCCCACCGGACGTTCGTCCGGATCCCTACGTATCAACGTCGATGCACACAGCAACCAGGGAATAACACGCATATCACATCGCGTCCGCCGTCGGGTTCGTTCTCCGGGGAATATACCGCCAGCACTGAAGACGCATCCGCCGCCACCGGCTCTGCCGTCACCTGTGGTACCGCACCGCCCACCAGCGCCGCCACCAGCAGCATCACGGCCGTAGCCCGCCTCATCATCGTGTGCTCCATTCATCTCGCCATCGAGCGTTGTCCGAGGTCATTGTCCCCGGTGAGCCGCGCCGACGCCATCGACGAATGTCGGTGCCCATCACCCGGACAGCAGGGCCTCAGGGAGAAGGTTCTGGCCACTCCCGGCACACCCCGTTGCCAGCAAGCGCTATTTCACAGCGACTACGGCCTCCGCCGGTGCAGCGCCCCGCTCGCTCCTCGCACCGATCTGGATTAAAGCAGCAGGTAACGCAATCCCAGTCCACAGGCCACTGCGATCAAGACCGCGACGGCGACCATTACCGTGGCACGACGACGAGACATCAGACCTCCATCAAGCATGTTGGCAGCCGGATCGGACCGGAGCCGCGCTGCTATTACAACTCGGTCATGCTCGCGCACATGTGTCAGATGCCCAAGGCACCGCAGTAGGAGACTTCCCAGTGGAGTCTCCTACTCAGGCACGAGCCCCGGGGCGGATCGGTGGCCTGTCAGCAGTCCTACCGGCGAAGTACGGCGGGGCCGCGAACCACTGCCGCGCCGCAGGCGCTACTGCGGCCAGGGCCATTGCCAGCAGAATCCCCGAGCCCAAGACAGTCAACCCCATCCACGGCAAGCGCCGGCCGGGCAAGAGATCGGCATACACCACCCAAACCGCCAGGTGATGAACCAACAGCACGACCGACCCGCCGATCACCCCTGCTATGAATGCTCTCCACATCCGAGTGCTCCATGCGAGCACGGCCAGCAGCCCGAAAACACACGCCGCCACCAGTACCACGCCTCCAACCCCGAGGAAGGGCAGTCCGTGAACAAGATCAGCATCGATGATCTTTGGGGCCAGCCACGGCCCGATCTCCAATACTCGCCCCCCTTCTGGATACATCACTTCCCAGAAGGTGAACCACGCCAGGCTCAGCCACGCTCACCCAAGCTCGATCACCGCGAACAACATCAAGAACAGGGATGCTCCTACCCCCACGGATACGGCAACAGGTTGAGCACGCATACCCCTGCGCCCCGCCATCGTCGCCGCGACGCCCGGCGCGATCACCAGCGCCAGCAGCACCACTCGCAAGGCGATATCGACAGCGCTCCAGTCCGAGGCACTCGGCTCTAGCTGGGAGGAGGCGGGACCCGCTGCCAAGTCTTGGAGGATCGGCACACCGAGACCAAGCAGTCCTGCCGCTGCGCTCGCCGGCCGCCGCCGCCCCATTTGAGCCAGAGCCACCACCTCTAGCACTACCGCGGCGGGCAGCCAGCCGGGCTGGTTCAGGCACTGTGTCGCTGCGACACCAGACCGGGCGGAACGATCCCCACCAAACACGGTTGTGGCCCCGACACCGCATGGGTGCCGGGGCCACAGCCAGTATTCGCAGCGCGTTCAGGCCGCGCCGAGGAGCGTTACCGCACCATGTGCAGTTCCTCCCCCGCCGTGCCGCACCCGGCCGAAGCCGGACTACGCCGCGCCCGCTGCCCGCGAGCTCGCCGGGCGGGCGCGCCGTCGTCGGGCCGATCAGCGCTTGGCGGAGCCGACGGAGCCGAGGCGCTCGCAGGCCTCGACGACGCGGGCGGCCATGCCCTCCTCGGCGGCCTTGCCCCAGGCGCGCGGGTCGTAGGTCTTCTTGTTGCCGACCTCGCCGTCGATCTTGAGGACGCCGTCGTAGTTCTTGAACATGTGGTCCACGACCGGGCGGGTGAAGGCGTACTGGGTGTCGGTGTCGACGTTCATCTTGATGACGCCGTTGCGCACCGCGGTGGCGATCTCCTCGTCGGTGGAGCCGGAGCCGCCGTGCATGACCAGGTCGAACGGGGAGTCCTTCACGCCTACCTTGGTGGACAGGCGGTCGCCCAGGCGGGCGGCGACGTCCTTCTGGATGTCACCCAGGATCTCCGGACGCAGCTTGACGTGGCCGGGCTTGTAGGAGCCGTGCACGTTGCCGAAGGTCAGGGCGGTGATGTAGCGGCCGTTCTCACCCAGGCCGAGGGCCTCGATGGCGCGCCAGGCGTCGTCGGCCGTGGTGTAGAGGTTGGCGTTCTCATCACCGGAGATGCCGTCCTCCTCGCCGCCGACGGCGCCGATCTCGATCTCCAGGACCGTGTTGGCGGCCTTGGCACGGGCGAGCATGTCCACGGCGATCTCAATGTTGTCGTCCAGGGACTCGGCCGAGCCGTCCCACATGTGGGAGTTGAACATCGGCAGCTCACCGCGCTTGACCTGCTCCGCCTCGATCTCCAGCAGCGGGAGGATCCAGGGCTCGAGCATCTTCTTGGGGCAGTGGTCGGTGTGCAGACCGATCACGCCGGGGTAGAGGTCGCCGACGGCGCGGGCGTAGGCCGCGAAGGCGATCGAGCCCTTCACCCGGTCGAGGCGGGAGGAGCCGGACCAGTAGGCGGCACCGCCGTTGGAGATCTGGACGATTCCGTCGGACTCGGCGTCGGCGAAACCCTTGAGCGCCGCAGACAGGGTCTGCGAGGAAGTGACGTTGATCGCGGGGATGGCGTACTTGCCGGCCTTGGCGCGGTCAAGCATGTCGGCGTAGGACTCCGGGGTTGCAATGGCCACTGGGTGCCTCCTGAAGAAAGTGAATAGTCAGTGGTGCGGTGCTGATTCTGTCACGGATTCGGGCGCGCGTGAACCGGATCATGGTCCCGTTTGGCCACGAGGGGCCGTTTCACCGTCGGCGATGACCCGGATCACTCCGCCAACCCGGGTGCGACAATGGAGCCGCAGCGATCGGACGCGAAGACGCCCACCGCTCGACTCTCGGAGACTCCGAGGCCGTAACAACTGGAGGTGGTTGACATGGCAACATCATCCTTCGACCCGTTCCGCGACCTGGACCGCTGGCTCACCGGCGGTATGGTGCGCACCCCCGCGTCCGTGGGCATGCCCCTGGACCTGTACCGGGAGGGCGAGACCTTCGTGGCCCGCATCGACCTGCCCGGCGTGGACCCCGCGACGATCGACGTCGACGTCGAGGAACGCACCCTGACCGTACGGGCCGAGCGCCCGGCCACGGAGGGCGCGGACGTGCAGTGGCTGGCCCACGAGCGCCCCACCGGCACCTTCGCCCGGCAGCTGACGCTCGGCTACGGGCTGGCGCTGGACCGCATCTCCGCCCAGTACACCGACGGCGTGCTCACGCTCACGATCCCGGTGGCTGAGGAGGCCAGGCCCCGCAAGATCGAGGTCACCCACGCCCCCGCCAACCACCCGGTCATCGAGGCCGACAACGCCTAAGCGCGGCGGCGCCCCGGCACTCGCGCGGCGGCGTCGTGATCGCGGCAAACGACGCGGCCCGTCCCGCCGTCCTCCCCGGGCCCGTTCCCGACTCAGTCGGGTGCGGGCCCGGCGTGCTGCACCACCCAGGCGTGCATGGCGACGGCGGCCGCCGCGGCCACGTTGATGGAGCGGGTGGATCCGTACTGTCCGATCCGCAGCACCCGCGAGCAGCGCTCCAGCAGTGCGGGGCTGATGCCCTCCCCCTCACTGCCGAACACCATCAGGCACCGCGCCGGCAGCACGGCCTTCTCCAGCGGCTCCGCCCGCGGGCCGTTGTCGATCCCGATCACCTCGTAGTCGGCGTCGGCGGCCCAGGCCAGCAGCGCGTCCGGCACAGGGTGGTGACGCACGTCCAGGTAGCGGTTGGTCACCATGGCGCCGCGCTTGTTCCAGCGGCGGCGCCCGATGATGTGCACGGCGGCGACGTTGAAGGCGTTGGCGGTGCGCACGATCGACCCGATGTTCAGGTCCTGGGAGATGTTCTCCACGGCCACCTGCAGCGGATGGGCGCGCGCCGCCAGGTCGGCGCGGATCGCCTCCACGCTCCAGTAGCGGTAGCGGTCGACGACGTTGCGGCGGTCGCCGTCGGCCAGCAGTGCCCGGTCGTAGTGGGGGTCCTCGGGCCAGGCATCCGGGCCCCCGGGCCAGGGCCCGACCCCGACCTCGCGGGACACGTGCCCGCCGTCGGGCTGCGCGTCCGGCCCGGAGGAACCGGCGCGGTCGACGGCGTCAGTCAAGTCCCAGGTCCGCCAGTCCGAGGGCGGCGTAGTAGGGCAGGCCGGCGGCCTCGATCCGCTCGCGCGCCCCGGTGGCGCGGTCCACGATCACGGCGACGGCGAGGACGTTGGCGCCGGCCTCGCGCAGCGCGGCGACGGCCTCGAGCGGCGAGCCGCCGGTGGTGGAGGTGTCCTCCAGGACGACGACGTTGCGGCCGGCGACGTCGGGGCCCTCCACGCGGCGCTTCATACCGTGGTCCTTGGCGGCCTTGCGCACCACGAAGGCATCCAGGTCCAGTCCGCGGGAGGCGGCGGCGTGCAGCATGGCGGTGGCCACCGGGTCCGCGCCCATGGTGAGCCCGCCGACGGCGTCGACGTCCTCGGTGCTCAGGCCGGCCTCCTCAAGCATGTCCAGCATGACGTGGCCGATAAGGGGGGCGGCCTCGTGGTGCAGGGTGGCGCGGCGCATGTCCACGTAGAAGTCGGACTCGAGCCCGGAGGCAAGGGTGACCTTTCCGCGGACGACGGCGAGGTCGCGGATCAGTTCGGCCAGGCGGGCGCGATGGGAGTCGTTGGCGATCACATCTGTAGTCACGTCGCCAAGGCTAACCCGGCAGTGCCGAACACTGCAGGATGGATTGACTCCAGGGCGGGAAGCGGGCTGTAGGAGTCATGGTCGGGCGCCCTCGGTGTGCGTGTCGACGGTTAGTGTGCTTCAGCGGCGGCTGGCTCGGCGGTTCCAGTGAGGGTGCTGCATCTGCCATTGACGCTTCGGCACTTCGCGTGACGGTTCGGCACTTGGCACCAGCGCTTCGGCAGTTCCGGCGACGGTTCGGCACCCCGGGGTACGAACCGTCACCGGACGGTACGAAGCGTCCATCGGAAGGTACGAACCGTCGGGCCAGGGTACGAAGCGTCGTCGCGATGGGGTACGCCCTCACCCCCGGCGCCCACCGCCTCTCCTCCATCCCCGGCAGACTGCCTGGCCCCGGTGCCAGGCCCCGTAGCACAGCATGGGTAAAACCATCCCAGGCTGTCGAAGCCACCGCGGCCGCAGAAGCGCTCCCGCCGCAGACGCCCCCTTGCCGTGGCTGCTGCCTACGGCGCCTGCTGTGCCTAGCCCACCACAACCGACCTCGGCACGTAACAACTACCGAACTCAGTACGTAACAACTACCGACCTCGGCACGTAACAACTACCGATCTCAGTACGTAACAACTACCGACCTCGGTATGTAACTTCTACCGATCTCAGCGAGAGGGGCGGGGAGGCAGGGAGGCGGGGCGGGGAGGCGGGGGAGGTAGGGTCAGGCGCCGGTGAGGGCGCGCAGCGACTCGTCCATCTGCGCGGGGGTGAGCAGCCCCACCTGCACCTGCTGCACCACACCGTCAGCACCGATGAAGAAGTGCGAGGGCACGCCCATGATCCCGTAGGCGGCGGAGATCGCCTGACTGCGGTCGGGCACCTGCGTGAAGTCATTGCCCACGCGCTCGGAGTAGGCGCTCACCGCGGCGGCGTCCTCCCCCACGTAGACCACGATCACCTCCACGTCATCCCCGTACTCGGCGGCGGCCGCCTGCACGTCGGGCATCTCGGTGCGGCAGCCCGTGCACCAGGTGGCCACGAACATCAGCCACACCGGCCGCCCCTCCATGGCGTCCGCATCCAGCACCACCTCCTGGGAGTCGAGGTCGGTGGCGGTGAAGCCCGGAGCCCGCTGCCCCACCACCGGGGCACGGTCCGCCCCCGCCACGTCCACCTCGGTGACCACCGCGATCTCGGCCTGGGCCGGGCCGGCATCGTCGGGCTTAACCGCCCACCAGGCGGCGATGGCGATGGCGAATGCCGCCACGATCAGCACCGCCACCTGCCCGAAGCGCGAGCCACGAATGCCGGCGCGCCAGGCGGGCTCGTCGGGGTCATCGGCCCGGGTTGCGAGCTCGGGGTCATCGGCCCGGGACGCGGGCTCGGCATCGGGCAGGTCGCTCACGTCGGCGGAGGTCTCCTCCAGCAGCTCATCACTCGAATCGTCACGCATAGGAGTGCAGTCCTCCGAAGAACAGGTTGCCCAGGTAGGTGAACAGCACGGCGGCGAATCCCAGGATCAGCAGCCAGGCGGCGCGGTTGCCCCGCCAGCCGCGGGTCACGCGCGCATGCAGGTAGGCGCCGTAGATCAGCCAAGTGACCAGCGCCGCCGTCTCCTTGGGATCCCAGCCCCAGTAGCGGCCCCAGGCGACGTTCCCCCACAGCGCCCCCAGGATCAGCATCAGGGTCAGCATGGGGAAGGTGACCACGGTGGCCCGGTAGGCCAGGTCGTCGAGCACCTCCTGCCGGGGCCAGCCCCGCCAACGCACGTGCGGGGCCAGCAGGTACATGACCGCGGCGGCGAAGGACACCACCGCGGCCCCGTAGCCCAGGGAGGCGGTGAACACGTGCAGCGTCAGCAGCGGGGAGTTCTGCAGCGCCGGCATCAGCGGGCTGGGCTGGTAGGACAGGGTGGAGGCGTAGATGAGCATCGCCAGGATCACCGGCAGCACGATGATCGACACGGTCCGCACCCGGTAGCGCCACTCGAACACCACCTGTGCCAGCATCATGCCCCAGGCGAAGCAGATGGCGAACTCGTAGTGGTTGGAGAAGGGGGCGTGCCCGGTGGCGATGGTCCGGGCGATCAGCGAGCCCGTCAGCAGCAGCAGGGCCAGCTGGGTGGACTTGGCGGCCCACCAGGTGACGGTGAAGCGTTTGATCGGGGCCCGCTGGACCCCGCCAGTCACCTCCACGGTGCGCTCACCGTCGCCGGTGCCGACGACGACGCTGCCGCCCGTCCCCCCGGCCGGTACGGCCGCCGCGCGCGACATGCGGGCGGCGAAGAAGGCGCCCAGGTAGGCGATGGTGGAGACCACCACCAGGCCGGTGGTGATCAGCAGTAGGGCCTGGGAGTACTCAAGCATCGGCGTCGGTCCTTTCCGCGTGCTGCGTCATTCGTCCGCTCAGGCGGACGGCCATGTCGGTGAAGAATGCGCTGAACCCGAAGTCGCGGCGGTCCGGGGAGGCCAGCTGCACCAGGGCGCCGTCGTCGCCCTCGGTGACCCGCACCCAGATGCGCCGGTGCCGGAAGAACATGGTCATGCAGGTGCCGATCGCCAGCAGGCCGAATCCGACCCACACGATCGGGGCGCCGGGGTCGCGGCGCACAATCAGCCCGGTGAACTGCTGCTCCCGCTCGAAGGTGAGGGTGTAGGCGCCCACCGTGCCGGGCGTGCCCTGATCCAGGACGGCCTGCGCGCTGGGCGTGGTGGCGTCCCCCTGGTACAGCTCGACGCGCACCTGGCCGGGCTCGATACCGGTGCCTACCTGCCCGGAGGCCGCCTCCACCACGTACATGACGGTGCCGTCCGGCAGGGTGGTGTGGCCGTAGTTGAAGATCTTGTCCGACGTGGTCCACTCCAGGGCGACGCCGTCGTGGAGGACCTCCGCCCCGGAGGCGTCGACCACCCGCATGACGGCGGAGACCCCGAAGTAGGACTGGTGGAACATGACGCCGTGGTAACTCAGCGGGGTGTTGACCCGCACCTGCTGGGAGGCGACCTGGCGGCCGGCGTCCAGCAGGGTCAGGTCGGCGACGTAATCCTTGGGAGAGCCGTCCTCGTAGTAGGTGTCCTGGAAGCTGTTGGCCTGCACGGTCAGCGCGGTGCCGTGGCCGACGTCCTTGGGGTGGCCGACGGTCAGGGCGAACTGCTGGTCGCGGAAACCGGTCATAGAGGACACCACGAATCCGACCATGACCACCACGAAGGCGAGGTGGGCGAACACCGTACCGAAGGGCGCCCAGTGGTTGCGGTCCAGGTAGGCGTTGCGGCCGGGCCCCCGCTCATCCACGATCACGCGCAGGTGGTGCCTGCGGGCGTCGGCGCACACGATCTCGAAGGCGTCCTCGGCACTCACCGGCGCGGTGAAGCGGGAGCGCAGCCGGGCCCGGTCGAAGAAGCGTGCGGTCACCCGGGTGCGCGGGTGGCGGGCGGCCCGCCAGATCACCGGCAGCCGGTGCGCCGTGCAGGCGAGGATCGAGGCGGCCAGCAGGCCCATCACCACCAGGAAGGGCACCGAGGTGAACATGTTGAAGGCGCCCAGCGTGCGCAGGATGCCGGTCCAGCCGCCGAACACCGGCCGCACCTGCTCCAGCCACTGCTCGGTGGCCTGCGCATCCGCCCTGGCGGAGGCGGGCATCTGCGGGAGGATCGCACCCAGCAGGCCCAGCAGGCCGGCCAGCAGGATCAGCACCAGGCCGACGGTCTTGTTGTAGAGGAAGGCGTACACCTGCCCGGCCAGCTGACCCGGGGACAGCGCGACCTGATCGTCGAGGCCGTCCACGGCTCCGGCGCCGCCCGGCTCGCCGGTGGTGCCCGCCTGCTTCGCGGCGGGCGACTTGGCCGACCCGGTCGGCCGCGTGTCGGTCTGTCTCAACTTCAGCTACCTCCTCACAGCCCCGGGGCGGGGATCAGGGCGGACAGTCTTCCCAGCAGTCCGGCGATCATAAGCAGCCCGATAACCACGAGGACGCCCCCGCTCACGAGCGAGACTCCCACGTGGTGGCGGCGGAACCAGTCGAACCTCCGTGTGGCCTGGGCCGAACCCACGGCGACGGCGACGATCGGGATCCCCAGGCCCAGGCAGTAGGCGGCCATGAGGCAGACGCCGGACCACGCCGTCGGGCTCGCCGTCGCCAGGGCGAGGATCCCGCCGAGGATCGGGCCGATGCACGGGGTCCAGCCCGCCCCGAAGGCGACTCCCATCAGGGCGGCGCGGAGCGGCGACCCGGCGGCGTCGGCCGGACCCGACGCCCGCACCAGCGCATCGAAGGGCCGCAGTGTCAAGATGCCCGCCACATGCAGCCCCATGAGCACCAGCACCGCGCCGCCGACCATGCGCGCGTAGACCGCGTAGGGACCCAGCGAGCGCCCGAGGAGCCCCAGCGAGGCCCACAGGACGATGAACACCACGGAGAAGCCGATCACGAAGCTCACCGAGTTGGCCAGGGCGGTGCGGCGGCGCACCGGCCCCGCGTCCGCGCCCACCAGCTGCCCCACGAAGGCGGGCACGATCGGCAGGAAGCAGGGCGAGGCGAAGGAGACGAGGCCCGCCAGCAGGGCTACCGGAAGGGTCAGCTCCATCCGCTCACCCCGCGCTCGGGGTCGCGGTGGCCGAACCCGTGGCGGTCACGTGGCCACGCACATTGGCGGCCATCTCCGAGTCGGGGGCGAGCTGGAGCACCTTCTCCCAGCACTGGTTGGCCCGTTCGGCGTCGGGCGGGGTACGCGCCATGTACAGGAATCCGAGGTTGTACCAGGGCTCGGCGACATCCGGGGCGATCTCGGAGGCGCGCAGCCAGTGCGCCTCCGCCTCCTCGTACTGGTTGGACTGGTACTCGGCCACGCCGATGGTCAGCAGGGCGTCGACGTTGTCCGGGTCGGCGTCGAGGATCTGCTGCAGCCAGGTGATGGAGTCCTGGTAGAGGGCCGCCTTCAGGTACATGACGCCCAGCTCCTGACGGGACTCCACGTCTGCGGGGTCAGCCTCCGCCTGCTGCTGGAGCTCCGCCTCCCGCTCGGTGTCCACCGGCTCGGCCTCATCCATGGCGGCGACGGCGCTCGCCGCGGCCGTCGCGGCGACCGACGGGTGGCCCTCGGGCAGGGCCGTGCTCGCGGCCTCACCCCGACCCGCCTGCTGCACGATGATGACGACGGCGGCGGCCAGCAGCGCCACCAGCACCAGGTTCAGGCGGGAGACGCCGGTGCGGCGCTCGATCTGCGAGCGGTTGCGCCCGCGCCCCGCCGCGGGGGCCCGAGGCGGCCGCTGGGCGGCATCGTCGTCGGCCAGCACGTCCTCGAGGTCCGCCGCATCCTCGACGACGTCGGCGCCATCGTCCGCACGCTCACCCTCAAGGCCGGCCAGCTGGGCGGCCGCCCAGTCCTTCAGCCCCTCCGGGGCCGTGGCCAGAAAGGCCGCCAGTGCCTCCCGATCCGGCTGATCGCCACCGCCTGCTGCTTGCTGCTCCGCGCTGTCGTGTGCCTGGGTCATACGGTTCCCGCGCCCCGTCAGTTGCCGGCGTCCGGCATGTGCTGCTCGGGGATGGCCGGGCCGATCCCGTTCTCGACGTCGACGCCGCGCAGCGCCAGCTGCCCGGAGCGGGCCCAGTCGGTCGCCTGGTTGAGGATGGAGATCGAGTACGCCGGGGCGTGGAAGCCGCGGCCGTTCTCGGAGAAGGAGTAGTCGATCACGAACTGCGCCTTGCGCTGGTAGTCGCGGGCCGTGGCCAGGTCCTCCTCCGTGGCACTGCCGTCCGCGTCGGCCGCGGTGATGTCGGTGATCAGCGCATCCAGGGCGGTGAAGGAGACGTTCAGCGAGCCCTGCCAGCGCGTCTGGATGCCGTCCACCCGCTCGCGCATCTCACCCGCGGTGGAGTGGTGGCAGGTCAGGCAGGAGGCGTTGATGGTCTCGTCGCTGACCATGGGGCTCATGATCTGGTGGTTGGAGACCTTGTTCGCGCCCACGCGGCTGTAGGCCATGTGGCAGTCGGCGCAGGTGACGCCGTTGGTGGCGTGGATGCCCTGCGACCAGGTCTCGAAGTCGGGGTGCTGCGCCTTGAGCAGCTCGGCGCCGGACTCCTCGTGGGTGAAGTCGGTCCAGCCGACCTCGTCGTAGTAGTCCATGGCGTCGTATACGGTCAGGCCCTTGTCCCACGGGAAGGTCAGGGTCTTGGAGTCGCCCGCGAAGTAGTACTCGACGTGGCACTGGGCGCACACGTAGGTGCGCATCTCCTGGTTGGTGGCGTCACGGTTGACGTCGTAGTCCTTCACGCCCTCCGCGGCCTTGGCCTTGCGGATGCCGTCGATGAAGGCGGGCCGGGTGATGGTCAGCTCCATCGTCTGCGGATCATGGCAGTCGATGCAGGCGATGGATGATGAGGCGTGCTCATAGGCCTCGTCGTAGCTCATGGCGTTCATGGCGTGGAAGCCGGCCTCGCGGTCCCCGTCACCGAGCTCGTCGTAGACCTCGGGCATGGAGGCGTGGCAGTTCAGGCAGGTGCCGGGCTGGTTGAAGCGCTCGCCGGTGCGCTCGGTGTAGCGCTGGTCCACGAGCGCCCACTCGTGCCCGCGCGGCTCGGTGTAGTCCACCGCGAAGGCGTAGCCGCGCCACATCCGCTGCGCGCGGGTCTCGGACTCGATCCGGGAGATGGTGTGGTACTCGCGCGGGTCCTCGTCCGTGGGGGTGACGGCGATGAAGTCGCCATCGGTGTCCTCAATGGTCTTGCGGTACTGCTCGTACTGGATGGGGAAGTTCTGTCCCCAGACGGCCGGGTCGTAGGAGGTGTCGGTCAGCTCCACCACCTCGGTGAAGGAGGCCGCCGACTCCTGCTTGTGCTCGAAGATGGTGGTCAGCAGCCAGGTCAGGGCACCCGCGGCCACGGCCACGGTCACCAGCACCAGCGCCGGCACCAGCTTGCGGGAGCTCCCGGACCGGGACTTCTTCTTGCCGTCGCCCTTCGCCCCGGCGTCGTCGGGGTCCGGAGCATCCACCTTGGGGTCCTCCATAGCAGCATCTTCCCTCTCGGTACTCATGTCGCGTCACCTCATGTGCCCGACGCCGTCGTGGCAGCGGATGCACGACACCGTCTCATCCTTGTGGGTGGAACTGTTGGTGGCCTGGTCGACGAAGTCGCCATGGCAGTAGAGGCAGGCAGCCTCGGTGATCTCGCGGTTGTGCTCGCGGATCTGGATGTTCTCCGGGTAGTTCTGGAAGGTGAACTTCAGGGAGTGCCAGAAGCCGTTGTCGGCCTTGTTGATGTACTTGTAGACGAGGTTGTCGTGCGGGGCGTGGCAGGAGTTGCAGGTGGCCACGTCATGGTGGCTGCCGCGCTGCCAGGCCTCGTACTGCTCATCCATCGCGTGACAGTTGGCGCAGGTGGCCGGATCGTCACCGAGGTAGCCGGTGACACCCGAGTAGTACACGGTGAATCCGCCGACCCCCAGGACCACGCCCAGCAGCGCCGCCAGCGCGATCCGCGTCCAGCCGCTGAACATGCGCGTGTAGCCGCGCCATAGCGCCTTCACGAGACGTACCACGCGGCACCCCCTCAATGCTCCGGGAATGTCACGCCCCGTCCGTTGGGAACACGGACCTACACTGGGCTTCCTGACTGTATGAAGGATATCACGGGGTGTCGTGAAAAGTCAGGACCTACGCCCGGGACTCACCCCGTCAGTACCGGGTGCGCACACTGGCGTGCCCGGCCACCCGCCGCACCAGCCCGCGGGGCGCCAGACGCAACAGCGCATTCACACCGAGGTACCGCAACGAGGGCGTGCAGATCACCTGGCCGCGACGCACCGCCGCGAGCGCGGCCCGGGCCACGTCGTCGGCCTGCAGCCAGGCGATCTGGGGCCAGTCCGCCTCCATGCCGGCACGGTCGTGGAACTCCGAGCGGGTCAGGCCGGGGTTGACGACGGTCGCCGTCACGCCGGTACCGCGCAGCTCACTGGCCAGGCCCTCGGTGAAGGTGCGCACCCAGGCCTTGTGCGCCGCGTAGGTGCCCATGGCGGTCAGCGCCGTCACGGAGGAGACGTTCAGGATGGCGCCGTGCCCGCGGGCGATCATCCCGGGCACCGCGGCGTGGGTGAGCTCCAGGACGGCACCGACCATGACGTCCAGCGCGCGCCGCTCCTGGGCGATGTCGCCGTCGGCGAAGGACTGGCCGACGGCGAAGCCGGCGTCGTTGACCAGCAGGTCGATGGGGCGGGCCGCCACCTGCTCGGCCGTATGCGGGGCATCAACTTCCACCGCGCCTGCCGCGCCCGCGGGTGCGGCGGCCTCGGCCCCTGCAACGCGCAGGCGGTCAGCGACGCGGGCAAGATCCTTGGGGACCGACAGGTCCGCGGCGATCACCTGCACGCCCACGCCCGCCACCTGGCTGATGTGCTTGGCGACCTGATCCAGCCGCGCCCGGGTGCGGGCGACGAGTACCAGGTCGTGGTGGGCCTCGGCGAGCTGCCAGGCCAACTCCAGGCCGATGCCACTGGTGGCGCCGGTGATGAGTGCGGTTCCCATGCGGGGGAGCCTAATCGCCCGGCCCCGTCGTCGTCCGCAACTGGTCGCGGTAGCCTGCGCGCATGCGACTGGCCACCTGGAACGTGAACTCCGCCCGCACCCGCGTCGACCGGATCATCGACTTCCTCCAGCGCCGGGACGTGGACGTGCTGGCCATGCAGGAGACCAAGTGCCGCCCCGACCAGTTCCCGCGCGCGCCCTTCGAGGCGGCCGGCTACGAGCTGGCCGTGCACGGATTGAACCAGTGGAACGGTGTGGCCATCGCCTCCCGGGTGGGGCTGACGGACGTCACTGCCGCCTTCCCCGGGCAGCCGGGCTGGGCTGCGAAGGCAGGGGCCGAGCCGGTGGTGGAGGCGCGGGCACTGGCAGCCACCGTGGGCGGTGGGGCCGGCACCGACCCGGTGCGGCTGTGGAGCCTGTACGTGCCCAACGGGCGTGAGCTCACCCACCCGCACTACGAGTACAAGCTGGCCTGGCTGGCGGCGCTGCGTGACGCCGTGGCCGGCTGGCTGGCGGCGGATCCGGGCCAGTCGCTGGCGCTGGTGGGTGACTGGAATGTGGCGCCGCGCGACGAGGACGTGTGGGACATGAGCGTCTTCGCGGGCGCCACGCACGTGTCCGCGCCGGAGCGGGCGGCCCTGGCGGCGCTGGAGGCTGCGGGCCTGCGGGAGGTCACCCGCGAACGCGTCACCAACTACACCTACTGGGACTACCAGCAACTGCGCTTCCCGCGGAATGAGGGCATGCGCATCGACTTCGTGTACGGCTCGGCGGCCTTCGCGGCGCGCGTGCGGGACGCCGCCATCGACCGGGATGAGCGCAAGGGCAAGGGCCCCAGCGACCACGTGCCCGTCGTCGTCGACCTCGATTGAGCAAGCGGCAGGCGCTCCGGTGGCGCCGTGCAGGTGCGCAGCCATGATCTCGGCGGCGCGCAGTCAGCACAGGAGTCCGCACAGGGCGGCAGGCCGACCCGGGACGCACCCGCTCCGACCTTCATCAAGCGTGTCAAGATGCGTCAATACGAGTGCCGCACGCTTAGCCGCCGACGCCCAGTACACGAACCGCGAAATTCCGCGGTTTCACCGAACGCGCCGGGGACGCCGGACGGCTCCCATGTGCGTCGGCGCCTTCGCCGCACGTGGGAGCGTCGGCACAGAAAAACGGGAAATTTCAACAATGGCTTGTTTTCAAGGAAAAGTCCCGATCGGCGCGATTGCGGCGTGCGGCTTAGCGTGCGCGGCGCCGATGCCCTAGGTCGTGTTGTGTAAGTCGCTGGTGCTGATGGGGCGGTGCTGGCGATGTGGGTGGTGGCCTGGTAGCGGATGGGGAGTTCGTCGCAGCTGGTGGCTACCGGGCTCCAGCTTGAGTGGGCTGCGTGCGCCCGTCGAAGGGGGCGAGTGGGTCTTTGCACCGCCCCGGTTGGACCGCTCACGCCCCGATGGACCGCTCACGCCCCGATGGACCGCTGTAACCGGCGGCTACGGCGGTCCAACCGGGGAACAGGGGTCCAACGGGGGAACAGGGGTCCAACGGGGGGGACAGGGGTCCAACTGGCAGGCTCAACAGCCACACACCTCCGCCCAAGCACTTACACAACAGGACCTAGAGGTCGCGTCAGTAGGTTATGGTTTGCGTGTGGGTCGTTGGTCCCAGCGGTGGGTGGTCCAGGCGCGGTGGATGAGGTTGCGTATGGTGATGATGGTGTTGGCCAGGGCGATGAACGCGTCGATGACGGTGGTGCGCACCTCGGTGCAGACTTGGAGCTTACGGAAGCCGCGGGTGTGCCAGGAGTTGGTGCGCTCGACCACCCACCGGCTGCCGGCCTGAAGAGGCGTGCCTTTCGGTGAGATCTCGGCGTCGCATCCCAGCACCTCAAGCAACTGGCGGGTCTTGAGGCTGTCGTAGCCGGCATCAAGGTGCACGGTGATGTGCTCGGGTAGATCGAAGCCGAACCGGTTCAGGCATTCCAGGGTGGGGGCCAGCAGTGGGGAGTCGTGGCGGTTGGCTGGGGCGACTACCACCCCGATGGGGATGCCGTGACCTTCGACCATGACTGAGCGTTTGGTGCCCTGCTTGCCCCTGTCTACCGGGGAGGGGCCGGCCGCCTGGCCCCCGCAGGGGGCTTTTGCCAGGCAGCCGTCCACGCACAGGTCCTCCAGGGCCAGGCCGGCGATCTTGTCGTAGGCCTCAAGGGCGGCCTGCTCCAGGGCGGTGAACACACCGGCCGTGATCCACTCGTCGCGTCGGCGCCGGATGGTGGCCGCTGAGCAGGTGATATCGGCGATCTTTTCGTAGGCGGCTCCCAGCACCAGGACCTGGACGAGCTTGTCGAATACAACCCGGTCGGGGATACGGGGCCGGTGGCAGCCCAGCGGATGGTTGTCGACATGCTCGGGCAGTAGGGTGCTGAACTGGACCCACAACGGGTCCATAAGCGAAGATGGCAGTGCGGGCACGAGGAACCCCATATGTAGGAACTAGCGTTGAACAACTCCTTCCTACCGGGACCTCGTGCCCACACCCTGCTCCCACACCGCGCCTACTGACGCGACCTCCTAGTCACAGGGCGAGGATCTGGGCGCCGAGGGCGGGCCAGGTCTCCCGGTGCACGGCGCCGAAGGGGCGCGCACCCAGGAACACCGCCTGGCGGCGGGCGACCGGGTCCACCCAGATGAAGGACCCGGACTGGCCGAAGTGGCCGAAGGTCTCGGGACTGTGGGTGGGCGCCGTCCAGTGCGGGTGCTTGACGCCGCGGATCTCCACCCCTAGGCCGAAGTCGTTGGGGTCCTGCCGCCCATATCCGGGCAGGACGCCCGGCAGCCCGGGGTGTACGGGGCGGCGCGCGGCTTGGGCCAGTGCGGGCGAGACGAGCGTGGGCGCCGCGAGTTCGCGGGCGAAGGCGGCCAGGTCCTCCACGTTGCCCTCCCCGGAGTGCGCCGGCGAGCCGGGGATGCGGACACTCGCCATGCCGAGGGGCTCTAGGACGGTCGCCTCGACCCACTCCTCCAGCGCAGTGGCGGTGGCCTCCTCCAGGCGCCGGCCGAGGAGCTCGAAGCCGCAGTTGGAGTAGATGCGCCGGTGGCGCGGCGGGGCCAGGACGGCAGCGGAGTCGAAGGCGACACCGGAGGCGTGCGCGAGCAGGTCGCGGATGGTGGCGCCGGGGAGCTCGGGCGCGGCGGGCGCGTCGAGGTCCAGCAGGTGTCGGTCGGCCGCGATGAGGGCGCTCCAGGCCACGATCGGTTTGGTCAGGGAGGCGAGTGGGAAGACCGCGTTGCTGTCGCCGACCCGGGCGATGGTGCGGAAGCGGGGTCGCGCGCTGAGGTTGGAGGGGACGTCGGCGCCCGCGTCCGTGAGGAGCTCGCCGACGATGAGCGCGATGGGAAAGTCGAATCGCTGTACGGCAGGGAGGGCCTCCGGCCCAACCGGGGCGGGCACGGCGCCAAACCCAGCAGGGAGGGCCTCCGGCCCAACCGGGGCGGGCACGGCACTGTCGGCTCGGCCCGACCGGTCGGCGGCTTCCAAAGGGGTCGGCATCGCGCCTCGCCTCAGTGCAGGCAGAGGAGCTGCTCGTGCAGGACGTCCAGGACGGGTGCCTGCGAGGCGGGGCCGCCGCCCAGGGCGCGAGCGATCTGGGTGGTGAAGGAGTCCACCCGGTTGTTGGTGTCACGCAGGTCGTAGTACTGCTCGACCTCGGCGTCGTAGGCGGCCAGGGCGTCGGCGTGCGCGTCAAGGTCCGGATAGGCGTCGATGGCGGTGACGAGCTCGCGGGGCAGGCGCGGCTTGTACTGGGGGGCCTGGGCGGCGTGGCCCACCAGCAGACCAAGGATCGGGTAGGTGCGCTTGGGCAGGGCCAGCGCCGTGATGACGCGGCGGACGTCGCCGATGATGGAGCCGAGGTAGACGGTGCCCAGGCCCAGGGACTCGGCGGCCGTCACCATGTTCTGGGCGGCGATGACGGCGTCCTCCACGCCCTGGAGGAATAGGGCGGTGCGCTCGAGCGGCTCCAGGGAGGCGCCGGCGCGCTCACGAATGACGGCGTTGCGGTGCAGGTCGACCACGAATACGAACAGTTCCCCGCGCTCACCGCCCACGTAGGGCTGTCCGGATGCGAGGTGGAGCTGCTCGCGCACGGCGGGGTCCTTGACCCGGATGACGGTGACCTGCTGCTGGAAGGAGGAGGTGGCGGCGTGGCGGGCGACGTCCAGCAGCGTGGAGACCACGTCCTCACTCACCGGCTCGTCGGTGTAGGCGCGGATGGTGCGGTGGGCCAGCTGGGCGGCGATGGTGGCGTTGGTGATGGGCGTAGTCGCCGGGGTGGTCAGGGCGTCGGTGGGTGCGGTGGCGGGTGCGGCGGGGTCATTGGCGGGCGCGGTCGTCATGGTTTGGACTCTAGTCCGGTCGCCCCCGGAGCCGACAGGGAAAGGCCGGAGAACTCGGGAGAACACCGCGTGTGGGGCGGCGCGCAGCGGCGGCATACCATGGGGGTGATGCCCTTCTACCACCGCCCGCGTCGGCCACTTCGCCAGACCCTCCAGCCCCGCCCTGCCACGGGCGCACCCGATGCGGCGGACGTCACGGAGGTGGGCTACGCCATCGTCGACCTGGAGACCACGGGGCTGTCTCCGGCGGCGGACTCGATCATCGAGATCGGCCTCGTACTGGCCGGACCGGACATGACGGTGGAGCGGAGCTGGTCGACGCTGGTGAACCCGGGGGACGCCGTCGACGTGGGCCCCACCCATATTCACGGGCTTGTGGCCGAGGACCTGCGGGGAGCGCCGGCGCTGGCGGAGGTCGCCGACCTGCTGGCCCGGGATCTGGCGGGGCGGGCGGTGGTCGCCCACAATGCGCGCTTCGACGTCGGCTTCCTCACCCAGGCGCTGGGCGGCCTGGACCGCCTGGAGCGCGGGGCGCGGGTGCCGCGCGTGTGCACCATGGAATTGGCGCGGCACTTCATGGCGACGCCGTCGCGGCGGCTGGTTACCTGCTGTGAGACCGCCGGGGTGGCGATCGGGCGGCACCACACGGCGCTCGACGACGCCCTGGCCAGTGCCGGGCTGCTGCGCCACTACCTGGAGGTGGGCCGGGAGCGCGGCGAGGAGCCGGTGGCATGGTCTCGGGCGCTGGAGGATGCGGTGGTGTTCAACGGCTGGCGCTGGAGTGAGTCGGCCGCCCGCGCGCAGGAGTCCCGCCTGGTGCCGCGCCGCGGCGACGGCGTGCTGCGCAATAGGCGTTAACAGTGGGAGGGGCCGTGGTCCCGATGACTGCCGCCTCGCCGGGGTCATAGCGGTTTGCCCCGGAGGTCCGGGACCTCATTCTGATGCCGCACGGTTGTTCACGCCTGTTCGTAGTGCAAACGATTGAATTCTGTGATTCACTGCGGCGGCGTGTCATCCTCCTAGCCGAAGGGTTCCCTGATGGTCGTTTCCTACGCGCACTCCGCTGGTGGTGCTTGGCATGCCGGTCCGGCGTCCGCTCCGTTGCCTGAGGGGCGTGCGGAGTGGTGGGAGGTGTTGCGGGATCGGGTGAGCGGCACTCGCTGGTTCGGGCGGTTGTTGCGGTTCCGGGCGGTGTACTCGTGGGTGGCGCTGGTGGTGGTGCTGGTCGCGCTGGTGGTATCGCCGGCGCTGAGGGCGGCCTTGGGGGCCTGGGTGGGCTGTGTGTGGCTGGTGGTGTGCTGGTCCGCGCTGGCGCGGGCGAAGACGGTGTCCTGGATGCTGGTATCCGGGGTGCTGGCGGCAGCGATGCCCTGGGCGGGGGTAATCGCGGCGACGAGTGCGTGGGTATCGGGGCTGGCCGAGGTGTCGGTGAGTTCTACGGCCGCTTCGGTGGTGGTGGCCCCGCTGGTAGAGGAGGCGGGCAAGCTGGTGCCACTGGCGGTGCTGGCGCTGGCGGCTCCGGGTCGGGCGCGCAGGCTGCTGGCGAGCGACTGGCTGGTGCTGGGGGTGGCCTGTGGTGCGGGCTTTGAGGCGGTGGAGGAGATGGCGCGACGGGTCGCCATCCTGGAGACACAGCTGGGCCTGTTCGATACCTTGGACTTGTTGACGTGCTCGTACCAGGGCGTCGGCGGTTTGGAGTGCCTGGGTGCGAGGACGTTCTCTCTCAGTCCGTTCTCGGGGCAGGCCGGGGACTATCTTGCCTTCGCAGGGCATGCGATCGTGACCGGTGTGGTGGCCGGAACGCTGGGCGTGGCGGTGTCCGTGTGGCGCCGGTGCAGGGGTTTGTCAGGCTGGGTGCGGGTGGCGGTGCGGGCGGTGTGTGTGCTGGCGCCGTTGTGGGCGTTGTGGGTGGCGATGGTGGATCATGCCGGTGGTAACGCCAGTCACTATGGTGCCTGGTCGCAGACCGGGGATGAGGCGCCGTGGTGGCCGGTGGGCGTTACCTCCACTCTGACACTGGGCGGCCACGGGCGCGGCTGGGTGCTGCTGGCGCTGCTGGGCGTGGCATGGCTGCTGGACGTGCGCACCTTGTGGGAGGGCGGTTACACGCTGTCGATTGAGGGCAGTGACGGCGGTGGCCGACTGGGGCTGTGGCGGGAGCGGCGCTTCAAGGCACTGCCCTACGATCGGTGGCGGCCGCTGCGGGCGGTGCTCATCGATCTGGTGGCGACCACCGGGATTGAGTGGCGCTGGGCTTACCGCACGCTACTGGAGGCCGCTAGCACCCGCCAACCGAGGCTGCTAGCGGTTGCGCCGTCCAGGCTGCGCATTGGCCGTGAGGAGGCGTCGCGTGCGGTGCTGGACGCCGTGCCGCAGCGTTGGTGGGTCTGGCGGTTGGCCGGGGTGGTGGCCCTGGGCGCGGCCGTGGGCCTGCTGGTCGTGACTGTGGTGCTGGCCGCCGCGTTGCAGGAGCAGCTGAGCAGCTCAGGGTCCTTGTTGTGGCTGGCGGGGATCCTTAACGCGTTGGGTTCCTGGTGGGAGGGGCTGAGCCTGGGCCAGAAGGCCGCTGTGGTGTTCTTCGTCGGGGCGGTGGTGGTGTTCACCGGCGGGACGGTGGGGTTGGCCTTCGAGGTCGGTATGGGTGCTGCCACCTTGTTCGGGGCCGCTCGTGGCGCCGCTGATCTGATGCGCGACCCGTCGGGGACCACGCGTCGCTACCTGTCGACCCACACCCCCGCCGAGATCGTCATGGACCTGGCGCTGGCGGGGCTCACCGTTGTGGGCGGCGGCGCGGCCAGCGGCATGGGCGGCCAGGCCGCCCGCGGTGCCTACTGGGCCTCCCGGCAGGCCACCCGCGAGGCCCGCTACGAGTACTGGCTGTGGCGTAACAACCGGCCCGCCTGGCGCAATTACGTCAAGGACCGCAACCGAGCCGTGCGCAACTACCTGGCTGATGAGACCGGCGCGGTAAAGCCCGGCATGTTCGATCCGCGTGCAGGCAAGCACTACCCCGGCGTGCGCAAACCCGTGCGCGGGTCCAGTGAGGGCGGGGTGGGCACCTGGGGCAAGAGCCGGAACAACTCCCCCTCCTGGCGCTCACCGACCTATGAGGAGCAGGTCACCGGCGTACGCGCACAAGACGCCTACTACGTGGGCGGCAAGGAGTTCGACGGCTTCAAGGACGGCGTACTCATCGAGGCGAAGGGCGAGGGCCTGGCCAACCTCATGAACCAGGAATGGGGCAAACACATCATCCCCGACGCAGTTAAACAGGCCAGAGAGCAGGTGGCGGCGGTGCGCGCCACCGGTACCAACACCCCCATCCACTGGCACATCGCCGAACAAGAATTCTACCAACGACTCCTAGACCTCCAGAAAGACGGATACTTCCCCACCACCATCAAGCTGTTCCTCACCCCACCCAACTACTACTAACCACTAACCAACACTAATCCGGCAGCCGCAGCCAGCAGGAAAGGAAAGACACCATGAAATGGCACCTTTCATTCAAGACTCAGCGTCCGGGCCTTGACCGGCGCATGGATGAGTCGATTGCCAGGGCGTGGGAGTTTATGCAGGCGATCAGGCCCTACGACCCCACCTTCTTCCGGTGGCGGGAAACCGCCCGCACCAAGGCCCAGGCGGAGGCCAACCCCAATATCGAGACCCTCGACCAGCTCCGCCAGGCCGTCTACAGCAGCGTCGACCCGGAACTGCCTGGCGCCCAGCTTATGCTGTTCAGCGGCGATATCGGTACCGGAGGCAGCAATCTATACATCCTGCTGGGCCTGGTGTACCCCGACACCCACTCCATAAGACTAGAGACCGGGCCCGCGCTCGGGGCGCGCATTGACACCGACGAGGACTTCGCCGACTGGCTCATGCTCACCGCCGCCCGCATTGTCAACCCCACCATCGGCGCACTACGCCGCCAAGGCGATCCTCTCAACCCCGACCCCGAGCCGTACGACTTCGGACCCGGCTGGAAGATGTTCTTCCACCGCGACTCACCCCACTGGGACCAGGCACACGCCCTAGCCACCAAGGCCATGCCCGTAGCCGAAGGCGCCATCCTCACCTACGGCACCCCCGACACCTACACCCAAACCCTCAACCAATGGCCCCGCGAGCAATGACCGAGACGACCGAATAGAACGGATAAACCTACAACCCGACCAGGAAGCCGTCGTCGTCCACCGCCACTCCCCCGGCGGCCGCCAGCAGGGCGCCGGCCACGTCCTCAATGAGGGCACGAGCCGCGGAGCGCGCCTGCCGCACCCCGTCGGGTGGATCCTCACGATGAGCGTCGGCAGGGTCCACCGGCGTCCACACGACCTGATAGGCGATCACGCCGTCGCGCGCCCAGGCCTCACCGCGCACCGCCAGCGGCACCTCCTCCGCCGCCTGCACGCGAATCTCAATCCCACCCCACTCCGGGCGCGCACGCTCCACTGCGGCGACGACGCCGTACCCGTCGCGCAACTCCTCCACGGCCGCCCCCGCCGCCCGGGCACGCGCCTCCTCCTCGGCCTGCACGCGGCGACGGCGCTCCGCCGCCTGCCAGGCGGCATCAAGTACATCGTCGCCGATCGCCTGCGAGAGCCTGACCAGTTCCTCATGCGGGATGGCGGCCAGCCCGGTCGGACCTGAAGTGCGCTCGGCGTGAAGATGCAGCCTCGCGCCCCGCGCAACCGGCGCGGCCAGGGCGACGACGCCGTCCGGCACGATCCACACCGGCGAGTAAACCGTCAGGGTCGTGGAGCGCTCCGGGTCGGGAACCACCAGCACCGGGACGGTGCGGCCGCCGGGCTCTTCCGGGTCCCCCGCCAGCCGCAGGCCGCCGGCCAGCCGACGGGCGATGGCTCGCAGCCGGGTCAGCGCCAACAACTCATTGCCGGTGGGCTGTGCGAGCGGGAAGGCGTCGGCGAGCGGATCGATTCCCGCCAGCGCCGTCGGCAGGGCGCCGACCCGCTGCGGCGGGCAGTCCAGAATCATGACCTGCGTCGCCCAGTCCGGCAGTTCCAGAACCCGGCGCAGTTCGGCATCCGCGTCCCACGGACCCAGCAGCTCGGCGCCGGGGGCCACCTGCAGGCGGGAGGCACCGACCCAGCCGGCATTCTCGTCCTGGGACAGCGCCAGGGCCTCAACCTCGTCGACGGCGACGTCGTCGGCGAGCAGCAGTAGGTGCTGGGTGTCGGCGCGCCCCACCGGGAAGGAGCCGACCGCGGAAAGGGCGGTACTGGGCAGGGTAGTGGCCAGGTCGGCGCCGGCGGCGTAGAAGTCCGGCAGGACGGGGGCTCCCTGGGCGTCGCCCGCCGTGCGCCCCGGCGCGGAGTCGTTCGAGCCGCTCATGCGCCGGAGCCCTCGGGGCTGGGAGCGCCGTCGTCGAGCGGTCCGGGATCGGTGATGCGGATGCGGTGGAAGGACAGGTGGGAGCGGGAGGCCGTGGGGCCGCGCTGCCCCTGGTAGCGCGAGCCGGTGGCGCCCTGGCCGTAGGGGGCGGCGGCGGGAGAGGACAGGCGGAAGAAGCACAGCTGCCCGACCTTCATCCCCGGCCAGAGCTTGATGGGCATGGTGGCCGTGTTCGACAGCTCCAGGGTGACGTGCCCGGAGAAGCCGGGATCGATGAAACCGGCGGTGGAGTGAGTCAGCAGGCCGAGGCGCCCCAGGCTGGACTTGCCCTCCAGACGGGCGGCGATGTCAGCGGGGAGGGTTACGCGCTCGTAGGAGGAGCCGAGCACGAACTCACCGGGGTGGAGGACCAGCGGCTCGTCAGGGCCGACGTCGACCAGGTGGGTGAGCCGGTCCTGCTCGACGGCGGGGTCGATGACCGGGTAGCGGTGGTTGTCGAACAGGCGGAACCAACGGTCCAGGCGCACGTCAATGGAGGCGGGCTGGATCATCTCCGGGTCGTAGGGCTCGAGGCCGACGTGACCGGATTCGAGTTCTGCGCGGATGTCACGGTCGGAAAGCAGCACGGACCCGATTGTGCCAGGTTGGCAGCCTCACAGCACCCGGATAGGCGGCGCGGCCGCCTCAGTTGCTCAGCGGCACGCCCTGGGCGTCAACACCCCACGGCTGGGAGCCGGGGGTGGCGGTGAGGATGATGATCCCCTCGACCAGGGCCCAGATCCACGAGATGAAGGAGAGCGTGAAGAAGGACAGCAGCGTGATCAGCAGCTGGGCAAGCGCCTTGCCGTTGTGGCCGAGGTAGAAGTTGTGGACACCGAAGGCGCCGAGGAAGATGCCCAGCAGGCCTGCGGCAACCTTGGACTTCTGGTTGTAGGCGGGGTAGGGCTGGCCGTAGGCGGCTGCGGGCGCCTGGTAGCCCGGCTGCTGGTAGCCGGGCTGCTGGTAGCCGGCCTGGTAGGCGGTCTGCTGATAGGCGGGGTCCTGGTAGCCCTGCTGGTAGCCGGCCTGCTGCGCCTGCTCGTATCCCGGCGGGTAGGCGGCACCAGCGTTGGCCTGCGCACCCTGGTAGGTGTCGAGCTGCTGATAGGGGTCGGCCGCGGAAGCACTGGAGGATGCGGGGCTCGCCTGGTAGCTCTGCGGGTAGGCGCCGTCGGCGACGGCATCCTGCGCACTCGCCCCGTAGGAACTGTCGGAGTTCTGCGATTCGGGCGGGCTGAAAGGCGAAGAAGTCATGGTGCCATGCTCGCAGATCCATGCGGCCGCGCGCACCCCGTCTCACGGGTGGTTCTGCCCATACGCGAGGTATCTCACGCCCTTCGGCGAGGCACCGACCGCAGGCCTGCCTCCCCGTCCAGGACGGGCTGCGGATGCCGCCAGCGGTGCGGACCGCGAGGCACGGCCTCACTCTTCACGGCGCGGACCGGGCCACGCCCCAAGCCGGGGCGGCCCCCGCCACTCACCCCGGCCGGGACAACCCACCTTGCACCGGGCCGACAGCGTGGTAACCTGTGCGGGCACCTCACCCCGGTGAGGCATGCGGGTGTAGTTCAATGGTAGAACTTCAGCTTCCCAAGCTGACAGCGCGGGTTCGATTCCCGTCACCCGCTCCACTGGCGGTCGCGCGCGGCAGCGTTTCCCGGGTTCCTTGTTCCCGTTTCCCAGTTCCCGGCGTTTTCGCCCCGCAGGCGCCGCAGCGCGGTTGCCGCCGTCCGCGGCGATCCACCCCAGCACGCCCGGCCGCCGACCCGCCCGTGCCCCGCCCCGGAAGCATCCCTGGACTTCTTGACAGCCCGGGGATCATGGAAGCCACCCAGATGATTCCCGCTCAACGAGGAGACTCTGTGAACCAGCGCGAACGTCGGCGCAGCAGGCGGAGGGCCACCGCAATTGTCGGCGTCGTGGCACTGGTCGTGGTTGCCGCCTCCGGATTCTTCGCCGTCGTCGGCAATGGGCGTGCTCCCGCTGCGGCTGCGGCCGACGCCACCGAGGCTGCGGCGTCCGCCGCTCCGGCAGCTACCGAGGTCGCCACGCTCGCACAGCACGAGTTGTAGGGAGACCAGCTGACTCATCCCCCGGGCGTGGAGGTCCCGTCACCGTCCGACCTCATCCCGGAGCTCGCAGGTGCCACCGTCCAGGCCCAGGATGGCTCATCACTGGTATTCGACACCGATCCGGACACCCCCGCGATGCAACGCGATCTAGCCGATGCCGAGCTCGACTCGGAGTCGGCGAGCGTAACCGAACCCCGTCCGCCGACTCCGGTACGCCACACCTAACTAAGGTGTTGACAAGCTAGTTGCGTCCAGTTACGCTCATACCACGTCGAGGTTGACGCATCCCATCGAGCGATTGGAATCAACATGAAATCCAAGTTCCTTGCCGCCGCTTCTGTTGGCCTACTCGCCCTGGGCGCCATGTCTCTCACCCCGGCATCCTATGCCGCCCAGGGTGACTGCGGTTCCGGCTACACGTGTCTGTGGGAGCATAGCGGCTATCAGGGCGGCGCTGTTTCATTTCAGCGTTATATTCCCGACCTGGCTCAGTGGAAACTGACCAACGACAAGAAGGCGAACGATGTCGCTTCTTCCGCCAAACAACGCGGAAGGTACGAAGACACCTGCTTCTTCAAGCACGCGTACGGCGGCGGGGAGTCGCGCCGCATGGGCCGAGGATCATCTTGGTACAACCTTGCCCACCATTCTTTCAATGATGTGATCTCCTCCGGCTACTTCACCGGCTACAGGTCATGCTGACTCCCGCCAGGGGTCGACGTTCAGTCGTCGCAACCGCAGCGATCGCCGTACTGGTTTTCGCTGCGGGATGCGGCGGCGAAGCAGCCGACTCAACTGATGACACGCTTGACGCCTCCAGCATTGCAGCCTCCGACATTCCTGCAGACGGTGCACAGTCCGCCGACGGCGGCTTGACCATAAAGGATTACAACAAGGGCACGTTGCCGACTGATCCTTATCGTTCAGTCAATCCTGATCTGCGTAACTACGCGTGGGACGTTTCTGTGGCCAAGTGCATGATCGACAATGGACACACGCCGCCTCCGGTTATTGAGTATGACTGGAATGACCCGGCCGTTGTAAGCATCGGCGGCTGGAGTCGGCGGATGTCCGTTGAGGAGGCGGAGCAGTACGGTTACCACCAGCCTCCTGCGTCCACCAGGGCGGAACGAATTCGTAGCGCATCCCAGTTCATTGACTCGCAGCCGACTGATTGGAGGAGCGCTTACGAGTCCTGCTATGAGGGTACGGCAGAGTCGCCATTGTTTCAAGAGACGGTGACTGACGATTTACCCTTCGCAGAAGGAGTGGAAAGCAACCCCTTATTGGACGAGGCGGCAGCGCAGTGGCGCGAATGCATGAAACCGCTGGGCATTCCCGACCTGCCAGAGGAGGCGCCCGGTTTGGCGCCGTCTCTGGCTAGCAAGTTCGGTCTTGATAACCCTGACAGTCTTGAAGCACTGAATCCGACTTCGGTGAGCGCGGAAGAGATCGCTATTGCGACTCAGGATGCTCAATGTGATGCTGACAGTGGGTATGATAAGACGGAATACGGACTTGTATGGGTGGCGAGAGACCGATATGTAAAGGCAAATCTGTCAGATTTGACGGCCAGACGTGAAGCGATAGAGAATCAGGAAACAGAGCTGAAAGCATATATCGAAGAAAACCGAAACGTGGTGTTGACGGGGTGAATGTGAAGTTCCGGGGTGCGCTGATTACTTTAGCCGTGTTGTCGGCCGCAGCTGTAGCACTTGGCGGGGTATGGTTTATAGCTAAAACCGTGCAGTCTCCCGCACAGCGCGAGGCTGCTGCCGCATCACCAACATTGGATCCGATCGCGGTGGTGGCACAGCGGGGGACTCTGGTTGACCAGCTCACTGCCAAGGGGTCCGTAAGCAAAGAGGGTGTCACGACCATCTCAGTTCCTCTTGGTGACGGGACGAATGTAGTGACTGATACGGGAGTGGCTGTTGGTCACCAGCTGATTCCTGGCCAGTCCGTACTACGGATTAACGGCCGCCCGCTTATCGCGCTGATGGGAGATTTTCCTACGTACCGGGATCTCACGGAGGGGGACGAAGGTGACGACGTGCGACAGTTACAGATCGCACTGGTCGAGATAGGATATTCACTGACTATCGATGGGCAGTTCGGTTCAGCAACCGCCAGTGCTGTCACACAGTTGTATCGTGCTATCGATTTTGAGCCATTAGTATCAACTACGTCGGATTCAACGCGGGCCGATGGTGCGTCGTCACAACAGAGTTCTAATTCGTCGACCTCCAAAGGATCTTCACACTCTGAAAACAGTGGCGACTCCTCGGCGCAAAACAAGGCGTCGGAGGAGGTTGTGAAGCGTCGGGTCACGGTTCCGCGTGGTGAAATCATCTACATACCTCAATCGGGTGCCGGTGCCGTGGTGAGTTCGATTCCATCGGTGGGAACCACACTGACGGACTCTTCTGCCGTGATCACGCTGCGGTCCGGGCTTGCGCGCGTCAAGGCTGAAGTGCCACAGGCTACCGCAGAGAGCTTACAGGCGGGTGTGTCGGCAACGGCTACGATTAAAGATCAGCAATACACCTTCACTTTAGACACAATTGAGTCGCCTAGCACCCCCGGGGGTGCCGAGGCCAGCGGAAACATTGCCGGGAGTAGCGGCGGACAGTCATCGTCGTCCGATTCTGCGGGTGGTGCAGCTGCGACCAGTGCGAGTTACACGTTGACGTTCAGTCCAGATCTCCCTTTACCGGCGGACTTGACGCAGGACGAGTCAGTTCTGCTTACTATTGACCGAAGCCCGACACTGACTGATGTCATTGTCATCCCTAAACGTGCTGTGGTGACCGCCCCTAATGGGCAGCACACCGTGCTACGGCAAGAATCGTCTGGACAGTTTGTGGCTGTACAGGTTGAGGTCCTGGGTTGTGTAGGTAGTCAGTGTGCCGTGAGCGAGGAGTCGTTGACCGTGGGTGATCGTGTGCGTGTGGACGGATCATGACGGTTCTGACCTTAGAGAATGCCAGTCGCACTTATGAGGCTGTTGTACCGGTCCATGCTCTGAAGTCGGTCAGCATCACGATCAACCAGGGCGACTTCGTGGCAATTGAGGGGCCGTCCGGAGCCGGGAAGTCGACGTTACTCAATATTCTGGCTCTTCTTGATAAGCCGACGCACGGTTCGTACCGGATCGACGACGTCGACGTTGTTGGCTTGAGTGACACCCGGGCTGCCGATCTGCGAGGTAGCATCTTCGGATTTGTCTTCCAGTCTTTCCATTTGCTTCCACTGCGTACAGCGGTTGAGAATGTTATGCTTGGCATGGCCTACCAAGGCGGGGACCCTGAGTCAGCCAGAATGCGAGCGTATGAGGCGCTGGCTTTCGTGGGCCTGAGCGAGCGGGCTGATATTCCTGCCGAACGTTTATCAGGTGGCGAACGTCAACGTATCGCTATTGCAAGAGCTATTTGCGGTGGCGCGCCAGTTGTTGTGGCCGATGAGCCCACTGGGAATCTGGATAGTCGTTCGTCTCAGCTCATTATGGACATGCTGGCCGACCTCAACGACCGTGGGACGACGATCATCGTAGTCACACATGATCCGGCGGTCGCCGCGAAAGCATCCCGACGTCTTCGCGTGGTCGATGGTGTGGTCACACAACAGTCCGATGCTTCCGCTAATGATACGGCGGACGGCCCGGCTGCACAGTGCGGTCAAACCACCGAGCCAGGGGCCGCGCTCTTCCAGGGCACGGCCGCGTCACCTAGTCGGCATCGTCGGAGATCGCCATTCAGATGCACTCGTGGCGGCACTCCGACAACGGCGTCGCGCGTTCATCCTCGAATGCTGTGGCATGACGTTTCCCAAGCCCTGGTCAGCGACCCTGGCCGCTCTTCACGGCTGATCGGGGTAGTAGTTATCGCCGTTACGCTGTTCCTCACCGTCATTAGTCTGGCATACACGGCCAGTTACCAGGTCTCGGATGTTTTTGACGCGCAACGCAATAGGCGCGTAGCCGTTGCGTTGACGGATCCGACGGACACCGGATACATTCCCCAAGTCGTCGCTCAACCCGATCCTGAGGCTGTTGACCGGATCGCCTCTATCAACGGGTTGCAAGAAGCCATGCTCGTCTCGCGGCACGACAATCACCCCGCCACTTCTGACCCCTCCTTACGCGTCGTTGATCTTCCCGTCTACGGACTGACCCCGATCACGCCGCTGAAGGATTTGTTGACCACGCGGGGCGAAACCTTGCCCTTAGACCATGATCAAGTCCTCATCGGTGAGGCCGCTGCTTCCGCTTGCGGCCTGGGCCCCTTGGACGCTTCCCCGACGCTCTGGGTTCGGGGTAAGCCCTACGAGGTAGTCGGCATCATCACAGATGCCGGTATCCGCTCGGAGTTGCTCGGCGGTGTTGTAATGAGCCAGGAAGAAGCCAGCGCCGTTGCCCCAGCCGCAGAAAACGTCCTCGAAATCCGTACAGCGCCGGGCGCAGCCTCCGCAATCGCAAACGTGGCCGCGTTGGCATGGGTGCCCACACACGTGGAGACCGCCATCACGGACTCGCCACCCGACCCCACGCAGATGCGCGAAGAGCTGGAGACCAGCGTGCGCACCGCACTGCAGACCCTCACGGTCGTGTCCGCTCTGTCAGGTCTGGCGATCCTATCCAACGCAATGAACAACTCCGTTCAAACCCGCACCGGTGAACTCGCCCTACGTCGGGCTATGGGAGCCAAGAGGAACCACCTGCGCACCCTCATATCAGCTGAATCCCTTCTCATCGGGCTTATCGGGGGAGCATGCGGATCCATACTCTCACTCCTCGTGGTCCTGGCAATCACAATCTTCCAACACTGGCGCCCAGTAATCGACCCGCTCAGTTTCCCCCTCGGTATCGTCGCAGGTATCCTCACCGGCCTAGCCGCAGCTGTGATCGCCTCGCGTAAAGCAGGACGCATCCACCCCGCCCAAGCCCTGCGCTAGGTGTCCATGAGAAAATGTCTGTAACAGGAATACCGGTGTTTTCTAACACGTGTTTGTTACGTGGGTCTTGATATGGACTGCGGCAGCCCTACCACAGCTCGGCTGCGGAGCGCAGCACCAGCCAGGTCGCGCCGGCATCGACCAGCGCCCAGGTCAACCACCAGAATCCGGCAGGCAGCGGCGTGAGCCGCGCCAGCGTGCGGTGGTCGGCACCGCCGTCGCGCGAGCGGGCGACGGCGCCGAGCGACTCCCACGCCCCGGCGAGCAGCAGAAGTCCGACACCCACCACCAGGCCTGCGCGCAGCGGCACCGCGGCGGCGTCGCCCCACCACCACAGGGCCGCCACCGCCGCGCCGCACAGCGTCACCAGTCCCGCGGTACGCACCGACCGGCTCATCACCAGCAGCACTGCCAGCACCACCAGCGCCACCGCCAGCACCGTGCCCGCCCAGCCCGCCAGGGCCGCGAGCACTGCGCCCGCCCCAACGAGGGCTGGCATCGGGTACCCGGCCCAGGCGGTGACGCAGCGGCCGGGCCCGCGGCTGCGGCCGGAGGTGACTGCCCGCCCCGACAGGTCGCCCTCCACGACGAAGCCGTGGAAGCGCCGCCCCACCAGCATGCCGACGGCGGCGTGTCCGGCCTCATGTACGAGTGTGGTCAGCGCCCGTGCCCAGCGGCGCAACCACGGCAGCGCCCACGCCAGGAACACCACGACCCCCGCGGGCCACAGCAGCCGCGGGTCGGGCGGGGCCGTAGCGGCGAGGCGGGCGAGAGCGCCGTCCCAGAAGCCGACCGCGTCGGTGACCGCAGCGGCATCGGCGGCGCCCAGGGACATCCCCGCCGCGCCGAGGGCTACCACGTTGATTGCGGCCGTGCTGATCATGATCACCGGCCGCAGTCTGCCAGGCGTTCCTGTGCGGGTGTTGTCCAAGCACAGCCTGGACCGGTGTTGGACCGGTGCTCCCGCCCTGAATCGGGCGAATACTGTCACAGAATGCACCACGTTAAGACGGGACCGCTCCCTAGTAACATCGCCGGGCCGCATGACTACGCGGATTTGAAGATGGTCTAACCGCCGGGCGGGTTGAAATTGGTGCATTTCGTGACAACTGTGCGCACCCGCACGCGGTCCCGGCCGGTCTCGGCGCGCGTGGCCTAGGGTCGGTCCATGCTCGAAACGCGTCGCGCCCGCCCCAGCCGCCTGGTGGTGGCCGCCGCCATTCTGGACCGTCTGCCGGACACGGTTGCGCCGTCGGCGCTGCTGTGCGCTGCCCGCTCCTATCCGGCCGAGCATGCTGGCCAGTATGAGTTCCCCGGCGGGAAGGTCGAGACGGGAGAGACGCCGAAGGCTGCCCTAATGCGGGAACTCGCAGAGGAGCTCAGCTTGGAGGTGCGACTGGGCGCCGAGGTGTCCCCCTCCCCGGATCTGGCGGTGCTGCCGCCGGCCGCCGGGCCGAACTCCGAAACGACCACCTCCGCCTTCCCCGGTGACGACCGTCCGGCCTGGCCTGCGATGCATGGATACCGCATGCGCGTTTGGCTGGCGGAGCCTGCGGGGGCCGCCAAACTCGGCGGCGCCCACGCGACGCTGAACTGGGTCCCGCTGGAAGACGTCGCCGCCCTGCCCTGGCTGCCCGCCGACCGTCCGATCTTGGAGGCGATCAACCGCATGCTCATGCGTCCCCAGGTGCAGCGAAGCGCTCGGGGATCCAGCTTCCCGCGCACCGCGGAGCTTCGACGGCACTCGACCGTCACAACTACCGACCTCGGCACGTAAGATCTACCGACCTCGGCACGTAAGATCTACCGACCTCGGCACGTAAGATCTACCGACCTCGGCACGTAAGATCTACCGACCTCGGCACGTAAGATCTACCGACCTCGGTGGTGGGGAGTGGTCCGGTTACTGACACTTCTCGCCGGTCCGTCACCTTAAGGGTTAGGGTGTCCTCATGCCGAAGATCATGGGTAACTCACTCGCCGAGCACCGCGAGCGCACCCGCCGCGCACTGTTCGACGCCCTGTCCGACCTGCTCGCCCAGCGGCCCTTCGACAAGATCACCCTGTCCGACGTGGCCGCCCGCGCAGGCGTGGGCCGCACCGCCGTCTACAACCACTTCACGGACAAGGAGGACCTGCTCCTCGCCTTCATGGAGCATGAGACGGGCCGCTACGCCAAGGAGCTCGCCCGCACCCTCACCGACGTAGCCGACCCCATCGACCGTCTGCGCATCTACGTGCGGCAGCAGGCGCTCGTCAAGCGCCACTACCACTTCCCCGCCAGCGGCCCGCTGGCCAACTCGGTCTCACGGGACACGGCCGGCCGCCTGCACGCCCACGCCGGGCACATGGCGCGGATGCTCACCGGCATCCTCACCGACGCCATGGACGCCGGCGCCATCCCCAGGCAGGACCCGGCGCTGCTGATTCCGCTGATCCACGCCTGCGTGCTGGGCGGGCGCCCCACCCCCACCGAGCCGCGCGCCCGCGCCGCCTACCTCGGCGCCCTGGACTTGTTCGTGCTGCGCGCCGTGGGCGCGCCGACGCCGGAGCACGCCGTACCCGCCGTCCCGCCGACGCACGCCACCGAGTCGGCACCGCATTCGGTTCGCGCCGCCGGCTGAGCAGCGCCGCCGCCCAGTGCGCCGCGGAGGCCCTACGCCCTACCAGCGCCGCCCGTCACCGCCGGAGATGCCGGAGGAGGAGGTGGAGTTGGCGTCCCCATTGCGTTCCTCCAGCTGGCGGCGCTTGGAGTCGCCGGGGGTCGGAGTGGGCGACGGGCTCGGTGACGGCGTCGCCTGCTGACTGGGCCGTCCGCTGCCGGTCGGCTGTGGGGTCGGAGTGCCCGTAGCGCCGTCCGACGGCGTCGGCTCGGCGTTCGGGGACGAGGTGGCCGTGGCACTGGGATCGGACTGGGCACTGGGGTCGGGCTCGTCGGAGGTCTGTGGCGGAGGCGGCACCTCGCACTGGCCGGCCGCCTGCACGGCCGCGTCCAGCTCCGCCTCGGCGGCGGCCGTGTTCCCCGCCTCCTCGGCCGCGGCCGCAAGGGCGACGTGCGTGTTGTACAGGTTGACGCGCACCAGGCACTCGGGCGCCTGGGGGTCCAGCACCGTCGTGGTGTTCCCCTGCGCGTCGCGCACCTGGACGGTGCCGGCGGCGGGAGCGGTCCTGAGCGCCTCCTCCAGCTCGCTCACGGCGAGGACGAGGCGGTCGTCGAGCAGCTGGGCGGTGCCCAGGTTGTAGTGGACGCGCCACTGCTCCAGCCACGGGTTGAGCCGTGCGGCCGTGCGATAGCGGTCCACGGCGGTGGCGTAGTTCCCGGCCACGACCGCATGGTTGGCGGCGAAGGTCAGCCCGGAGACCGCCAGCACCCACACCGCCATGACGCCGACGACGGCGGCGGGGATCCCCTGCCAGGTCAGTAGCCTGCGACGGCGGGCCAGCCGGGCGCGCCGGTGGTGCGGGGACTCCGCCTCCTGCGCCGCAGAGTCGGTGACGCCCACGCGCGCGGCGTACTCCTGGGCCGCGGCATCGCTGCGGGCCCCTGGGCGGAAGGCGTCGTCCTCAGCGGGCAGCCCCGTGGGGGCGGCCTGCGGCCCGTCGGTGCCGGTCGGGTCGGTGTGGCTCATCGGGGTCCTCCTGCCTGGGCTCCCGCCCCGTCGACGGCGGGGCGCGTCAGCTCCCGCACGGCGCGGTCGGCGCGGATCAGTGCGACGCCCTCCCAGGTCACCAGCGCGGCGGCGAGCAGGCCGAGCGGCCACACCATGTAACGGGTGTAGCGCTTGTGCTCCCGCCCGTCGGACAGCACCTGTTCGACGTCCTGGTCGGTGAAGGCGGTAGCGGGCTCGTCGTCGGTGCCGGTGCGCTGGAGGTAGGTGACGCCCAGGGCTTCGGCGACCGCCTGCAGCTCGGCGGTGTCGGGCACGGAAACCGCCGGCTCACCGGTGTCCGGATCGGTGATGTAGTCGGCGTCCGGGTCGGCGGAGCCGTTGAAGGCACGCATGCTCCCACCGGCCTCGGTGCCGTAGCCGAGCACCGCGCCACCGTCCACGACCCCCGCCAGCTGCTGCCAGCCGATCCCCGCGGCCGCCGCCGCGTCGGCGCCGGCGCCGTCATCCGTGGCCTCGCCGTCGGAGAGGATGTAGACGAGTCGGGCGTTCTCGGAGGAGGCCTCGGCGGCGCCGGCCAGAACCTGCGCCAGCAGCGGCAGGGCGCGCTCCAGGGAGGAGCCCTTGGAGCGGTCGGTGACCTCCTGCTGCAGGGAGCCGATCCAGGAGGAGACGGCGTCGACGTCGCTGGTCAGGGGCAGTTCCCGGGCGGCCGTGGAGTCCAGGGCGATGATGCTGAAGCGGGCGTCGGGGTAGGCGTCGCGGATGGCGGCGAGGTCGGCGCGCACCCCGTCCAGGCGGGTGCCGCCGCCGGCGTCGGGGCCGCCCGCCCAGTCCTCGGCCGCCATGGAGCCGGTGCGGTCCACCACCAGGTAGACCTCCACGTTGGAGACGGACACCGCCTCGGTGACCGGCAGGCTGGGTCCGGCCATGACTGCCAGGACGACGCCGCCCAGCGCGGCTCGCCGCCACCAGGTGGCGCGGGCGCCCGGGTCGGCGTCGCGGCGCAGCAGCCAGCGCCCGGACACCGCCAGGGCCACGGCGACGACGAGGGCGGCCACCAGCGTGAGCGGCCAGCCGAACAGGGGCACCAGTCTCATGCGCGCCTCCATGCAGCCGCGGCCAGGAAGGCCAGTACGGAAAGCGTCAGCAGCGCGGCCGGCGCCTCGGGCACATCGGTGAGCCGCACCTGTGTATTGGCGTCGAGCTCGTCGATCTGGTCGGCCTCCAGCTCCTGCACGATCTGCCCGGCGGTGTCGGCGTCATCAACCTCGTAGAAGCGCCCGTCGTGGTCGGTGGTGATCTTGCGCAGGTCCGCACGGGCCTCGTCCACGTCCTTGCCGGACACGTCCGGATCGGCCAGCTCCGGGTCGGCGCCGAACAGGGAGAACAGCCTGATGGAGCCCTCCTGGGCGAGGTCGGCGGCCTGGGACACCGAGTAGATCTGCTCGTGGAAGGGGTCGAGGATCTGGTTGTCGGTGGCCAGGATGATGGAGCGGGAGCGGTCGGCGACCTGGTTGTCGAAGGCGAGGGTGCAGGAGGCGAGCCCGTCACCGGCCAGGGACGATCCGGAGACGTCCTCGGACAGGGTGCCGGGGAAGGTCTGGTAGTAGCGCTCCAGGGCGGGGTTGCCGCGGTAGGGCAGGAAGTCCAGCACGTCGGCGATCTCTTTGAACTGGTCCTGCAGCAGTTCGTAGTCGTCGGTGAGCGGCACGATGGTCTGCGCCGTGGAGTTCCAGGCGACCAGGGCCACGCGCTCACCCTCGAAGGTGTCCAGCAGCTTGGCGAAGGTGTCCAGGATCTTGGAGTCGGTGGTCACCATGGAGGTGGAGATGTCCAGGCACAGCACGATGTCGCGGCTGGCCAGGGACTCGTTGCGCACGGTGCGCTCGATGGGCCTTCCCGCCATGGCCGCGGAGGCCCCCAGGGCGATGACGAGGCCGGTCCCCAGGAGGGCGTACAGCATGCGGCGGCGGGCCACGCGCTCACGCACGCTCGGGCTGGTCAGCAGGGCGGCGGAATTGGCCACGCGCCGTGGTGCGGCGGCGCGAGCACGGCGGCCCGGGCCGCCCAGGGCACCGGTGCCCGCCAGGACGACGACGGCCAGGGCGGCCAGGGCCACGAGCCAGACGAGCCAGGGCATCACCATCGGGTGACCACCTCCCGCGCCTGCGCGATCGCGTCGTCGGCGGCCGCGTCCGGGTCCCGGTCGAAGGATGGCTGCTCCCACACGGCCAGCAGCTCGCCGACGTGCCCGAGGGGGTTGGTGTCCAGCGGGCGGCGGCCGGCACGCACCCGCCGCAGCCGCTCCATGACGGAGTCGGGCCCGGCGGTGTCTGCCATGTCGAGGATCTCCATGACGCTGGCGGAGACGATGTCCTCACCGCTGCGCGCGGTGGCGAAGCCGCGCAGCGCACCGGCCAGCTCCAGGTGCAGGCCGCGCAGGTCCAGTTCGTGGCGCCGGTAGCGGGCGGCCGCGTCATCGACCCGGCTCACCCACTGGCCGCGCTCGGAGGCGGCCATGGGGATGTCGCCGACGGCGCGGGCGGTGTCGCGGCGGGTGACCAGGAAGGCGCGCAGGATGAATGCGGCGGCCGCGATGAGCGCGACCACACCGAGGATCGTCATCCACAGGGGCATCAGCACGGGCGGGTTCACGGTCAATTCAGCGCCTCCCTCTGCCGCGCCCGGAGGCCAGGCGCTGGCGTGCCAGCAGGGCGGCGATGGAGTCCACCATGGTCGCGTCGGAGCTGATGACCGCGTGCTCGATGCGGCGGGCGTCCAGCAGGGCGGTGACGGCGGCACGGCGGGCGTCGTCGGCGGAGGCCAGCTGGGCGGCCAGGGTGGCGTCCTCGCGCAGGAAGGCGGGGATGTCACCGACGAGCTCGACGTCGCGGGTGGGGCCGCGGCCCGGAGCGAGGGGGGTGTCGTCGGCGATCTGAATGGCGATGAGCTCGTGCTGGGCGGACAGGCGGCGCAGCCGGTCGACGACGGCGGGGTCGGCGGCGGCGTCCGGGTGGGAGGTGTCGGTGATCAGCACCACCAGGCTGCGGCGGCGGTGCCAGGTGCCGACCCGCTCCAGCAGGGTGGACAGGGCGGGGCCGGGGGCGGCGGGGGCGAGTCGGTCACCACTGGTGAGGGCGTCGAACTGGCGCTCGAGCAGGGACAGGATCATCTCGGCGTGCTCACTGCCGGACCGGGGCGGCCGGGAGACCATCCGGGCGGCGTCGGCGGCGACCAGGGCGACCGTGTCACCGCGCAGGCGCGCCAGGTAGGCGAACACCTCGGCGACGGCGAGGGCGAGGTCGCGCTTGTCCTCCCCGCTGGGCGCCTGCGCGGCCATGGTGCGGCCGGTGTCCACGGCGAGCACCAGCGGCAGGTTGGACTCGCGCTGGTAGCGCTTGATGACCGGCTGGCCGAGGCGGGCGGAGGACTTCCAGTCGATATCGGTGACGTCGTCGCCGGGCCGGTAGACGGACAGGTCGTCGAAGTCCTGCCCGTGGCCCACGAACACGGAGCGGTGCCGGCCGTCCAGCAGGCTGGTGGAGCGCCGCAGGGTGGGCAGTGACAGGCGGCCGCGCACACGCGCCACCCGGGCGCCGGACCGCCGGCGGGCGGGGTTCGGCTCCTGCGTGGAGGCGGGGTCGGTGCGGTTCATGGTCACGGCGCCGCTCAGGGGGTGGGGACGGAGGCGAAGATCGCGTCGATGATGGACTCCGGCGCGATGTCGTCGGCCAGGGCGTCGTAGGTGAGCACCAGGCGGTGGCGCAGGGCCGCGTGGCGCAGCATGCGCACGTCGTCGGGAGTGACGTAGGTGCGGCCGGCCTGCAGGGCGACGGCCTGGGCGATCTTCATCAGGGCGATGCCGCCGCGCGGGGAGGCGCCCACACGCACATGCCGCTCCAGGCCGGGCACGGGCCGGGGGCCGCCGCCGCGGGAGGTGTTGACCAGGGCGACGATGTAGTGCTTGATGACGGGGTCCACGTAGACGCGCTCGACCGCCCCGGCCAGCCACTCCACATCCTCGGTGGTGATGGGGCGGGTGCGGATGGGGTCCTCGAAGGCGCCGGTGGAGATGCGGTCCAGGACGTCGGCCTCCTCCGCCGGCCTGGGGTAGGTGAGCACCTCCTTCATCAGGAAGCGGTCCATCTGCGCCTCGGGCAGGACGTAGGTGCCCTCCTCCTCAATGGGGTTCTGGGTGGCCAGCACCATGAAGGGGTGCGGCAGGGGGTAGACCACGCCGCCGATGGAGGTCTGCCGCTCCTGCATGGCCTCCAGCATCGCCGACTGGGTCTTGGCGCTGGAGCGGTTGATCTCATCCAGCAGCACGATGTTGGCGTGGACCGGGCCGAGCTGGGTGGTCATCTCACCGGTGGCGTAGTTGAGGACCTGGGTGCCGACGATGTCATTGGGCATCAGGTCGGGGGTGCACTGGATGCGGTGGAAGGTGCCGGACACGGCGGCCGCCAGGGTCTGGGCGGCGGTGGTCTTGGCCAGCCCGGGCACGGACTCCAGCAGGATGTGCCCGCCGGCGATCATGGTGGAGACCAGGGCCAGGCGCAGCTGCTCCTGGCCGACCACGCGCTGGGAGAAGATCTGGGTGACTCGCCCCAGCAGCTCCCCGGCCCGCTCGACGTCGGCGCGCGGGGAGGCGTTGGAGCGGGAGGTCCGCTCGGCCTCCCGCTCGAGCTCGGCGGATGAGGGCAGGGACTGGGTGCTCGGGTAGCCGCCGTCGGCCGGGGCGCCGGCGGGGGACGCGGCGCGGCGGGCACGGCGCCCGGAGCCGGGCCGGGCCTGCGCGGCCGCGGGGCTCGGAGGCACGGAGGGCGGCATCGCGCCCGGTGCCGATCCGGCGACGGGGGCGCCGGAGCCGGCCCCCGGCACGCTGGGGCCGGCACCTGACGGACCTGGCTGAATGGTCATGGATCTCCTCTGGCACTGCGCTAGCCGCGCCGCCTTCTCAGGCGCCACCGCAAGAACGTTCGTCTCGGGGAGGCTACACGAGGCCCCTGCAGGTTTCACTGCACTGTGGCGGGAAGTACTGCCCGCCCGCCCTCGCGGAAGCCGCGAACCAGGCGGCGCCTACCAGGCGGCGAGCTCGACGTCGGAGCCGATCAGGGTCAGCCGCATCCCGTCGCGGGCGACATATGCCTGGGACAGCTCCAGTCCCGCGGGCAGCACCTCGGGGCCGATCTCGACCACGGAGGTATCAAGACCGAAGTAGGACAGGGCCGTACCGACGCCGAACAGGCCGTCGCCCGCATCGTCTGCACCGACGTCGATGTCATTACCCATCACGTTCACCCTCACCACTGACAGCTCCAGCCCGCCGGCATCGGTGACGACGGGCTCGAGGGTGAGGGAGGCCTCGACGCCGAGCACGGTGGTGGCGGCAACCATCCGCCCGGGCTCGGTGGTGGAGCCGTAGGCCTCGGGGGTGATCGTCAGGTCGGGGGCGTCGGGGACGGCCGCGGCCACGATCCGCTCCAGCTCCTCGAAGCCGACGGCGCCGGAGGCGTAGACGCCGCCGACCCGGTAGGGATCGGCGGTGCTCACGCCGGTGAGGTTCGCGGTCACATTCGTAAGCTCCAGCTCGGTCACCGCCGCCGGTCCGGATCCGGCCGCGTCGTCACCGCCGTCCGCGCCACCACCGGTCTCAACCACCAGGGTGTTGGCGCGGATGCTCAGCGTCTTCAGCTCGTGCCGCAGCAGCTGCGGCAGCACGGCCCCGTCGGTGGTGACGGCGGCGTCGTCGTCGAGCCCGGGCAGGGCCGCGCGCACGGTCTGCACGACCTGACCGCGCGCATAGTGCTCCGCGCCGCCCACACCGCCGGCGGCCAGGCACGCGAGCACCACCAGCGCCGCGAGCGCACGCCGCCACCGGCGCCGACGGCGCCCGGGACCGGCCTGCGCATCCGTGGCCTCCGGCTCGGGCTCGACGACGTCAGGGGACTCGTCCCGACCGGCACCGGCCGCCGCGTCGGGCGTGGAGGCGTGCCGGTCGGTCACTCAGTCTCCCCGGCCGCCCCGGCGCCGGACGGCGGTACGGGGGCGGTGTCGACCCGGGACTCGGTCTGCATCGCGGCGGCCCGGTTCGCCTCGTACTCCTCATCCAGCAGCGGCAGGTCCTCCGCGGTCACCATCAGGGTGGACACCGCATGCTCCACCAGCGCCGCCCGCCGGTTGGAGGCGACGCCGCCGGAGCGCCCGCCGCGCAGCCCCCGCACCCCCACGCGGTCGAGCTTCTCGCAGACGTTGTCGAGCTTGCGGTTGAACTTGGTCAGCGACCAGCCCAGGCGCGCGGCGGCCGACGCCGAGGACGGGATCTCCGCAGAGCCGGTGCCGGCCCGCTTGAGCACCGGCTCGGACAGGGCGAGGACCAGTAGCCGCTGGGAGCGGGTCATGGGGGTGGCGCCGATGGTGGTCTGCCCGCGGGACTCGCGCACCCCGTCGATGCCGGTGAAGCGGCCGGCCTCGGCGGTGATCAGGTCGATCTCGTAGGTGGTCGGCCCGGCGGAGAAGGTGAGGATCACGCGGGGGAACACCAGGGGCATGCTGGCCCCGGGGGCGAGCCGGGACTGGACCAGCCCGTCGCCGTCGGTCAGCGTGGCGGACAGGTGGGAGCCCTCGTTGGCGATCCACCACAGGCCGGAGTCGTGGCGCAGCACCAGGAAGCGGCGGTGCAGGTAGGGGTTGTCGTCGATGTCGAGGTCACCGCCGCGGCCGATCACGAAGACCTCGTCGGTGCCCACACGGTAGACCTCCCCGGAGAAGTCGAGGACGAGCTCATCGGGGCGGTCAGGGTCTACCTCGGGCAGGTCGGTCCAGGTCAAGTCGCTCATTCGGTCCCCCACTTCCTCGTGCGCCTCGCTTGATTGCACGGTCCAGCCACATCGACTAACAGCAGCGTAACGGATACCGGCACCGTCCGCCCGCCGGTCACAGCGGCGGCTCCACGCGGAGGGTCACGCCGTCGCCGACGTCGAGCACGTCCCCGATCAGCAGCGGCGTGGGCAGGGCGGTCGCCAGGAGTACGGGAGGGATGCCCGCTCGCACCAGGACGGTGCCGTTGGCGGAGCCGAGGTCGCGGGCGAGCAGGCTCCAGCCCGCGACGCTGACCTCCAGGTGCGAGCGGGACACCAAGTGCGCGGGGCTGGGCACGGTGACCAGTTCGGCGGTGTCCGCATCGCCGCTACGGGGGCGGGGAGCCCGGCCGACCACGAGGTCGCCGCGCACCGGCACGGTCTGCCCCGTGGAGATGGTCAGCACCGCCAGCACCGGACGCGGCACTGGGCGGATCTCGCCGGTCAGCGGGGCGGCGCAGGTCTGGCAGGCGAGCGCGTCGGGCGGATTGGGGTGCCCGGCGGCGCACATTGCGGCGGAGACCAGTGGCACCGGTGCATCCGGTGACAGGGGGGTGCCGGCATCGGCCAGGACCTGGGTGGCCCCCGGCCCGTCCTCCTGCTCGGGGGCGGGGGCGCTCTCCCCCGCCGCCGGGTCGTCGGCAGTGGCGGCTGACGGTGTCGTTGCGGCGGGAGGCGCCGTAGCGGCGGCGGGCCGCCCGGTGCGACGACGCCGTCGGCCGGAGCCGGGCAGGGGCTCGGGACCGCCCGGGGTCTCGGTCGGCGGCGGCGGGGCCGGCCCGACCGCATCCGGGGCCGCCGCCCCCGCGCCGGACTCGGACGGCAGGGGGGCGAAGTCCGGATCCACCCACACCCCCGTCTTGAGGAGTCCGCCGTCATCGGGGCGCTCCGCGGCATCGGGGGCGGTGGCCACGGCATCGGGGGCCGGAGCGTCGGTGGGCGTGGCGGACGGGGACTCGGCGGACGGGACCGGCCCGCCCAGGGCGGCCAGCACCAGGTCCCGCACTCCTTCCGGCACCGGCGTGTACAGGACGGCCGTGCCGAACCTGCCGACAACCGGCTCGCCCGCGGCTTGTATCACGACGCCTCGCATTCCGGAAGGTCGACCACGAGCGCGGTGACATTGTCATGACCTCCGGCCTCCAGCGCGGCGGCGACCGCCATCTCCGCGGTGCGCTGCGCCCCCATGCCCGAACCGAGCACGGTGGCCAGCTCGCCGTCGTCGAGCTCATCGCTCAGGCCGTCCGAGCACACCAGGATGCGGTCGCCGGCGCGCGCGGGCACCAGCCGGATCTCGGGGTAGGCGGCCTGGTCCAGGCCGGCGCCCAGCGCCCGGGTGACCACGTTGCGTCGCGAGTCCCGGTGGGCCTGGGCGCGCGTCAGCCAGCCGGCGTCGACCAGGTCCTGCACCTGGGAGTGGTCGTGGGAGAGCTGGGTCAGCAGGTCCTCTCGCAGCAGGTAGACGCGGGAGTCACCGATGTTGAGCACGATCCAGGTGCGCCCCTCCGGGAGGTCGGCCAGCACGGCGCCGGCAATGGTGGCGCCGGGCGGGTTGGTGGCCTGGGAGGGGAGCGCGGACACCGCTTCACCGGCGGCGACGACTGCGTCGACCACCTGCGCCTGGTTGACGACACGGCTGCCCGCCAGCGGCACCAGGGCGCTCAGGGCCGCCCTGGCGGCGGCGCGCCCGGAGGCGTGGCCGCCCATTCCGTCCACCACGATGAAAGCGGGGGCCAGAGCCAGGTAGCCGTCCTCGTTGACGCGGCGGAAGCGGCCGATGTCAGTCGCCGCACCCACCACCGTTACCGCCTGCGGGGCGGGGTCGGCCGGGGACTGCGGCGCCGCCAGGGCGGCAACCGTCGGGACACCGGGGGCGGGGGCGCCGTCGCGCCGCTCGTGGTCGGGCCGCTCCCGGTCCTCACGGCCGGGGGCTGCGGCCCGGTCGGCCGGGTCGGATGCCTCGGCCGACTCGCTTTCCTCACTCATCAACGCCTCCTGGAAGTGTGGGGAGGGACATGCGTCGCTGCCCCGACGATACCGGCCGAGCCACCATATTGCGCTCTCAGGTAGGCTCATGCTTGTCGGCACCCACCGGCGGCCCGCGCAAACACACGCGGACCGGGCCCACGCAGTCACAAAGGATCCAGCATGTCTCAGCCTCAGGACGACCTCGTCGCACGGGCGAGTGACCCCGATGCGGAACTCAAGACCCTGCACGAGCTCGCCAACAACTACCCCGGCCTGCGCCCATACATCGCGGAGAACCCCCGCACCTATCCGGCGCTGCTGGAATGGCTCGCCGCCCTGGGGGACCCCGCCGTCGACGCCGCGCTCGCGCGCCGCAACGCCGCCGCGGCCACCCAGGCCCTGAGCACGGAGCAGGCCCGGGCGGCCGCCCAGGCGGCCGCGGCCGAGGCGGCGCCCGCGCAGGCCCCCACCGGCCAGCTGCCCCCGAGTGACCCGGCGGGCCTCACCCAGGCGCTCCCGCAGTCCGCCGTCCCCGGACCGGCCCGCCCGAGCACCCCCGAGCGGCGCCCGATCATGGAGGGACGCCAGGCCGCCACCGGCGCGGCCGCCCCCACCGCCGCCTACCCCTACCAGCAGCCCCAGCCCACGCAGCAGGCCCCCTACCAGCAACAGGCCCCCTACCAGCAACAGGCCCCCTACCAGGCGGCTCCGTACCAGGCGGCCCCGTACCAGCAGGGCGCCCCCCAGGCCGTGGCCGCACAGCCGGCCGCGGGGAACCAGGGGGTCTTCGGCGTCGGCACCCCCGAGCCGGAGGAGCAGCACACCGCCAGCAACCGCTGGCTGTGGATCCTCGGCGCCGTCGCCCTGGTGCTGGTGGTCGCCCTGATCGTGTGGTACCTCAGCTCCGACCACGGCAACAGCACCTCCCGGAGTGCCGAGGACCCCGCCCAGGCGGCCGCCCCCCAGGTACCCGCCTCCGCCCCGGAGCAGGTGCCCTCGACGCCGTCGCCGACCCCGAGCCCGACGGCCTCCCAGAACCTGGTCGCCCCCGCGCCCGACGGCGCCCTCGAGATGAGCGCCTTCACCACCCCGTCGGGCAACATCAGCTGCGTGCTGGGCGATGACTCGGTCTCCTGCACCGTCAACGAGCACGACTTCGTGCCCACGGACGCCTCCTGCAACAACTCCAGCGAACGGGCCTTCACCGTGAGCGTGGGCACCAGCGGCCAGGCCGAGGGCAGCTGCGGGACCTCCTTCTCCTCGGCCGGCGCCTCGCTCAACTACGGCGCGTCGGCGAAGAACGACTCCTTCGCCTGCACCTCCAGCGAGTCCGGCATCGAGTGCTGGAGCCAACTCTCCGGAGACGGCTTCCGCCTGTCCCGGTCCCAGGTCGAACCCACCACCCGCTGAACCGCCGGCCCGCGCCGGCCGCCCCCCATCCGCACCGAACAGAACTCAATGTCCTCCAGCTACAGCACGATCCTGCGCCAGCCGGGCGCCCTCGGCTTCTCCATCGCGGGCCTGATCGCCCGCTTCCCCATGTCCATGGTGGGCATCTCCACCATCCTGGCGATCCAGGAGCTGTACGGCAGCTACTCGGCGGCGGGGACCGTCTCGGCCGCGAACGTGGTCGCCGTGGCCGTCGGCGCCCCGGTGCTCGCCCGGCTCGTCGACGCCCACGGCCAGTCGCGCGTCATGCTGCCCGCGACCCTCGGCTCGGCAGCGGCACTCATCGCCCTGGCGGCCGCCACGCAGCTGCGCGCCCCGCTGGTGGTGCTGCTGGTGCTGTCGGCACTGGCGGGCCTGCTCGCGGGGTCCTTCGGCTCCCTGGTGCGCTCCCGCTGGACCACGGTGCTGAGCACCCCGGAGCACATCCACACCGCCTTCTCCCTGGAGGCCGCCTTCGACGAGGTCGCCTTCATCATCGGCCCGGTGCTGGCCACCGTGCTGTGCACCTCCCCGGCGCTGCCCGCCACCAGCGGGTGGATCGCCGCCGTCACGCTGCAAGTCGGCGGCGGACTGTGGTTCTTCAGCCAGCGGGCCACGGAGCCGACGCCGCACCGACGGCGCCGCGAGGCGCCCAGGCGCCCAGAGGCCGCGCCGACGCAGGCGGCACCGGCTCCCGTGCTGCGCCAGGGCGCCGTCGTCGCCGTCATCGCCGTATTCCTGGCCTCCGGCGCAATGTTCGGCGCGAACGATGTCGCCGCCGTCGCCTTCGCCACCGAACTGGGCATGAAGTCGGCCTCCGGTACGGTGCTGGCCGCCTGGGGGGTCGGGTCCTTCACGGCCGCGCTCATCTACGGCTCCCGCGCCTGGCACCGGCCGCTGTGGCAGCAGTTCCTGCTGGGCACGACGGCGCTGGCGGTGGGCGCCTCAACGCTCATGCTCGCCCCGAACCTGGTGGTACTCGCGGTGCTCATGACGCTGACCGGCATGGCGATCGCCCCAACGGTCACCACCGGCAACTCGATCACCCAGGCGTCGGTGGCGCCGTCGCAGCTCACCGAGGGGCTGGCGTGGGTCGGCACCGCCATGAACATCGGCGTCTCGCTGGGCTCCATGTTCGGTGGCCGTGCGATCGACGCCGCCGGCAGCCATGGCGGCTACCTGCTGGTCGCCGCCATGGGGTGGCTCGCCGTCATCATGTGCCTGTGCGGCCTGCGGGCAGTGCGGCGGGCCCGCCCGCACCGGAGCCTGCCAACGGGCGCGCAAACGGCGGACACGGCCACCACGGCCTGAGCCGGGGCGCCGTCGCCACCGCCCTCCGTCACGCCCCATAGACTGCCCGGCGTGGAGTCCCTCAAACGCGCGCTCGCGTCGCCGGCGGCCACCCTGATCGGCTGGGCGGCGTTGGCACTGTCCATATACCCGACCCTGTGGGGCAAGGACGGCACCGCCACCTTCAAGCTCGACGCCTGGATCTACCACCACGCCGTCGCGCAGTGGCACGCCGGCGGCGACCTGTACGACTGGTACGCCAACCCCGACCAGCACCTGTGGCCATTCACCTACACCCCCTTCGCCGCCTGGGTGATGACGCCCCTTACCTGGTGGCCGGACCGCGCCACGCAGGTGGCGCTGGTAGTCGCCACGCCGCTGTGCGCCGCGCTCACCGCGTGGGCCGTGCTGCGCGCCCTGGGGGCGAGGAACAGCGTCGCCCGGGGCGCGGCCCCCTGGCTCGCACTGGCCGCCGTGCTGCTGGCGGAACCGATCCCCAAGTCCATGGAGTACGGGCAGGTCAACGCCGTACTCATGGCACTGGTGGCCCTCGACCTGCTGGTGATGCCTCCCGACTCACGGGCACGCGGCGCACTGTCCGGCCTGGCGGCCGCGTTCAAGCTGACTCCGGCGGTTGCCGTGCTGGTCCTCCTGGCGCGGCGCGAGTGGCGGGCGGCCGCCACCATGGTCGGCGCGGCACTGGGGGTGACGGCGCTGTGCTGGCTGGTGTCGCCCGCGGAGTCGGCGCGGTTCTTCCTCTCCGCCATGTGGGACTCCTCCCGCGCCGGCTTCACGGACTACTCCGGCAACCAGAACCTCAAGGGCCTGGTGGCCCGCTGGCTGCCGATGCCGGCCTGGGACGCCGCCTGGGCGCTACTCGCCGTCGCCGTCGTCGGCCTCGCCTGGCTGCTGCTGGTGCGACTGAACCGGCTGCGTCCGCCCCGCCCCGGCGACGCGGACGCCGCCTCCCCCCGCCCGGCCGCCCCACGCGCCGACGGCGTCGTCCTGACGGCGCAGGTCGCGGTGGCGATGACGCTGGGCCTGCTCATCTCCCCGATCTCCTGGTCGCACCACTGGGTGTGGTGCCTGCCCGCGCTCATGGGACTGGTGGCTGCGGGCCTGGAGTGGAGGTCGCCGTCGCTGCTGACGGCGGCGGCCGCCGGGGCAGCCGTATTCGGCCTGTCCATGCAGTGGTGGTTCCCCGAGCAGAATCACGTTGAGCAGGACTGGCCCTTCTGGGCGACCGTGGTGGGATCGTCCTACACGTGGTGGGCGCTCGTGGCCGGCGTGGTGCTGTGGCGGGAGGCCGGTCGCCATATCGACCGACCTCGGCACGTAACAACTACCGACCTCAGCACGTAACAACTACCGATCTCGGCGGGAGGGGCGGGCGGGAGGGGCGGGGAGTCCTCCCCGTACGCCGCGGAGTAATCGTCCGTAGGATGACCCCGTGCCGTTCTCCGATCTCGTCCGCGCCGTCGAGGACCAGTTCCACCGCGACTCCATCCCCGTGCTCCGGCGCCGCGGCTGGCGCCCGCGGGCGATCCCCTACGTCGGCTACGGGTCGGCGGCGCCCCCGGCCGCCCGCCCGGACGCACCGGCCCAAGCCGCCCCCCGTGATATGGCGCGCGTGCTGGCCCGCATGGTCATGCGCCCGCCGAATGCGCCCAGTGAGGGCCCGCTGTTCCAGCGACTGCCGGAGGAGCTGCCGGCAACGCCGCAGGACGCGCGCCGCCAGGCGGCCGAGAGCCTGCTGGAGGCGCAGCGCGGCTGGCGCATGTTCATCGACGTGCCCGTGCCGCATCTGCCGGTCACGGTCACGCTCGGCGGGGTGAGTGTGCGCACCCGCGCAGACCGGGAGGGGTACGTCGACGTCGTCGTGCGCGGGCACGGCCTGCCCCCCGGCTGGCATGAGGCCACCCTGGAGGCGGCGGGCGCCGCCACGGTCACCACGCGGGTACTGGTGGTGGCCCCGGGACCGCGCCTGGGCATCGTGTGCGACATCGACGACACCGTCATGGTCTCCCACGTGCCCCGCATGTTCGTGGCCGCCTGGAACCAGCTGGTCAAGTACACCTCCTCCCGCGAGAGCGTGCCGGGCATGGCACAGCTGCTCACCACGGTGCAGCAGGCGCATCCGGGCGCGCCGGTGATCTACCTCTCGACCGGCGCCTGGAACGTGGTGCCGACCTACCGCTCCTTCTTCGAGCGCAACGGCTTCCCGGAGGGGCCGATGCTGATGACGGACTGGGGGCCCACGAACACCGGACTGTTCCGCAGCGGCATTGAGCACAAGCGCACGGGCCTGCGCCGGCTCATGATCGACCTGCCGGAGGTGAAGTGGCTGCTGGTCGGCGACGATGGCCAGCACGATCCGCTGATCTACGGCGAGGCGGCGCGCGAGCACTCCGACCGGGTGGCGGCAGTGGCGATCCGTCGACTCACCCCCACCGAGCAGGTGCTGGCGGGCACGCAGCTGACCCACCCGGCCGGGCTGGCGCCGGAGGCGCGGGCGCTCGCCGAATCCGGAGTGCCGGTGGCGCTCGGGGCTGACGGCTACGAGCTGGCACGCACCCTGCAGCCGGAACTGCTCGCCGCGCAGCTGCCCTAGGTCGTGTTGTGTAAGTCGTTTGTGCTGGCGGGCGGAGCTGGCGATGTGGGTGGTGGTCTGGTAGCCGGTGGTGAGTTCGTCGCAGCTGGTGGCTACCGGGCTCCAGTTTGAGTGGGCTGCGTGCGCCCGTCGAGGGGCGAGTGGGTCTTTGCGCCGCCCCGGTTGGACCGCCCAAGCCCCGATGGACCGCCCAGCCCCGATGGACCGCTTGCGCCCCGTTGGACCGCTTACTTCCCGTTGGACCGCTGTAACCGGTGGCTACGGCGGTCCAACGGGGGGACAGGGGTCCAACGGCGGCACAGGGGTCCAACTGGCAGGCTCAACAGCCACACACCTCCGCCCAAGCACTAACACAATAGGACTTAAGACCCGCCCGCCCGCCACGGGCCGCTCAGACGGCGACGCCGATGAGGTGCCCGATACCCCAGGTGACCGTCATCGCCAGCGCACCGCCGAGCACGTTGCGCACCACGGCCGGGCGGATCGGGGCGTCGCCGAGCCGCGCAGACACCACGCCGGTGATCGCCAGCCCGACCAGCACCGCGGCGAAGGTCAGCGGAATCTCCACACTCACCGGCAGCAGCAGGATCGCCAACAGCGGCAGCATGGAGCCCACCACGAACGCCACGGCGCTGGAGAAGGCCGCGTGCCAGGGGTTGGTGTAGTCATCCTCCCGCAGGCCGAGCTCGACCTCCAGGTGCGCGCCGACGGCGTCGTACACCGTCAGTTCACGCGCCACCCTCCGCGCGGTCTGCGCCGTCAGTCCCTTGGCGCGGTAGTGGGCGGCCAGGGAGTCGACGCCGGCGGCCGGGTCGGCCGCGAGCCGCTCACGCTGGCGGGCCACATAGGCCCGCTCGGTGTCCGACTGGGTGGAGACGGATACGTACTCGCCGGCAGCCATGGAGACGGCCCCGGCCAGCACGCCGGCGACTCCCGCCGCCATGATGGCGCCGGTGTCCGTGGGCGCGGCGGCGGCTACGCCGATCACCAGGCCCGCCACGGAGACAATGCCGTCATTGGCTCCCAGCACGCCGGCGCGCAGCCAGTTGAGCCGAGACGCGAGCGCGGACGCTGAATTGCCGACGGCCGGCAGCGGCTGGTGGCGGCGCGGGCGGGCGGTGAGCCAAAGCGCCGTGGGGCACACCTCCGGCTCCGGCGCGGCGGCCTCATCACCGGAGCGCAGCCGCACACCCACCAGAGCGGACTTGCGCTCCGAATGGAAGGGACTCAAGAGCTGCGGCACACCCATATTCTGACGGTAGAACCAATCAATGCGCCTGTATAGCAAAGATAGATTTACCTAATGGGCTTGCCGGCTGCTCGCGTTCGCGGTGGGCCGGTGGTGTGCTGCGGCCGCCGCGGCGACTATCCCCAGCTGAGCCCCAGGGTGAAGCCGGTAGGGTTGCGGGCAGGGGCCGCGCCGGGCGGCACCCGTGCAGGAGGAACCCATGGCTAGCAAGCTCCCCTTCATCATCGGACTCGGTGCCGGCTACGTCCTCGGTACGCGCGCGGGCCGGGCGCAGTACGAGCGCATCAAGGCGTCGGCCACCAGGCTCGTCGACCAGCCCTTCGTGCGCGACAGGGTCAGCGCCGCCTCCAACCGCGCCTCCAGCTTCGTGCGTGAGCAGGGCGAGGCCGTCACCGACAAGGTCGCCGACGCCGTCAAGGAGCGCCTGTTCGGCACGCCCACCCCGCAGCCGTCGTCGGCCCCGTCGGTTACCGTCGACGACGCCCAGGTCCGCCCGGTCAACCACGCCGACTGAGCCCGCCGCGGCCCCGCCCGGAACTGACGCGGCTTTCTCCGGGCGGGCCCGCCCGGCCATACTCTGGGGGTGCCATCCCCCCGCTACGCCCCGCCCAAGGACCTCTCCGGCTACGCCTGGCTGTCAGTCGGGGCGGCCCTGGCCACCATCACGCTGAAGGCGCTCGCCTGGTGGCTGACTGGTTCGGTCGGGCTGCTGTCCGATGCCGCCGAGTCCCTGGTCAACCTCGTGGCCGCACTGGTGGCGGTAGTCGTCTTGAAGATCGCCATCCGGCCGGCCGACGCCGACCACCAGTTCGGGCACTCCAAGGCGGAGTACTTCTCCTCCGTGTGCGAGGGGGCCATGATCTTCGTGGCCGCCGGCTTCATCATCTTCTCCGCGATCGAGCGCATCATCACCCCGGTCATGCCGGAACGGCTGAGCCTGGGGCTGATGATCTCGGTGGGCGCCTCCCTGATCAACGGCGCAGTGGCCTGGGTGCTGCTGCGCAAGGGACGGGCCGAGCACTCGGCCACGCTGGTGGCGGACGCCAAGCACCTGCTGACCGACGTGACCACCTCCGCCGCCGTGCTCGCGGGGGTGGGCCTGGTCGCGGTGTTCCACTCCCCCGTGCTCGACGCCGTCGTCGCCCTGGGTGCGGGCCTGAACATCATGTGGACCGGCTTCCAACTGATCCGCGAGTCGGTGGCCGGGCTCATGGATGTGGCCCCGGACCGGGAGGCCCTGCAGCGGATCAACGCGGTCCTGGATGAGCGCCGCCGCGACGGCGTCGTCGACTTCCACGCGGTGCGCGTGCGCGAGGCCGGCAGTCGCCGCTTCGCCCACCTGCACGTGCTGGTGCCCGGCGACTGGACGGTCAAGCGGGGCCACGACTACACCGAGGCGCTCATCGACGAGCTCGTCGCCGCCGACCCCAGCCTGCGGGTCTCGGCGCATCTGGAGCCGATCGATGACCCGCTGTCCTACGCCGACGTCGAGGACGTCTGAAGGCACCGCCCACGGTCCTCGGCCGGGCTCACTCCTGGCGGGCGCGCAGGCGCGCGAGCGGCCCCTCGGCCTGCGCCAGCAACTCCCCCGGCGGACCGGACTGCACCACGCGTCCGGCGTCGAGCACGACGACGTGGTCGGCCTGCTCGATGCGGTGCAGCCGGTGCGTGATCTCCACGACCGTGACCTCGTTCCGGTCCGCCCAGTGGCGCACGCCGTCGCGCACACGGGCATCCACGGCGGGGTCGAGGTGGCTGGTGAACTCATCCAGCACCAGCACGTCGGGCAGGGCGAGCAGGGCGCGTGCCAGGGCGATTCGCTGCCGCTGGCCGCCGGAGACCGTGGCGCCGCGCTCACCCAGCACCGTGTCGTAGCCGGCGGGCATGGCCACCACGTCCTCATGCACGGCGGCGATCCGGCAGGCGGCCTCGACCTGCTCGCGAGTGGCGCAGGGGCGGGCCAGGCGCACATTGTCGGCCACGCTCATGCGGAACAGGTGCGCCTCCTGCGCGACCAGGGCGACCCGGTCGCGCATGCTCTCAGCCTCCAGGTCGCGCAGGTCCACCCCGCCCACGCGCACTCGCCCGCGGGCCGGGTCGTCGAAGCGCAGCGCCAGGCGCGCCAGCGTCGTCTTACCGGAGCCCGAGGCCCCCACCAGGCAGGTCCACCCGCCCGCCTCGGCACGCGCACTCACCCCGCGCAGCGAGGCACGGGACGCCTCCGGGTAGGTGTAGTCGACCTCCTCCCAGGAGACGGCGAGCCGACCGGGCGGCAGGATGACCGCGCCGTCGGCCATCTCCACGGGGGCGCAGGCCACCGCGTGGACCCGCGCGGCGGCCGCGAGCGCGGCGGACAGGGAGCCCGCCAGCTCCT